>NZ_CAJPHA010000017.1:0-192953 GCF_905339895.1 Burkholderia sp. BCC1988
GACGTGCGCACGCGTGCTGCCGACGCATCCGATGCATAGGGAGACAAGCCTCGTGCCGCGTCGGGCGCACGCGCGTGACACCACCCGTTGACAACACAACGAACCGTTCGGGGCTTGCGCCCCGTTCGGCTTTTCATGGCGCCGGAGCAATTGGGAGGAAAGGGATGTCAGGCTATCGCGAATTGAAGGCGCAAGCCAATGAACTGATGAAACGTGCCGAGGAAGCGCGACAGGCCGAACTCGAGACCGTGCTGCAGGAGGTCCGTACCCGTGTCGCCGAATATGGGTTGACCCCGAGACAGATATTCGGCCGTCAGGGCAGTGCCGCAAGGACGGCGCGAAAAACGCCTGCCGTCGCGCCGAAGTACCGCGATCCGAACACCGGGGCGACGTGGTCCGGCCGGGGACGCGAGCCGGCATGGATCAAGGGGAAGCGCCGCGAGCGCTTCCTGATCGAGCGCCAGGAGGGTTGAACGCGACATTGCGCGCTGCCCATAAAATGGAGGCGTCCGTCGGCCCGCGCTTCGCCACGACCCTGGCGACGCGCGGGCCGGCTCACCCGCGACCTCCAAGGCCATCATGGAAATCAAATGGATCGAGGATTTCCTCGCGCTCGCGCAATATCAGAGCTTTTCCCGCGCGGCTGAATTTCGCAACGTCACGCAATCGGGCTTCAGCCGCCGCATCCAGTCGCTCGAGCAGTGGATCGGCGCCGAGCTGATCGACCGCAGCAGCTTTCCGCCGGTGCTGACGCCGGCCGGGCGCCTGTTCCATGAAACGGCCGAGGACGTCATCAGCCGCCTGTACGATACCCGCGCGATCATCCGCACCGAGCAGCGGATCGCCGGCAAGAGCCTGCAGATCGCCGCGGGTCACACGATCGCGCTGAGTTTCCTGCCGGCCTGGCTCAAGGCGCTCGCGACGCATTTCGGTGAAGTGCGCGCGCGCGTCATTCCGACGAACGTCCACGACTCGATCCTGATGCTCGTCAACGGCAACTGCGAGCTGATGTTCGCGTATCACCATCCGGAGCTGCCGCTCCATCTCGACCCCGCGAAGTACGCGCACCTGACGGTGGGCCTCGACACGCTGATGCCGGCGTGCCGGCCGAACCGTCGATCGGCGCCCGCGTTTCGCCTGCCCGGAACGAAGCAGAATCCGCTGCCGCTGATTACCTACACGGAAACCAGCTATTTCGGCCGCTGTCTCGCGCTGCTGCTCGGCCGCGCACCGGATGCGCCGGCCTTGCAGCTGCACTACGAGTCCGACATGGCCGAAGTGCTCAAGAAGCTCGTGATGGAAGGCGAGGGCGTCGCGTGGCTGCCCCGCAGCGCGATCGCCACCGAACTGGCGGCCGGCGAGCTCGTGCCGGCCGGCCCGGCGGCGTGGAACCTGGACGTCGAGCTGCGCGTGTATCGCGACGTGTCCAATCGCAGCGAATTCCTCGACACCCTCTGGCAGCATCTGCGCGCGGCGCCTGCCCGGCTCGGCTGAATCAGGGTTTTCCCGCGTTATGCGGCGCTCGCATACCGCCATGTCGCACCGGCATCACGGCTTTTTCGACCGTCCCTACCATTCGTTCCAACGGCACATGCGACGCGCGACCGGCGTCGCGCGGCCTTCTTCGCAGCGCTCGCCGCCTTCCGGCGGCCGGGTGCCACCCAAGGACGAATGGACATGAAAAATCGCCTCACCTTAAGCATCGCAGTCGGCATGATCCTCGGTGTCGTCGCCGGTTATGCGTGCCACGCCAACATCGCGGACCCGGCCACCCTCAAGACGATCGCCGGCTACTTCTCGATCGTCACCGACATCTTCCTGCGCCTGATCAAGATGATCATCGCGCCGCTGGTGTTCGTGACGCTCGTGTCCGGCCTGGCCGGCATGGACAGCGGCGAGGACGTCGGCCGCATCGGCCTGCGCTCGCTCGGCTGGTTCGTCTGCGCGTCGCTGATTTCGTTGAGTCTCGGCCTCGTGATGGCCAATGCGCTGCAGCCAGGCGCCGGCCTGAACCTCGTGGCGAGCGCGGGTGAGGTCAACACCGGACTGAATACCGCCGCGCTGAACGCCCGGGACGTGATCACGCATGCGTTCCCGACCAGCCTGCTCGACGCGATGGCGCGCAACGACATCCTGCAGATCCTGGTGTTCTCGATCTTTCTCGGCGTCGCGCTGAGTGCGTTGAAGCGCGACCCGCGCGTTAGCGTCGTGATCCAGGCGATCGACGGGATGGTGCCGGTGATGCTGCGCCTGACGAACTACGTGATGCGCGCGGCGCCGCTCGGCGTGTTCGGTGCGATCGCGTCGTCGGTCACGCTGCGCGGGCTCGACGTGATCTATACGTACGGGAAACTGATCGGCGCGTTCTATCTCGGCTTGCTGGTCCTTTGGGCGATCCTGATCGGCGTCGGCTACGTGTTTCTCGGGCGGCGCGTCGGGAGCCTGCTGAAGGCCGTGCGCGAGCCCGCGCTGATCGCGTTCTCGACCGCCAGCAGCGAGGCCGCCTATCCGCGCCTGACCGAGCAGCTCGAGCGCTTCGGCGTCGACAAGAAGGTGGTGGGCTTCACGCTGCCGCTCGGCTACGCGTTCAACCTCGACGGATCGATGATGTATCAGGCGTTCGCGGCCATCTTCATCGCGCAGGCGTTCGGCGTGCACATGCCGCTGTCGGAGCAGGTGTTCATGCTGCTGGTGCTGATGTTGAGCAGCAAGGGCATGGCGAGCGTGCCGCGCGGCTCGGTGGTCGTGGTCGCGGCGGTCGCGCCGATGTTCCATCTGCCGGTGGCCGGCGTCGCGATGGTGCTCGCGATCGACCAGATCCTCGACATGGGCCGCACGATGACCAACGTGATCGGCAACAGCGTGGCGACGGCGGTGATCGCGAAGTGGGAGAGCCGGCGCGCCGCGCAGTCGCAGGACGCCGTATTCGAGCAGCCGGAGCTGAACGCATGATGCGCACGGATACGGATGGCGTGAATGCGCGGAGGAAATTCGGCGTGGTCGGCGGCCTGGGGCCGCTGGGCAGTGCCGACGTGTTCTTCAAGATGGTGAAGGCGACGCCGGCGTCGTCCGACGAGGAACACGCCGAAATGATCTTCGAGCAATACCCGTTCAAGGGCTCGGGGTCCGGCAGTGCGGCGACCATCGAGCGCAAGCTGTACGTGTTCGACATGATCCGGCAGTTCGAGAAGCGCGGCGTGACGACGGTCGTGCTGCCGTGTTTCCTGAGTCACACGTTCATCGACGAATTGAAGGCGAATACGCGCCTGCCGATCGTCGATATCGTCGAAGCCGTTCGCTACCACGTGCGGCGCAAATACCCGGACGCGACGCGCATCGGCGTGCTGGCTTCCGACTACGTGCGGGACAAGCGACTCTTCGACACGTATTTCCCGTCGCCGCAGTTCGACGTCGTTCATCCGCGGACGCACGACGGGATCGATCTCGTGACGGAAGCCGTCTACGGCGCCGACGGCATCAAGCGCGGCAATCTGCGCGGCCGGCCGGTCGACCTGCTGCGCCGCGCATGCGCGGACCTGATCGATCAGCGCGTGCAGGTGATCGTCTCCGGCCTGACCGAGATCGCACTGGTCGCGGACGCCATCGGCCCGCTGCGCGTGCCGCTCGTGGATTCGAACCTCGTGTATGCGCAGTACGCGGTGACCGGGCACGCCGGTTCGCGCGCGGTGCCGTTCAAGGTCGGCGTGGTCGGCGGCGTCGGGCCGGCCGCGACGGTCGATTTCCTGGACAAGATCGTGCGCAACACGCCGGCGTCGCGCGATCAGGAACACATCAAGCTGCTGGTCGAGCAGAATCCGCAGATTCCCGACCGGACCGAGAACCTGACGGGCACCGGCACGGACCCGACGATCGCGTTGTACGCGACCTGCAAGAAGCTCGAGGACGGCGATGCCGACGTCATCGCGATTCCGTGCAACACCGCGCATGCGTTCGTCGAGCGGATCCAGCCGTACCTCGGCATTCCGGTCGTCAACATGCTGACCGTCACGGTCGCGCATCTGCGCGATACGTATCCGGAGCTGCGCGACGTCGGCGTGCTCGCGACCTCCGGCACGATCGAAAGCGGTGTGTACAAGAGGGCACTCGAATCGCAAGGGCTGCGGCAAGTCGCGCCGACGCCCGCATTGCAGGCGCGCGTGATGGAAGCGATCTACGGGAAGCAGGGCGTGAAGGCCGGCTTCACGACCGGACAGTGCAAGGACGATATCGGCGCCGCTGTCGACGCGCTGATCGCCGAGGGCGTGCGGGTGATCGTGCTCGGCTGCACCGAGCTGCCGATCCTGCTGCCGGGCGGCGAATATGTCGCGCGGGACGGGCGTCGGGCGACGCTCGTCGATCCGACCGACGTGCTCGCCCGCACGTGCATTGCGTATGCGATGGCGGGTGGCGGGTGAGCCGGTGCCGGTTCGGCGCGTGAGCATGAGAGTGAGCGGCAGACGCTGAAGCGCGCGTCGTTCGGCGCGCGCTTCGACGACCGAGCCGCCGTCCGGGAAAGCCGGCGTGATCCGGCGCTTGTTCCCGGCTTTGCGCCGTTCTTGGAAAACTGTATGAATATACAGTATAGTATCCGTCGAACTCGAGCGGCGCGGGCATGACCCGTGCGGCACGTGCGCCGCGCCTGCGGGCATCCGCCGCAGCGTTCCGGCACCGTGAATTCCGGCTAACTCATTCAGACGGGCAGGCAAATTGTCATCCAGCAATCTGATCCGCATTCGCGGAGCACGTCAGCACAACCTCAAGAACCTCGATCTCGACCTGCGCACCGGCGAAATGACGGTCGTCACCGGCCCGTCGGGCTCCGGCAAGTCGAGCCTCGTGTTCGACACGCTGTACGCGGAAGGCCAGCGGCGCTACGTCGAAACCTTCAGCGCGTATGCGCGGCAGTTCCTCGACCGGATGGACCGTCCGCAGGTCGAGCGCGTCGACGGCGTGCCGCCCGCGATCGCGATCGACCAGACCAATCCGGTCCGCAGCTCGCGTTCGACCGTCGGCACGATGACCGAGCTCAACGATCACCTGAAGCTGCTGTACGCGCGCGCGGCCGAGCTGTTCGACCGCCAGACCGCGCGGCAGGTGCGGCATGACACGCCGGAGACGATCTACGCGGAACTCGTCGAGCGCACGCGCGCCGACGATCCGCGCGTCGTCGTCACGTTCCCGGTCGAGCTGCCGGAAAGCGTGTCCGACGAAGAAATCGCGCAGTGGCTGTCCGCGAGCGGCTACACGCGCGTGCAGGCGCAGCGCGAAGTCGCGTCGCCCACCGGCCCGCGCAAGCTGCTCGATGTGGTGGCCGACCGCTTCCGCGTGCAGCAGGCCGACAAGGTGCGCGTGGTCGAGGCGATCGAGGCGTCGCTGAAGCGCGGCGGCGGCCGCGTGAACGTCTACGTGCTCGCGCCGGAAGCGGAAAACGCGCTGGCCGAGCCGCAGGTATGGCGTTTCTCCACCGGGCTGCACGATCCCGACAGCGACCTGCGCTACGCGGAGCCGCAGGCGGCGCTGTTCTCGTTCAACTCGGCCTACGGCGCGTGCGAGACCTGCCGCGGCTTCGGCCGCGTGATCGGCGTCGATCTCGGCCTGGTGATCCCCGACGCGCGCAAGACGCTGCGCGGCGGCGCGATCAAGCCGATGCAGACGCCCGCCTGGAAGGAGTGCCAGGACGACCTGATGCGCTACGCGGCGAAGGCCGACATCCGCCGCGACACGCCGTGGTCCGACCTGACCGACGCCGAGCGCGACTGGGTGATCAACGGCTCGCCGGACTGGAACGGCAAGTGGCAGAGCCAGTGGTACGGCGTGAAACGCTTCTTCGGCTATCTCGAATCGAAAGCGTACAAGATGCATATCCGCGTGCTGCTGTCGAAGTACCGCAGCTACACGCCGTGCGAGGTCTGCGGCGGCGCGCGCCTGAAGACGGAATCGCTGCAGTGGCGGCTCGGCTCGAAGGCGAACGCCGATGCGGTGCTCGCGCCCGCCGATCGCTTCATGCCGCGCGGCGTCGACTGGACGCGCGCGCAGCTCGAAGCGCTGCCGGGCCTGACGGTGCACGACCTGATGCTGCTGCCGATCGAGCGCATCCGCCGCTTCTTCGACGGGATCACGCTGCCGAGCGCGCTGCTCGACGATGCGCTCAAACTGCTGCTCGCCGAAGTGCGCACGCGCCTGAAATACCTGTGCGACGTGGGGCTCGGCTACCTGACGCTCGACCGGCAGAGCCGCACGCTGTCGGGCGGCGAGGTGCAGCGGATCAACCTGACCACCGCGCTTGGCACCTCGCTCACGAAAACGCTGTTCGTGCTCGACGAGCCGAGCATCGGGCTGCATCCGCGCGACCTCACGCGAATCGTCGAGGCGATGCAGCGGCTGCGCGACGCGGGCAATACGCTGGTGGTGGTCGAGCACGATCCGTCGGTGATGCTCGCGGCCGACCGGCTGATCGACATGGGCCCGGGCCCCGGCGAGCGCGGCGGCACGATCGTCTACGACGGCACGCCGGCCGACATCCGTGCCGCGCGCACGCTGACGGGCGAATATCTCGGCGGCCGCAAGCACGTCGCGCATGCGTCGAACTGGGCGCGCCGCCCGGTCGACGCGAACACGCCGCGCATCGTGCTCGAAGGCGCGACCGAGCACAACCTGCGTGACGTGACGGTCGAGATTCCGCTGCAGCGGCTCGTGTGCGTGACGGGCGTGTCGGGCTCCGGCAAGTCGACGCTGCTGCAGGACGTGCTCTATCCGGCGATGGCGCGCCACCACGGCAAGGCGACCGAGTCGCCGGGCGCGTTTCGTACGCTCACGGGGGCCGACCAGGTCGGCGACGTCGTGTTCGTCGACCAGTCGCCGATCGGCAAGACCACGCGCTCGAACCCGGCCAGCTACGTCGGCGCGTTCGACGAGATCCGCAAGCTGTTCGCGAAGGCGCCGCTCGCGCTGCAGCGCGGCTACGGCGCCGGCACGTTCAGCTTCAACTCGGGCGACGGCCGTTGCCCGACCTGCGGCGGCTCGGGTTTCGAGCACATCGAGATGCAGTTCCTGAGCGACGTCTACCTGCGTTGCCCGGATTGCGACGGCAGCCGCTACCGCGCCGAGATCCTCGAAGTGCGCATCGAGCGCGACGGCCGCGCGCTGAACATCGCCGACGTGCTCGACCTGACCGTCAGCGAGGCGGCCGCGTTCTTCGCGACCGACGCGGAGGTGCTGCGCGTGCTGCAGCCGATCGTCGACGTCGGCCTCGAATACGTGAAGCTCGGCCAGCCGGTGCCGACGCTGTCGGGCGGCGAAGCGCAGCGGCTGAAGCTGGCCGGCTTCCTCGCCGAATCGGCGGCGGCGGCCGGCGGGCGCCGGATCGCCAGCGAAGAGGCGCGCATCGCGCGCGCGAAGCTGTTCATGTTCGACGAGCCCACCACCGGGCTGCACTTGGACGACATCGCGAAACTGATGCAGGCGTTCGGCAAGCTGCTCGCGGCCGGCCATTCGCTGATCGTGATCGAGCACAACCTCGACGTGATCCGCGCGGCCGACTGGCTGATCGATCTCGGCCCGGAAGGTGGCGACGGCGGCGGCCTCGTGCTGTGCGCGGGCACGCCCGACGACGTGAAGGCGTGCGCGCAATCGCACACCGGCGTCGCGCTGCTGCAGTACGACCGCGCGATGGACGGCGAAACCGCGCTCGCCGACGAAGGCGTGCCGCTGCAGGCCGTGCTGAACGCCGCCCGCGAGCGGCGCGCGATCGAGGGCGAGGACGTCGTGCGGATCGTCAACGCGCGCGAGCACAACCTGAAGGCGCTCGACGTCGACATCCCGCACGGCAAGTTCAACGTGATCACCGGCGTGTCGGGTTCCGGCAAGTCGACGCTCGCGTTCGACATCCTGTTCCACGAAGGCCAGCGCCGCTACCTCGAATCGCTGAACGCGTATGCGCGCTCGATCGTGCAGCCGGCCGGGCGGCCGGAAGTGGACGCCGTATATGGCATTCCGCCGACGGTGGCGATCGAGCAGCGGCTGTCGCGCGGCGGCCGCAAGAGCACGGTCGCGACCACGTCCGAAGTCTGGCACTTCCTGCGGCTGCTGTACGTGAAGCTCGGCCTGCAGCACTGCATCCACGACGGCACGCCCGTCACGTCGCAAACCGTCGAGTCGATCGCCGCGCAGCTGCTGCGCGACCATCGCGGCGAGCACGTCGGTTTGCTCGCGCCGCTCGTCGTCAACCGCAAGGGCGTGTATACCGATCTCGCGAAGTGGGCGAAGGCGCGCGGCAGCACGCATCTGCGCGTGGACGGCGAGTTCGTCACGGTCGATCCGTGGCCGAAGCTCGACCGCTTCCGCGAGCATACGATCGAGCTGCCGGTGGCCGACATCGTCGTGTCGCCGGACCACGAGGCCGAGTTGCGGCGCCTGCTCGACGAGACGCTCGAGCTCGGCAAGGGCGTGATGCACCTGCTCGCGCCGCTCGACGGGCTGCATCACGCGATGCAGAACGACCATTCGACCGCGCGCGTCGGCGAGGTCAAGGTGCTGTCGGTCAAGCGCGCGTGCCCGGTGTGCGGCACGAGCTACCCGGAGCTCGATCCGCGGATGTTCTCGTACAACAGCAAGCACGGCTGGTGCACGACCTGCGTCGGCACCGGCGTCACGCTCACGCGCGAACAGCGCGCGGCGTACGACGACACGGTGCTCGCCGGAGACGATCGCGGCCGCGAACAGACGTTGCCGTCGGACGAGCAGGAACCGGAAGGCGTCGGCAACGAGCCGTGCCCGGATTGCGGCGGCACGCGCCTGAACCCGTCCGCGCGCGCGGTCACGTTCGACGCGCATCCGATCGTCGAGGTCGCGCAGTGGACGGTGTCCGATACGCGCCGCTGGATCGACGCGCTGGAACTGACCGGCCGCGACGCGCAGATCGCGCGCGACATCGTCAGCGAGATCGGCAGCCGCCTCGCGTTCCTCGAGGAAGTCGGGCTCGGCTACCTGAGCCTCGATCGCGCGGCGCCGAGCCTGTCGGGCGGCGAAGCGCAGCGCATCCGGCTCGCCGCGCAGCTCGGCAGCAACCTGCAGGGCGTGTGCTACGTGCTCGACGAGCCGACCATCGGCCTGCATCCGCGCGACAACCAGATCCTGCTGGACGCGCTGCGCAAGCTCGGCGACAAGGGCAACACGCTCGTCGTCGTCGAGCACGACGAGGACACGATTCGCCGCGCCGACCACATCATCGACGTCGGCCCGGGCGCCGGCAAGCGCGGCGGTACGCTGGTCGCCGAAGGGGCGGTCGCGGATCTGGCCGCGCAGCCCGATTCGGTCACGGGCCGCCTGCTCGCGCAGCCGATGACGCATCCGCTGCAGCCGCGCCGTGCGGTGAGCGTCGCGGGCAAGAAGGGCGCACCGGCGGTGCCGGAGGGCTGGCTGACCGTGCACGGCGCGACGCTGCACAACCTGCGTGACGTCACCGTCGGCATTCCGCTCGCGCGGCTCGTCGCGGTGACGGGCGTCAGCGGCTCGGGCAAGTCGACGCTCGCGCGCGACGTGCTGATGACGAACCTGCTCGACGCGGTTGGCCGCTCGGTGCTGTCGTCGCCGGCCACGCGGCGCGCGCGCAAGGCCGCGCAGCAGGATGCGCCGGCCACGAACCGCCGCTCGAGCGTGCTCGCACGCAGCGCGCCGCGGCCGTCGCTGAACGTCACGCATGCGTGGCAGGGCTGCGAGTCGCTGAGCGGCTGGGAGCAGATCGATCGCGTGCTCGAAGTCGACCAGACGCCGATCGGCAAGACGCCGCGCTCGTGCCCGGCCACCTACATCGGCGTGTGGGACACCATCCGCAAGCTGTTCGCCGATACGCTGGAGGCGCGGGCGCGCGGCTACACGGCATCGCGCTTCTCGTTCAACACCGGCGACGGGCGGTGTCCGGCCTGTGAAGGGCAAGGCGTGCGCACGATCGGGATGAGCTTCCTGCCCGACGTGAAGGTGCCGTGCGACGTGTGCCACGGGCAGCGCTTCAATCCGGAGACGCTCGCGGTCACGTGGCGCGGCCGGAACATCGGCGACGTGCTGACGATGGAGATCGACGAAGCGGTGGAATTTTTCGCACCGATTTCGAACATCGCGCATCCGCTGCAGCTGATGAAGGACGTCGGCCTCGGCTACCTGACGCTCGGCCAGCCGTCGCCGACGCTGTCCGGCGGCGAGGCGCAGCGGATCAAGCTCGTGACCGAGCTCACGAAGGTGCGCGACGACATCACGCGGCGCGGCCAGAAGGCGCCGCACACGCTGTACGTGCTCGACGAGCCGACGGTCGGCCTGCACATGGCCGACGTCGCGAAGCTGATCCGCGTGCTGCACCGGCTGGTCGACGGCGGGCATAGCGTCGTCGTGATCGAACACGACCTCGACGTGATCGCGGAAGCCGACTGGATCATCGATCTCGGTCCGGAAGGCGGCGTGGGCGGCGGCACGATCGTCGCGGCGGCGCCGCCGGAAGGGCTCGCGCAGGTGAAGGCGAGCCATACCGGGCATGCGCTGAAGCCGGTGCTGGCGCGAACGGCGGCACAAGACGGCGAAGCGGAGCGGCAGGGAGAAGCGCGGGTCGGTTGAACGCGGTGCTGCCGGTGAGTGGCCCCGGTGTCTGGGCAGGCACCGGGGCCGCTTTTGCATTCGTCCGTGCGATCGGCCGCTGCGACATCCCGTCGATCGGGCACCCGGCATGAATACATGGCTGCCCGGGATAGCGTGGCCGGATGCGTCGCGGCTGCCGCGCAACGTAGGTGACGCCGGCGACGCCGGTGACGCCGCCGCATCACGCGCGACAGGAACGGCTCGTCCCGGTCGAGCGGAAGACGGCGGCGCTATCTCATTCGCCCTTGACGCCGATCGTCTCGATGATGGTCTCCAGTTGCGGGCTCATCGGCAGGTTGAGGCTCATGCCCGACGGAAGCGGGCGCAGGAACCAGCGCTTGTACTGGCGCGCGATCTCGCCGTCGACGGCCAGCTCCTCGAACGTGCTCTTCACGACCTGCGCGAGCTGCGGATCGTCCTTGCGGAACATGATGCCGTACGGGTCGTAGGACAGGAAGTCGCCGACCACGTCGTACTGGCCGCCCTTGCCCGCATTCACGGCAATCAGGCCGTACAGCAGCACGTCGTCGGTCGCGAACGCATCGGCGCCGCCGCTCGCGACGAGCGCGAAGCCCTGCGCATGATCCGGCACCACCTGCAGCTGGATGCCGAGCCTGAACCGCGCGTCCAGGTCGCGCAGCGCCTTCTCGTTGGTCGTGCCGGCCGTCACCGCGACCTTCTTGCCCGCGAGATCGCGGAACGAGCGGATCGGCGAGCCGCGTTTCACCATCACCTTCGTGCCGGCCACGAAGATGATCGGCGAGAACGCCACGCGCTTCTGGCGCTCCAGGTTGCTCGTCGTGGAGCCGCATTCCAGGTCGACCGTGCCGTTGACCACCGCGTCGATGCGGTTCTCGGACGTGACCGGCACCCAGCGGATCGTCAGGTTCCGATTGACCGCATCCTCGATCGACGACACGAGCGCCTTGCAGAGCTCGATCGAATAGCCGATCGGCTGGTTGCGCGCGTTCAGATACGAGAACGGGATCGACGCGTCGCGATAGCCGAGCGCGATCGTGCCGCTGCTGCGCACCTTCGCGAGCGTGCCGGTCAGTCGGGCCGGCGCGAACGGCTCGACGCGCGGCGGCGTGGACGGCGCATCTTCCGCGCGCGCGCTTGCGCCCGCGGCAAGCAGGCCCGCGAGCGCGAGCGCACGCCAGAATCGCTGCATCTTCATCGCCGGGCCTCCGTCAGACGTCCGTCGGATGCGCAATCGTCGCTTCCTGTTCCGCTTCGATGCGTGCCAGATTGGCTTCGGCTTCCGCTTCCGACATGAGCTGGTTTTCCCACTTCGCGACCACCGCGCTCGCGATCGAGTTGCCGACCGCGTTGGTGGCCGAGCGGCCCATGTCGAGGAACGTATCGACGCCGAGAATCAGCAGCAGGCCGGCCTCCGGAAGCCCGAACTGGTGCAGCGTGGCGGCGATCACGACGAGCGATGCGCGCGGCACGCCGGCCATTCCCTTCGACGTGAGCATCAGGACCAGCAGCATCGTGATCTGCGTGCCGATCGACAGGTGGATGTTGTACGCCTGCGCGATGAACAGCGACGCGAACGTGCAGTACATCATCGAACCGTCGAGGTTGAACGAATAGCCCATCGGCATCACGAAGCTCGAAATCCTGCGTCGCACGCCGAACCGGTCGAGCGCATCGAGGATCTTCGGATACGCGGCTTCGGAGCTGGCCGTCGCGAACGACAGCATGAATGCTTCCTTGATCAGCACCAGCAACTTGAATACGCGCGGCCCGAGGAACAACAGCCCGGCACAGACGAGCAAGGCCCAGAGCAGGAACAGGCTCACGTAGAAGTCGCCCATGAACACCGCGAACTTCAGCAGCACCGACAGCCCGTTGACCGCGACGGTCGCGGCCATCGCGGCCATCACCGCGAGCGGCGCGAGCTTCATCACGTAGCCGGTGATCTTGAGCATCACGTGCGACAGCTGGTCGATCGCGGCGACGAGGATCTTGCCGCGCTCGCCGAGCGCCGCGAGCGCGACGCCGAAGAACATCGAGAACACGACGATCTGCAGGATTTCGTTGTTGCTCATCGCCTCGGCGAACGACCTCGGCACCATGTGGCCGACGAAATCCTTCAGCGTGAACTTGGAGGTCGCGAGGTTCGCCGATGCGCCGATGTCCGGCAGCGGCAGGCCGAGGTTCTCGCCGGGCCGCAGCAGGTTCGCCATGAACAGCCCGAGCAGCAGCGAGATCAGCGACGCGGTGACGAACCAGCCGATCGATTTCGCGAACACGCGCCCGACCGATGCCGCGTCGCCCATGTGCGCGATGCCGACGACGAGCGTCGAGAACACCAGCGGGCCGATCACCATCTTGATCAGCCGCAGGAACACGTCGGACACGAGCGAGATGTATCCGGCGATTTCGGTGGTGGCCTTTTTGTCGGGAAAGCTCGTGAAGATCATGTAGCCGATCAGGATGCCTGCCACCATCGCGATCAGGATCCAGACGGCTGCAGCATTTTTTTTCTGCATCGTGCGCCTCCCATGCACCGGTTCCGCAACCGGGGATGGAAGGACAATACAGGACCCGAACGGCGATGAACAGTGCAACCGGGGGCGGGTTTGCGCTAGCGCCGTGTCGCGACCGATCGCCCGGCAAAGATCGTGCCGGTGGCACCCTGAGCCCGGTGCCGGCGCAACCCGATACGGGGCGCCGGCACGCAAAAGCGGTGCGGTTCAATCCTGAATGCGCAATACGTGATCGCGGATACGCGTCGACAGCATCGTGCCGCGCTTGAGCAGGAACTCCATCAGCCGCTGCGGATAGTCGGCCCGGACCGCTGCGCGCACGGACGGCCGTTCGGCGAGCCGTTGCCGCCATGCAGTGACCTTGGGCAAGCCCGCGAAGAACCCGAAGTCGTCGATCCGCTCGAACACGTCGAAGTAGCGGAACACCGGCCCGAATGCCGCGTCCACGATGCTGAAGTGCGTGCCGCCAAAATACGGGCCGGCGCCGAGCGTGTCTTCGAGCTGCTCGAATCGTGCGCGGATGTCACGGGTTGCTGCGGCCAGCGCCGTTTCGTCCGCAGCCGTGTAGAACCCCCACACGGCGTTCAGCAGTGCCGATGCGAACTCGACCCACGCGCGGTGCCGCGCCCGCTCGAGCGGCGTATCGGGATGCAGCCTCGGCGCGAGCGTCTCGTCGAGGTAGTCGCAGATTACGGCCGATTCGAAGATGGGCGCGCCATCGACGACCAGCACTGGGGTCTTGCCGAGCGGGGAAATCCTGCGAAACCAGTCCGGCTTGTTGCCCAGGTCGACGTCCGTCCGTTCGAACGGCACGCCTTTTTCGGTCAGCACGATGACTGCGCGCTGGACGTAGGGGCACAGCACGTGGCTGACGAGGTGGTATTGGGGCGTGCTCATGTCGTCGCCTCGCCGTGGCAGGCCACGTCAGGCGCGAAGCGCTGGCTGCGCCGGCCCAACGCCACGCGGAGCCGCAACGCGCCATAGGCGGCGGCATTGTCACTCGTCGAAATCGATTGGTTCATATCGGCACCCGTTGGGAGAGTTGGCAAGGCGGCACCGAATTTGACATTGCGGAAGTGCTTGAGCAATACGCATGATTACAATGACGGATTGCAAAAATGCAATGCACGGGGGATAACCGGATGCCATACAAGCTCAGCGCAGCAGACCTCGAAACGATACTGGCGCTGTCCCGCTCGGGCACGCTGGTTCAGGCGGGCGAGCGACTGGACGTGGATGCGTCGACCGTGTTTCGCAACCTCAGGCGGATCGAGCGCGGCCTGCAGCATCAGTTGTTCGAACGGACCCGCTCAGGCTATCGCGCGAAGGAAATCGCGCTGGCGCTGGCCGAACACGCGGAGCAAGTGGAAGTGCAGGTCGAATCGGCCCGCTCGATCGCGCAACAAGCGCCCGAGCAAGTGGCGGGCACCGTGCGCATCACCACCACCGACACGATTCTGCACGGGCTGGTCGGGCCGGCGCTGAAGCAGCTGGAAGCCATCCACCCGCGGCTTGCGTACGAGTTGGACACCGGCAACGAGATCGCCGACCTGGGGCGCCGCGATGCCGATATCGCGGTGCGTGCGACCCGGCAGCCACCGGAATATCTGGTGGGCAAGCACGTCGGGTCGATCGACGTGGCGCTTTTCGCGTCGACGCACGACGCCGCAGTACGCCGTTATGAAGACGTCACGGCGGGCAAGGCACGCTGGATCGCGCCGGACGACGCGCTGCCGGGCCACCCGTCGGTCATCTGGCGCAAACGTCATTTCAGGAAAGTGGTGCCGCACTACAAGGTCGACAGCATCCTGACCGTGATGGAGCTGGTCGCCCTGGGCATGGGCGTCGGCATACTGCCGATGTTTCTGACACGCGGCCGCTCCGATCTCGTGCAATTGACCGATGTCCTGCCCGACTGCCGGACCGAGCTGTGGGTGCTGACCCACCGGGAATCGCGACATCTGCTGCGGGTCTCGACCGTATTCAAATATCTGTCGACGACGCTGAAGATCTGACCGTGTGCTTCGGTGCGCGGCGATGCGGGCGCATCGCGCCATGGGTTTGCCATGTCGTTCGAAACCCTAATCATGCGCGCCGGGGTCCAGCAGGCTCGTGCTGAAATCGCACGCCTGCGCCGCCAGCTGGACGATCTCGGCGGTCAGCGAATGGGCGCGCTCCGCACGATGCAGCGCAACGTAGCGCACCGGCGGCAGCGCCGGCCGCGTGCGCACGATCTCCAGCGCCTCGCACGCGACCAGGTGCGCGACGCATGCCTTCGGCAGATAGCTGACGCCGAGCCCCGACAGCGTGAGGCCGATCTGCGCGATCAGGCTGTTGCTCGACAGCACGCGCTGCATCGCAACGCCATGTTCCTGCAGAAAGCGCGTGTACAGATGCCCCGTGCCCGACAGGGTCCCTTGCAGGATCAGCGGAAACTGCGCGACGTCCGTCAATGAAATCGCCGTCTTGCGCTTCGGCATGAACCCGGCCGCGCACATCCACGCATTGTCGACTTCGCCGACCACCGTCGCCGCGAACGATTCCGTCGCATGAATCTGCGGGACGACGATCAGGTCGATCGTGTCGGCGGCGAGACGATCGCGCAGCACCGCGGTCAGGTCCACCTCCGCCTCCACGTGCACGCGCGGATAGGCGGCCTGGATCGCCGCGACCAGGCGCGGCAGCCAGGTCAGCGCGGTCAGTTCGGTCACGCCGATCCGGACATGGCGCACCAGCGCTTCCTTCGAACTCATCCGCTCGACGACGCGGTCGCGCTGTTCGAGCAACGCCTTCGCGTGATCGAACAGTTCGGCGCCCTTGTCGGTGAGCCGGGCGCTGCGATGCGCGCGGTCGAACACCGTCAGGTCGAACGTGCGTTCGAGTTCCTGTATCCGCTTCGACACGGCCGATTGCGTCGTGTTGAGGCGTGTCGCGGCCGCGTCGAAGGAGCCGAGTCGCACGATCCAGTACAGCGCTTCCATCTGCTTGAACGTGAGCATCGCCGGGTACTCGATAGATGAGGAAAAGCGATATTTTCGCATATAAAAAAATCGCTTTTTTTACCTATTTCGGCTGCTTAAGGTTCTCCCGTCGCGTTGTTCGACGAGCGCGTTCGTCAGACGCCGCGCCGCATCGTATCCAGCGTTCGACCGCCCCCCTTATTTGGAGACAGCATGGACACCGTCATTGAATCCCCGCCCGTCCCGGACGCGGCGCGCAAGCCGCGCTTCGGCCTCGCGTGGCAGATCGTCATCGGGCTCGTCGTCGGCATCGCGACCGGGCTCGTGTTGAACCGGTTTCCGCAATTGCGCGACACGGCCGTGTCCGGGTTGCTGCAGCCGGCCGGCGACATCTTCATCAAGCTCGTGCGGATGATCGTCGTGCCGATCGTGTTCACGAGCATGGTGATCGGCATCGCGGGCGTCGGCGACGGCAAGTCGCTCGGCCGAATCGGCCTGAAGACGCTGCTCTATTTCGAGGTGGTCACGACGATCGCGATCGTGCTCGGGCTCGTGATCGGCAACGTGCTGCAGCCGGGCGTCGGCACCGACATGTCGCAACTCGCGCACACGGACATTTCCCGCTACCAGCAAGCCACCCAACAGGTGCAGCAGGCGCATCACGGGCTGATGGCGCTGGTGCTCGGCATCATCCCAGACAACATCGTCGCGTCGATGGCGAAGGGCGACCTGCTGCCGGTGATCTTCTTCTCGCTGCTGTTCGGGCTCGGCCTGCAGACCGTGCCGGAAGAACACCGCAAGCCGGTGCTCGCGATGCTCAAGGGCGTGGCCGATGCGATGTTCAAGGTGACGAACATGGTGATGCGCTATGCGCCCGTCGGCGTGTGCGCGTTGATCGCGGTGACGGTCGCGAGCTTCGGTTTCGGGTCGCTGCTGCCGCTGCTGAAGCTGGTCGCCGTGACTTACTTCGCGATCCTGCTGTTCGCGATCGTCGTGCTCGGCTTGACCGCGCGGCTGTTCGGGTTCCGCATCCTCACGCTGCTGCGCGTGATCAAGGACGAGCTGATCATCGCGTTCTCGACCTGCAGTTCGGCGACCGTGCTGCCGCAGCTGATGGAGAAGATGGAGGACTACGGCGTGCCGAAGAGCATCACGACCTTCGTGGTGCCGACCGGCTACACGTTCAACCTCGACGGCGCGTCGATCTATCTCGGCATCGGCACGCTGTTCGTCGCGCAGCTGTATGGCGTGCATCTCGGCTGGCAACAGCAGATCCTGCTGACGCTGACCATGGTCGTCACGTCGAAGGGCGCCGCGGGCGTGCCCGGCTTCATGTTCGTGATCATGCTCGCCACGCTCGCGAGCGCGGGACTGCCGCTCGAAGGGCTGGCGTTCATCGCCGGCGTGGACCGGATCATGGACATGGGGCGCACCGCGCTGAACCTCGTCGGCAACGCGCTCGCGCCGCTCGTCATCGCGAAATGGGAAGGCCAGTACGACGCGGACAAGGGCCGCGCATACCTCGAATCGCTGCGCGGCTGAACGCCGCCATGCAGGCATCGCACAACATTCGGAAGCAAACAGGAGCATTGAAGATGAGCAGTCCCCGCGGAGCACTTTTTCCCGACGCGTTGATGCAGCAGGTCAAGGCGCGCTTTCATCATGTCGATCACGATATCGACGGCCGCGCGCGGCTGTTCTTCGACAACGCGGGCGGATCGTTCCGGCTGAAGGCCGCGGTCGACGCCTACGCGCGGATCGATGCGCTGCCCGACTGCCCGGAGCGCATCCATGAGCGTGCGCTCGATCTCCAGGCGATCCAGTCGCGCGGCGAGGACGACGTTCGCACGATCCTGAACGCGCGCGACGGCACCGTGTATGCGTCGCTGACGGCGTCGGGCGCGATGTTCGACATGGTGCGCGCGATCATGGAGAACGTGCCGGGCACCAATGCGGTGACGACCGTGCTCGAGCACCCGTCGTCGTACGATGCGATGACGCATTACGCGGAACGCACCGGCAAGACGCTGCGCATCGCGCCGAGCAATCCGCAGACCGGCGGCGTGGACGTCGATGCGATCGTGTCGCTGGTCGACGCCGATACCGCGCTGCTGAGCGTGATGTTCGCGTCGAACATCTCCGGCGCGAAATTCGACATCGAGACGATCGTCGCGCGTGCGCGGGAGAAGAAGCCGGACCTGTTCATCGTTGTCGATGCGGTCCAGCATGCGCCGCACGGCATCATCGACGTGCAGCGCACGCCCGTCGACGGTATCAACTTCGCGCCGTACAAGTTCTTCGGTTGCCGCGGGTCGGGCATCTCGTGGCTGTCGCCGCGCGCGGCCGCGTTGCCGCATCACCGGCTTGCCGCGAAGGAGCAGGGCGTGTGGGAACTGGGCAGCCCGGCGCCCGCGCAATTCGCGGTCGTGACGTCGATCGTCGATTACGTGAGCTGGATCGGCCGGTATTTCCGCGATTCGGACGATCGGCGCACGCTGTTCGTCGAGGGCATGCACCGGATCGAACTGCATGAGCGCGCGCTGCTGGCCGCGTTGCTCGACGGGTGTGAGGGGCGTCGCGGGCTGCGGTCGATCGACGGTGTCGAGGTCTACTGGGATCACGACGACCTGACGGAGCGCGACCTGATTGTTGGGATCGGTTTCGCGAACCTCGAGCCGACGCAGGCGGTGCGGGAATACGAAAAGCATGGCGTGATCGTCTATGAACGCGTTGCGTCGAGCCTGTATTCGGGGCGGATGCTGAAATCGTTCGGGCTCGGCGGCGCTGTGCGGATATCGCCGCTCCATTGCCATGCGCCCGACGATATCGCGCGATTCCTGGCGATTACCGCCACGCTGGCAGCGAACCGCTGATCGACGACACGGCCCGGATCATCCGGGCCGTGTCGCATTCGGCGCCGGGAAACGCGCGGCGCAATAGGTTCGGGCTATGACCGGCAGAGTCAATGGATAGTTGTCGCCGGCCGGGTTTGCGCGTGTAATGGCCTGCGAAACCGGATGATGCCAACGACTCGATGGAGGAGCAGCGCGTGAAGATCGTCGTAGCAGTGAAAAGAGTGGTCGATTACAACGTGAAGGTCCGCGTGAAGTCGGACAACACGGGCGTCGACATCGCGAACGTGAAGATGTCGATGAACCCGTTCGACGAAATCGCGGTGGAAGAAGCGGTGCGGCTGAAGGAAGCGGGTGTGGCGACCGAAGTGATCGCGGTATCGGTCGGCGTGACGCAAGCGCAGGAAACGCTGCGCACGGCGCTGGCGATCGGCGCGGATCGCGCGATCCTCGTCGAGTCGAACGACAGCGTCGAGCCGCTGGCCGTCGCGAAGTTCCTGAAGGCGCTGGTCGACAAGGAACAGCCGCAACTCGTGATCCTGGGCAAGCAGGCGATCGACGACGATTCGAACCAGACGGGCCAGATGCTGGCCGCGCTGGCCGGCCTGCCGCAAGCGACGTTCGCGTCGAAAGTGACGATCGCCGACGGCAAGGCAACCGTGGCACGTGAAGTCGACGGCGGCGCGGAAACGCTGTCGCTGTCGCTGCCGGCGGTCGTGACGACCGACCTGCGCCTGAACGAGCCGCGCTACGTGACGCTGCCGAACATCATGAAGGCGAAGAAGAAGCCGCTGGAAACGGTGAAGCCGGAAGACCTCGGCGTGGATGTCACGCCGCGCCTGAAGACGCTGAAGGTGGTCGAGCCGCCGAAGCGCGCGGCCGGCGTGAAGGTGCCGGACGTGAAGACGCTGGTCGAGAAGCTGAAGACCGAAGCCAAGGTGCTGTAAGAGGGAGCGGAAAGAAATGACGATTCTGGTGATTGCAGAACACGACAACGCGTCGATCAAGGCCGCGACGCTGAATACGGTGGCGGCGGCAGCGAAGATCGGTGGCGACATCCACGTGCTGGTCGCGGGCCACAACGCGCAAGGCGCGGCCGATGCAGCAGCGAAGATCGCAGGTGTGTCGAAGGTGTTGCTGGCCGATGCGCCGCAGCTCGAAGCGGGCCTCGCGGAAAACGTCGAGGCGACCGCGCTGAACATCGCGAAGGACTATTCGCACATCCTGGCTCCGGCTACCGCCTACGGCAAGAACATCGCGCCGCGGATCGCCGCGAAGCTGGACGTCGCGCAGATTTCGGACATCACGGCGGTCGACAGTGCCGACACGTTCGAGCGCCCGATCTACGCGGGCAACGCGATCGCGACGGTGCAGTCGAGCGACCCGATCAAGGTCATCACCGTGCGTGCGACGGGTTTCGATCCGGTGGCAGCCGAAGGCGGCAGCGCAGCGATCGAGAAGATCGAAGCCGCGGCAGACGCAGGCAAGTCGCAGTTCGTGAGCCGTGAAGTGACGAAGCTGGACCGTCCGGAACTGACGTCGGCGAGCATCATCGTGTCGGGTGGCCGCGGCCTGGGCAGCGGCGAGAACTACACGAAGGTTCTCGAGCCGCTGGCCGACAAGCTGAGCGCCGCACTCGGCGCATCGCGCGCGGCAGTCGACGCCGGCTACGTGCCGAACGACTATCAAGTCGGCCAGACCGGCAAGATCGTCGCACCGCAGCTGTACATCGCGGTCGGCATCTCGGGTGCGATCCAGCATCTGGCCGGCATGAAGGATTCGAAGGTGATCGTCGCGATCAACAAGGATCCGGAAGCACCGATCTTCAGCGTGGCCGACTACGGCCTCGTCGGCGATCTGTTCGAACGGGTTCCGGAGGTGGTCGATGCCGTCTGATGCCGCGATGCGCGCCGGCGGTGGCCGCGTGGCGCAGGCCCAGTCGTATCTGTTCGTGCCGGGGAGCAAGCCGGAGCGCTTCGACAAGGCGCTCGCAAGCGGCGCCGATGCGATCATCATCGACCTCGAGGATGCCGTCGAGCCGGAGGCGAAAGTGGCGGCGCGCGATGCGATAGCGGCGTGGGTTTCGCCCGAGCATCCGGTGCTCGTGCGGATCAACGCGCGGAACACGCGATGGTTCGAGGCCGATGCCGCGCTCGGCGCGTTGAAGGGCGTGGCCGGTATCGTGCTGCCGAAGGCCGAGCGTGCCGACGACGTGTGCGCTGCCGTTGCGCTCGCGCGCCGGCGTGTGCCGGTCTATCCGTTGATCGAAAGCGCACACGGCATGTGGAACGCGCTCGATGTCGCGAAAGCGCCGTACGTCGAGCGGTTGATGTTCGGCACGCTCGATTTCATCGCGGACATGGGCATGTCGGACGATGGCGTTTCGCTCAATCACTTCCGCTCGCAACTCGCGCTGATCTCGCGGGTGGCCGGGATCGAATCGCCGGTCGACGGCGTGACGCCGGATATCGATGACGGCGTGCGTATCGCGCGCGATGCATTCAACGGCAAGCAGCTGGGATTCGGCGCGAAGCTGTGCATCCATCCGAAGCAGATCGGCTTCGTGCACCGATGCTTTCGACCGAGCGACGACGAAGCGCGCTGGGCGCGGCGCGTGCTCGATGCGATGCGCGATTCGAATGGCGGCGTGGTGACGGTCGACGGGAAGATGGTCGATCGGCCGGTGCTGTTGCGCGCCGAGCGGATCGCCGCGCTGGCTGCAGCCGTCAACGCCGGATCGAACGCCGCCGCCGGCGAATGATCGGCGGCGTGAGTCGGGGTGGCCACGGCTGTCCGCTATCGTCGGATCAATGAACGGGTGCGTGCATGCCTCGGCGGCTTGCATTAGGCGAAGTTGCTTCTGTATTCGGTCGACTGACGGAAGATGGTGGAGATGCAAAAGTCCGGTCGCCGGGAAGATGCTCGTCGACGACAGTGATCGGCGTCATCTTCATCTGGTCGACTCGCCACGTCGAAAACGTTTCGATGAACGAGGGCGCGACGGCATGGGGTGTGCTGCGATCACGGCGCGACAACGCACTTCGTCATCTGCCTCGTCGCGGTCGAAATAAAATGGACACCCGATCGACGATGCGCGTATGATGGTTTCGTTCGAGCCTCCGTTTGCTGTTCGACCGCTCGCCCTCCACCTGCCACCGTGTTGCGTCGCGCATTGCCTCGCGCGCAACGTTTGTCCCTTTCACCACGACCCGTCGCGCCATGCATCAGGCGATGCTGGCTGCCTACGCTCGTCCTTGCGAGTCGCCGAGAAGCGATCGTCAGGAGTTCATGATGAGCATGCATATCTACCGTGGATTCGAGATCTATCCACTGATTTACCCGCACGTGCCTGCGCTGGATGGCTTGCCGCACAACTACGAGGCCGGCTTCGACGCAGCGGTCAAGATTTGTCTTCGCGGCACCACCGACACGCTGACGCAGAGCCAGACTTTCAGGCTCGTCGGCGACGGCCCGTTCGACACTGCCGGTGACGCACGGCGTGCGTCGCTGCGCTATGCCGAGCGCGTCATTGACGACGATCGCGAAAAGCTGGCCTTCTTTTCGGACGCCCTCTGACACGACTCGCATGGCAACGTGACTTGCCATCAATTTGGAGGGCGAAATGATTGTCGACGAGCTTCTCGATCTGGTCCAGCGGTGCAAGCTCACTCGGAGCGATGCTGTCCTGCCCGCTGGAATGACCCATTCTGCGCGGTGCCATCAACAAGAGCTGCAGATGTTCGCGGCGGTGCGCGCATTTTCGATCGGAGCCGGGTATTCGGAGTTCGAATCCGACGCGATAGCGAGCACCGTCATGACACGACTCGGCTAGTTTTAGTCGAACGTTTTCCAACAGGCATTACATGACAACCATCACACTGAAGATCAACGAACCCATCGATGTCGCGCTGCGGCGCTTCCGGCGCGGTATCGAGAAGACCGGGCTGATTCGCGAGTTGCGCAGTCGCACCAGCTACGAAAAGCCCACGACGGAGCGCAAGCGGAAAAAAGCCAGTGCCGTTGCCCGGCAGCGCTTGCGGGCGAAGCGCATGTTGCCGCCCCGCAAGATGTACTAGAAGAACGGCGGGAACAGCGTGCCGGCCGAGGGGGGCTCATGTCGCCGTACCGATCCCCGGCATGCGGTACCGCGGCCGGACGACGCAGGCAGCATGCCGGCCGGCCGCCGCGCAGCGGCAGGAAGAGATGATCGGTACGCGCGTCGCGCCGTGCAGCAACCAGGATGAAAATCATGATCGGAAGGCGGCAAACATGAGCTGGTACTGCGACGCGGAACGCGAGTTGGCCCATATCAGACGATCGGTCGGGCTGCTCGAGCAAGCGCAACACGCCTTCATCAACCGATCGTCCGTGAACGATCCCGCGTACTGGAGAGTCAAGCTCGACAAGCTCCGCACACAATCCGAGCGAAGCAAGGTCCTCGCACTGCAGGTGGACGAGCTTTTGGTCCGCCTCGAACGCATTCAGGATTCGCGCTGCCGAAAATAGGAAGCTGCTCCTTCGTTCTCGTCTTGTTCCGGGTGCACGCGCATGGCAGGGAGCAGCCCACGGGAGTCGCATTCGAATTTCGGAGCAACACATGATTGACGCTAACCCAGGCAACACGTTTCGACACCTTCCACTCTCGCCCGAGCAAGACGCGGAAATCCGGCACTATATAAAGAAGAAGGCGCAAAAGGGCGAACCATGGGACACCCCCGAGTTGGCCATGATGCTCGCAGACATGCTTTCCCCGCCGCCTGGCGACGACGAGCAGCCAGAGACTACCGTTGAAGAAGTGAAGCTGGCCTGCGAATATGCATTGACTTCGATCGACGAAGCCATGGAACCCGTATCCGCAAGTGAAGAGCGACTCGCCGCGATGGAAGCCGAGGAAATGAAGCATCCCAGGCGGTAACGCAGCCACGATGCCCGACGCTCGAGCCACAGCTGCGCCACCGCCTTCTTGCCTTCAGCCAAATTGAGCGGCCAGCCATCCCTCCGCCCATTGCGTCGCGTACGCAATCGCATCGTCGCGCGCATCGAAGCCGGCCAGATCGCGGCTGGAATGCACCTCTCTCTCACCTCCGTCCAGCAGCGTCGTGGTGATTCTCGCATGTGCGATGTACTCGCCATCGGCCCTGCGGGGCGTCGGATCGATCCGGAAGCGTGTCGTATTGAAGAGCATGGGCTCCTCCCTGTCTGGTTGTCGCGAGCGGGGCTGCCGTGCGGGGCCGCACGAGCAGAAGCGTCCGCCGTCGGGATGTGTCGCGATCCGGCCGGCTTCACCATCCGGCCGTGGCCGCGCACGCTTCGATCGGGTCGATAACTTCGTCTGCAATGCGAACCGTTGGACCTCGTCGCGATGAAAATGGAAGAAACAACTGTGCTCACGAGAATTGATCACCGTTCGGTACCCTGTTACCTGATCCTCCGCGGTGGCTGGTCGACCTGTGTGCTGAATGCGGACCGTGTCGTTCTGCGCCGTGAAGCCAGTTCGCTGTTGCGCGCCTTTGCGCGAACCCGCGGAGAATGGGCAAGTATCGACGGCGTCGCATGGAACACCTTCTCCGATGCTGAAGGCCTTTCTGCGATCGAGCGACGGGAGACGCGATGTTATGCGCTGGTCAAGGGAACGGAAACCGAACACCAGTTGCGATTGTTGATGACCCTCTGACGTCAAGGTGCGGGCGAGTCTCGTGCGGTCCGACGCACGGGAAAGCTGAAGTTCGGTGGCGTGTGCGGGATGGTCGTCGCGGTCTCAAGTATGCTCGTCGACAGTCGGGCAAATTCGCCTATAAACACCACGTTTCCAGTCGATTCATGGGCAATTCGTACTCCGTGAGTACCTTTGACTTTTGCGACTGCCATCCCCGCGGCATCGACTTGACCGGAGCGTGACTTCGCCGCGCTTCGTGCCAAATCGGGAACGTGTCGATGCTTTGACATTCAAGCGAAGTTCGGCGCATGGTAGGCCAGCAAGCGGTCTTCGACTCATGGCGCAATCCATGACGACGATCCCGCGTGCCGCACAGCATCGTTGCAGCACATCGCGATATGCTGACGGGGTGGCAAGCTGGGCTCGCGCCGCGCCGAGGGCAGTCCGATTCGGCCTGATGGGCGACGAAGTCAGCCTGCGAGGCCGCAGGAACGCGAATTGCACGGTGCTGGGCGTAGCCGAATTCGCGGCCGCGGATTCAAGCTGAAGCTGCGTCACTGGAGAAGTCGGTGAGCACCGAGAGAGAGCTTTTTGAACAATGGTGGTTCCGCGACACGCCGGTGGAATATCGCGCCGACCTGGCCTATCGCGTTCGGGACCAGGGCGGCTACGTCAGGGGAACACGTGCGGCGGCCGCCTGGGATGGATGGCAGGGGGCACGTCAGGGCCAGAACTGGATTCCGGCGGATCAGCACTGCCCGACGCGTCAGGATGCGGACTCGGCGTCTAATGTGTTGGCGTGGGATTCACGTGGATTTGCGGTCGTCGCTCGATTCGACGACGTCGCGCTGCTGCAGTCGGCGTACACGCACTGGATTCCTCTGCCGCCCGCGCCGAAGGATTAGCTGCGGCGTCACGACGCGAGGTCGCCGGTTACGGCGCAGCTTGCAGGCGCCCCATGTCGGCGGCCCGGCCAATCGCATGAGCAGCCTCATCGGTTTCCCGGCCACGGGCCATGCCCCCCGAGCCGATCCGCCGCGCCGCCCTCAGTCGAAATACGGTTCCAGCACCCGCTCGATCCAGTCCATGAACGCCCGAACGCGCGGCGACAGATTGCGCCGATGGGCCACGACGAGCCACGCGGCCAGCGGCTCCGGGCGCAGGTCGGGCAGCACCTCCACCAGCGCGCCGCTTTCGATGTGAGCCGCGACCCCTGAATATCCGGCCTGGATCAAGCCGATGCCGGCCAGCCCGGCAGCGTGATAGGTCTGCACGCTGTTGACCTGCATCGCGCTCGGCAACGGCAGCGATGCATAGCCGGTGCCGTCCGGGTACTCCCATCCCGGATGACGCGCGCCGAGTGTCAGCGTGTAGTGGACCATCCGGTGTCCCTGGCCGAGCAGATCGTCGAGCGTATGCGGTACGCCGTATCGCGCCAGGTAGCCGGGGCTCGCCGCATTGATCATGCGCAGCCGGCCCAGCGGTCGCGCGATCAGCGTCTCGTCCACGATCGGGCCCAGACGGATCACGCAATCGAAGCCTTCCTGGACGAGATCGACACGCCGATCGGTGCTCGACAGCTCCAGTTCCAGCTCCGGATGCGCGGCCATCAATTGCGGGAGTGCGGGAACCACGACACTGCGGGCCAGTTCGGTCGGCATGTCGACGCGCAATCTTCCCCGCAGTCGCGAGCCGTTGCCGGAGAACATCGATTGCAATTCCTGGACTTCAGCCAGCAGGTCCCGTGCGCGCGAATAGAACGCGCGTCCGTCCTCGGTCAGCTGCACGCTCCGCGTCGTCCGATGCAACAGTGCAACGCCCACGTCGCGCTCGAGTCGACGGATCACCATCGAGACACGTCCCTTCTGGATGCCCAGGCTTTCGGCTGCCCGCGTGAAGCTCGTCATTTCGGCGACACGGGCAAAGATCAACAGCGCATCGAGGTTTTGCATTGTTCACTCGGCGAGTAACAGAACGTTCAATCGGCCGTCATTTATAACTCAATTGCGACTCAGTAGAGTGCTTTCCGATGTCGTCTCCCGACGACCACCTGAACGAAAGGGCGCAACCATGACACAACACATCGCACCGGTTAAGACGGCCGTCGTCTACCACTCCGGCTATGGGCATACCCAGCGTATGGCAACGGCTGTCGCCGAGGGCGCGGGCGCCGTCCTCGTCGCAATCGACGCCGACGGAAACATCGGACCGGACGCGTGGGACACGCTCGCGGGCGCCGACGCCATCCTGTTCGGCTCGCCGACCTACATGGGCGGCCCCAGCTGGCAGTTCAAGAAGTTCGCCGACGCATCGTCGAAGGCCTGGTTCGACGGCCGGTGGCGCAACAAGATCTTCGGCGGCTTCACCAATAGCGCGAGCGTCAACGGCGACAAGCTCAATACGCTCGAATACTTCGTGCTGCTCGCCGGGCAGCACGGCGGTGTCTGGGTGAGCATGGACATCAAGCCGGCGAACCTGAAGGCGTCGATGCGCGACGACCTGAATCGCATGGGCTCCTATCTCGCGCCGATGGCGCAGACGCCGGCCGACGCGTCGCCCGACCAGATGTCTCCGGGGGATCTCGAGACGGCACGCCGCTATGGCGCACGCGTCGCAACGATCGCCGGACAGTTTCGGGCAGGGCACGCGCGAATCAGCTGACATCCCGGCGTGCGGGGCGCCTGACCGGACGCCACCGCACGCTTTCCAGCCGACCATGAGGAAACGGCCATGAAATACAAGCAACTGGGCCGCACGGGCCTGTATGTCTCCGAGCTGTGTCTCGGCACGATGACGCTGGGCGGCAATGCCGACGCCGGCATGTGGGCGTCGATCGGCGCGGTCGGCCAGGACGACGCGACCCGGCTGATTTCCCGCGCCCTGGCCGAGGGCATCAACTTCATCGATACCGCCGACATCTACTCGTTCGGTCAGTCGGAACGCCTCGTCGGACAGGCGCTCCGGGACCTCGGCGTGCCGCGCGGCGAGATCGTGCTGGCGACGAAGACGGCGGGCGTGATGGGCCCGAAGCCCAACGATCAGGGGGCGTCGCGCGGCCACATCATGGATTCCGTGCAGCGAAGCCTGGAACGGCTCCAGGTCGACCACATCGACCTCTACCAGATACACGCGAACGACCCCGTCACGCCGATCGAAGAGACGCTGCGGGCGCTCGACGATCTGACGCGGCAGGGGCTGGTTCGCCATGTCGGCGTCTCGAACTGGCGCGCCGGAAAGATCGGCAAGGCGCTCGGGCTCAGCCAGGCGCTCCATGCGACGCGCTTCGAGACGCTGCAGGCCTACTATTCGATCGCCGGACGCGACGTGGAGCACGAACTGGTGCCGCTCGCGATCGACGAGCAGATGAGCCTGCTCGTCTGGTCGCCGCTCGCCGGGGGACTGCTTTCGGGGAAGTTCGGCCCCGGGGCGCCGGCCGAAGCAGGGTCGCGGCGCAGCCATTTCGATTTTCCGCCGGTCGATCTCGAGCGGGCGTGGCCGTGCGTTGCCGCGATGCGCGCCATTGCCGACGCGCGAGGTGTGTCGGTCGCGCGGATCGCGCTCGCGTGGTTGCTCGCCAAGCCGCATGTCACGAGCGTCATCATCGGCGCCAAACGGGTCGAACAGCTCGAAGACAATCTCGGCGCGGCCGATGTTGCGCTGACCGTGGACGAACTCGCGCATCTTGATGCCGTCAGTGCGGTGCCTGCCGGCTATCCCGGCTGGATGATCGATCGCCAGGCGGCGGGCAGGCGGCCGCAGCCGTTCACGCGCGGCGCGTCGAAACAGGACCGGTGACGCCGCATCGCGCGGCGCGGCGTTCGGCCCGCGCGATGCGATCGCGGCGGCGGTAACGGCTAGAATTGCGGTTTTAGCCCGGAACACGTCCATGTCTTTTGCCTCGCTTGGCCTGATCGATCCCTTGCTGCGTAATCTGCAGGACCTCAATTACCAGACACCGACGCCGGTGCAGGCCAAGGCGATTCCCGCGGTGCTCGGCGGCAAGGACGTCATGGCCGCGGCGCAGACCGGCACCGGCAAGACGGCGGGTTTCGCGCTGCCGCTGCTGCAGCGGCTGGTGCAACACGGGCCGGCGGTGTCCAGCAACCGTGCGCGTGTCCTGGTGCTGGTGCCCACGCGTGAGCTGGCCGAACAGGTGCTGCAGAGCTTCGTCGCGTATGGCAAGGGCCTCGACCTGCGGTTCCTGGCCGCCTACGGCGGTGTGAGCATCAACCCGCAGATGATGAAGCTGCGCAAGGGCGTGGATGTGCTCGTTGCCACGCCGGGCCGTCTGCTGGACCTCAACCGGCAGAACGCGGTGCAGTTCGACCAGGTGCAGGCGCTGGTGCTGGACGAAGCCGACCGGATGCTCGACCTGGGTTTTGCGCGCGAACTCAACGCCGTCTTTGCTGCGTTGCCCGCCCGGCGCCAGACGCTGCTGTTCTCCGCCACGTTTACCGACGATATTCGCGCGATGGCGGCGACCATTCTGCACAGCCCGGTCGATATCAGCGTCAGCCCGCCCAACGTCACGGCCAGCAAGATCAAGCAGTGGGTGGTGCCGGTGGACAAGCGCAACAAGCCCGACCTCTTCATGCACCTGGTGGCCGAGAACAACTGGGACCACGCGCTGGTGTTCGTCAAGACCCGCAACGGCGTGGACTACCTGGCGGCGATGCTCGATGAAGCGGGCTATGCGGTCGACACCATCCACGGCGACAAGCCGCAGCCCGCGCGCCTGCGTGCGCTGGAGCGCTTCAAGACGCGCGAAGTGCAGATGCTTGTCGCGACCGATGTGGCGGCGCGCGGGCTGGATATCGACGACCTGCCGCTGGTGATCAACGTGGATCTGCCGATCGTGGCGCAAGACTATGTGCACCGTATTGGCCGTACCGGCCGCGCGGGCGCCAGCGGCGTGGCGGTGTCGCTGGTGTGCGCCGATGAAGCGCCGCAGCTGGCCGCGATCGAAGCGCTGATCCGGCAGACGCTGCGCCGTGAAGAGGAGCCGGGTTTCGAAGCCGAACACCGCGTGCCGGAAACCAGCGCGACGGGGCAGATCATCAAGAAGCCCAAAAAGCCGAAGAAGCCCAAGGTGCCGCAAGGTGGGGCGGGTGCCATGCCGGCGGCCGGCAGGAAGCCGAAGCCGCAAGGTGGGGACGGCAAGCGCAAGGCCGAGGGGCAGCGTGCCGGCGCCGCGGGTAAGGCGGCAAGCGTGTTGAGCGGCAGTCCGTTCAGCGTGCAAAAGCCTCGCGGCAAACCCGCCGGCAAGGCGGCTGCGGGTTCACGCAAGCCGGCCGGGAAACCCGCCGGTGGGCGCGGCAAACGTCAACCCTGATCGACGGGGATGAGGCGTGCCGGCAGCCGCCGCTCCGCCGGATCTTCCCGGTCTTCGTCACGCGTTCTGCAATCGTCGACGTTCAAGGCGGTTGCGCAACAGGCCCGCGATCAACGCGCCGATGATCAGGCACACGTAGAGGGTGACGAGATAGTGACGCCACGCGTCAAGGGCGAGCTGGTGTGAAACCAGTTTCGGATCGGGGGGCAAATACAGCGAGCCCTTCGCCTCGACGACGCGCATCATATGAACAAAGCCGCCTGCGGAGAGCAACGGCAGCAGGGCGACGAATGCCAGCAGCGCGGGTTTGACGCGGCACGCCCACGGCTGATGGCGCAACCGGAACCACAGTCCGAGACATCCGTGTATCCAGCCGGGCGCGAGCAGGGCTAGTTGCAGGCCCTGCGTGCCGCTGGTGAGCAGCACGGTGACGACACGCTCGTAGTCCGGCTCGAAGCCGTAGAGCGAGGACGCGAGCCGGGTTGTCACCGCGTGGCGGATCAGCAGCAGCGGCAGGCTGAGGCCTGCCCAGAGGCGGAGCCATTCGGCGGGCGGCAGGGTCCAGTGGCGGCGCCCGTATATCGTGTGCAACGCCAGCGCAAAATGAAGCGACGCCGCACCGTACAGCACGAACGTCCCCGGTGCGCTGCGCCAGAGCCGCAACGCCAGCACGAGACCGCGTCCGGCGAGTTCGAGTGACCAGATTCCGAGTGCGTGATTGATCAGGTGCAGAAAGAGATAGGTCAGCAGCACCACGCCCGATCCGAGCTGGAAACCGCGCAGCACGGATTGCATCCGGACTTTCGATTCACGGTGCGGTGCGCGCACCGCGGGCGATTCCTGTTTGGTATCCGTTGCATGGGCCGTGTCGATGATGTCCATAGGGGTCACCCGGTTCGTGTTTCCTGCAATACCGTGAGCACACGACGGTTATTCCCGGATTCGACGGGGACTGCCGGGAGCAGGCAATCCGAGGGGCGACCGCGCTCGACGCGCGCCAGCATGTTGCAGCGGCGTTTGGCGAACGTTCAAACGGACGCATGAGCGGCGCTTTGCGAATGAGGCTCGACTTCTTCGGCCGCCATCGACGCCAAACGTCGTCCCGGCGGGATTTCTCGGCCTTGATCGAAAGTTATTTGCAAGGCATGGTTTTGATTTCGGGTAATCAGGGTATTTTTGATTTTTGACGTCCGCGATTTTTACCTCCTGCCAGTCGTCAAAAATATTCTTTCGGCCGATCGCGCGATCTGCTTCGATTTGTTGCGGAACCATACCCTAAAAAATTCGGGGCCATCCGATTTTGGTCATGTCGACCCGGTCGGTGTCTCCGCCGTCACTGCCGGTTTGACGCTCAGCCCCGCCAGACGGCGTAATGCGAAGGAAGAGACGGGAGATATCTCGGAAAATTGCGCAGATTTTCAGGCACTGACCGGTGCATCAACGCCGGATGCCGTTGGCGTTTCGTCTGAGAAAATCAATGCTCGACAATATCCCGAATGACCGAGAATTTACCTATTCAACATATGAAAGTTTCGCAATATGCACTGCGAACTGCGACCCCTTTACTATTTACCGCTCAAATGTAAAAAGACGTGACCCGTCAATCAGTGCCTGAATCCAGGTCAGAACAATTCCGCATACTCCGTATCAGCAGAAATTGCGCCCGGTCCGACCCTTCTCTCGGCGCATTCAGCGCTCGTTACGTCCTTTGCATTTCGTAACAACTCGGGTTGATTCGTCAGGGCTCGCTGTTTTAAATTTTGCCCGTCGCCCAGCAGCATCCGGCAGTCGGGCGACCTTTCAATCTGCAAGTCACGCATGCCGGATACCCGGATGGCCAGCCATCCGACACTACAAGTCTGCACGCCGTGCGGGCTTGATCAAGTGGTCGAACTCGCGATGGGTGTCGGTTCGACTGCATTCAGCCCGTTGCGACCCGACGCACCGGAATGGGCTCACCACGTTGTTCATGTCATGCCGAACTGGAGCCAGCTTGATAGCGGAATCCATGATCGAATTTTGATGTTTGCGTCGCAATCCTAAATGTGTATCGACGGAATTCGCCCAGATTCACGACGGTACAACTTAACTTTGCGCACCGCGCCGATAAAGGACAGAAAATGGAATTCGTACGAATGGGAATCGTCTATGTTCATCTCATTGCCTGCTGTGTCGCGATTGGTCTCGTGCTGACCAGCGACATTGCGATGGTCAGGCAACTGCTGGATACCGACGCGCCTACCGATCCTGCCCAGGTTCATCTGGCCAGCCTGCAGCGCACCGTCACGTGGGCGCTGACGATTCTCTGGATCACCGGCATCGCGATCATTGCGTTCGACATGCGGACCCAGGGTCTCCGGTATCTCGGCAATCCCAAGCTGCAGGCCAAGATCGGCATCGTCGCGTTGCTGACCTTCAACGGTATCGCGCTGCACTCCGCGGTCCTGCCGGCATTGCGGAAAGCGGGATCCTTGCTGAAGCTTTCCTTCGAACGGCGCATGGTTGCCATTTTCGCGGGCGTGATTTCCGCCGTCTCGTGGTTCTATGCGGCAATGCTTGGCGTCGGGCGCCCGTTGAGCTGGAAGTATTCCCTGGTCCAGATCCTGGCCGCTTACCCGGCACTGATCGCCGGTGGCATCGCGACCATGTTGTTCATCACGGCAGTGGCGAAATCCAGGACGTCCGTGGAACGACGCAATACCGAAAAGGTGGCGGCCTACTGATCGCCGCCCTCCGGGAGGATGCGCGCTGCTCGCGGCAGTGCGCATCCTCTCGTCACACATGTCTGCGTGCTGGCCAGCGTCCAATTCCAAACGTTCGGCTGCATGCGGGCACGCGCCAGGCGCGCGTTGTCCCCATCCCCCTCCTCGAGCAGAGCCGGATCGTACGTGATCCGAAGCGTTCTTCGCCGGAAGAACGAACCGGCGACGCGATCAATGAAAGAAGAGCGCCCGCATGCCGAACGTGTGATGCGCTTCGGCCGCCATCAGCACCATGAGCACCAGCAGGCACAGCGGCGGTATCAGGATCGCGTACACCAGCGCCAGACGCTCCCACATCATGTGCATGAAGATCGACACGATCAGTCCGGCCTTGGCGATCATGAGCACGACGATCAGCACCCAGCGCACCACGCCTTGCACCTTGAAGTAGTCGACCAGGTACGACAACGTGCTCAGGACGAACAGCAGGCCCCAGATTTTCAGGTAGATGCCGATCGGGTGCTGCTGGCCGTGCGCGGCGTCGGGTCGATCGGCGGGATCGGTGTGGTCCATGGCCTGCCTCACCACAAATAGAACAGCGCGAAGATGAACACCCACACCAGGTCGACGAAGTGCCAGTACAGGCCGGCGATCTCGACGATCTGGAAGTTGCCGTGCTCGGTGAACCCCGGCTGCAGGATCTTGCGTGCGATCAGCAGCAGGTAGATCACGCCGCAGGTCACGTGAAAACCGTGGAACCCGGTGATCATGAAGAAGCATGCGCCGAACTGCGTGGCGCCCAGCGGGTTGCCCCACGGGCGGATGCCTTCATGGACGATCAGCTTGGTCCATTCGAAGGCCTGCATCGACACGAAGGTCACGCCGAGCAGCGCGGTCGCCAGCAACAACGCGGCGGCGCGCCGGGCATTGCGCCGATAGCCGAAATTCACGGCCATCGCCATGGTGCCGCTGCTGGTGATCAGCGTGAACGTCATGATCGCGATCAGCAGCAAGGGCACCTCGACGCCGGCCACGGTGAGCCCGAACACCTTGGACGGGTCGGGCCACGGCGCCGTGGTCGACATGCGCACCGACATGTAGCCGATCAGGAAGCTGCTGAACACGAAGGTGTCCGACAGCAGGAAGATCCACATCATCGCCTTGCCCCACGGCACCTTGAAGGCTTCGCGGTCGGCCGACCAGTCCGTGACGATGCCGCGCCAGCCGTCGGGCCCGGCGTCGGCGGGCGGGGTGGTGGCGGATTCGGGCGGGAGCGGGGGCGAGGTCATGGCGCGGCTCCATACAGCGGTCCGCAGATGGCGGCGACAACCGCGGGGGTGAGCCACCACATTGCCGCCAGCAGCACGAGCCAGACCGCCAGCAGGAAATGCCAGTAGAGCGCGCACAGCGAAATGGCGCGCTGAGCGCGGAACGGATCCGCACGCCGGCGCTGCGCGATCGTCACGGCCCAGGCCGCCAGCCCGCCCAGCACGTGCAGTCCGTGCAGGCCGGTGAGCAGGTAGAGGAAGCTGTTGGAAGGATTGGCGACGACGGTTTGCCCGGCCGCCGACAGCATGCGCCAGGCGATCAGTTGCCCGATCACGAACACGGCGGCCAGCACGCCGCCGGCCACCAGCCACGCCACGCGATGCCCGGTCAGCTGCCGGGCACGCTGCATGGCGACGCTGGCCAGCGCGAGCGCGCCGGTGTTCCACCACAGCAACGCCGGATGCGGGATCGGCTGCCAGTCGGGCTCGCGCATGCGCATGCCGTAGGCGAGCAGCAGCAATGAAAACAAGGTCGTTGCCACGGCCATGAACACGATCAGGCCGACGCGGCTCGCATTCGGCAGGACGGGCGGCGGCGTGTCGGGAACGAAGGGGCGCGGCAACGTGGTCATTTGCGTGCCTCGCCGGGTTGAACCGTCGGGCGGGCCGGTTCCGGCTCCGGCGCGGTTGCAGGCGGCTGGTTTTGCGGGACGAAGTCTTCCGCTTGTCCCGGCGGGCTGTATTCGTACGCCCAACGGTAGACGACCGGCAGCGCGGCGCCCCAGTTGCCGTGCACCGGCGGCGTTTGCGGCGTCTGCCATTCCAGCGTGGTGGCCCGCCACGGATTGCCGTCGGCACGCTTGCCGCGTACGAGGCTCCACGCCAGGTTGTACAGGAACAGCAACTGTCCGACCCCCACGATCAGCGCGGCGACGGTGATGAACGTGTTGAGCGTCTGCGCCGAATGCGGAATGAAGCTGTAGCCCTCGTACGCGTAATACCGCCGCGGCATACCGAGGATGCCGAGATAGTGCATCGGGAAGTAGATCGCGTACGTGCCGAGGAAGGTGATCCAGAAGTGCGCGCGCCCGAGCCTGTCGTCGAGCATGCGGCCCGTCACCTTCGGATACCAGTGGTAGAGGCCGCCGAACACCACCAGGATCGGCGACACGGCCATCACCATATGGAAGTGCGCGACCACGAAGTACGTGTTCGACAGCGGAATGTCCACGCTCACGTTGCCGAGGTAGAGCCCGGTCAGCCCGCCCAGCACGAAGGTGCTGATGAAGCCGATGGCAAACAGCATCGGCACGGTCAGGTGGATATCGCCGCGCCACAGCGTCAGCACCCAGTTGTAGACCTTGAGGGCGGTCGGGATGGCGATGATGAGCGTGGTGGTGGCAAAGAAGAAACCGAAGTACGGATCCATGCCGGCGACGAACATGTGGTGCGCCCACACCACGAAGCTCAGTGCGCCGATGACGACGATGGCCCACACCATCATCCGGTAGCCGAAGATGCTCTTGCGCGCGTGGGTGCTGATGAGGTCCGACGCGATGCCGAAGGCCGGCAGTGCGACGATGTAGACCTCCGGATGCCCGAAGAACCAGAACAGGTGCTGGAACAGCAGCGGGCTGCCGCCGGCATGCTTGAGCGACTGCCCCATCGACACCACGGCCGGTATGAAGAAACTGGTGCCGAGCGTCCGGTCGAGCAGCATCATCACGGCCGACACGAACAGCGCCGGAAACGCCAGCAGCGCCATGATGGTCGCGATGAAGATGCCCCACACCGTGAGCGGCATGCGCATCAGCGTCATGCCGCGCGTGCGCGCCTGCAGCGTCGTGGTGACGTAGTTCAGGCCGCCCATGGTTGCGGCGACGATGAAGATCGCCAGCGACACGAGCATCAGCACGATGCCCCATTCGACGCCCGGCGTGCCGGGCAGGATGGCCTGGGGCGGATACAGCGTCCAGCCCGCGCCGGTCGGCCCGCCCGGCACGAAGAAGCTCGCCACCAGCACCAGCACGGCCAGCAGGTAGACCCAGAAGCTCAGCATGTTGAGAAACGGGAATACCATGTCGCGCGCGCCCAGCATCAGCGGGATCAGGTAGTTGCCGAAGCCGCCGAGGAACAGCGCGGTCAGCAGGTAGATCACCATGATCATCCCGTGCATGGTGACGAACTGGTAGTAGTGGTTGGCGTCGATGAAGCTGAACTTGCCGGGAAAGCCGAGCTGCAACCGCATCAGGTCCGACAGGACGAGGCCGACCAGGCCGATGGCGATGGCCGTCAGCGCATACTGCACGGCGATGACCTTGTGGTCCTGGCTCCAGACGTAGCGGGTCCAGAAGCTTTTCGGGGCGTGGTCGAGGTGCGCGTAGGGCATTGCGTCTGCTCCGCTAGGGCTGGCGGTTGGCCGTGCTGCCGGCAGCCGGGCCGCCTTGCGATTCGATGTAGGTCACCAGCGCGGTCAGCTCCTGATCGCTCAGGTCGAAATGCGGCATGATGGGTGAATAGCCCTTCACGACGCGGGCCGCCGGATCGCGGATGAAAGCGCGCAGATAGGCGTCGTCCACCTTCGCGGTGCTGCCGTCGGCCATCGTTTCGGTCTTGCCGTACAGGCCCTTCCAGGTGGGGCCCACGCGCGGGCTGCCGTCCACGGTATGGCAGGCGAGACAGCCTTTGGCCGCGGCGAGCGCCTTGCCCTGGTCGGCAAGCGCCTGGGCACTGCCGCCTGGCGTTGCCGCCGCGGCCTGAACCTTGGCCTGCTGCCGCTGCGCGAAGGTGGTCTGCTGCGCGAGCCAGCGCGAGAACGCTGCATCGTCTTCCACCACCACCACGCCGCGCATGCCCGCGTGCCCGATACCGCAAAGCTGCGCGCACAGGATGTCGTAACGGCCTGCCTTGGTCGGCGTGAACCAGAAGGTCGTCACCATGCCGGGCACCATGTTCATGCGCGCACGAAACGGCGGGACATAGAAGTCGTGCAGCACGTCTAGCGACCGTGTCAGGACCTGGATCGGCCGGTTCAGCGGCAGATGGACCTCGGGCGTCTCGATCAGGTAGTTGTCGCGGCCGTTGGGGTCGGCGGGGTTCAGGCCGAAGGGATTGTCGCTGCCGATATAGCGCACGTCCGTCGTGCCCAGCTTGCCGCCGGGGCCGGCGAAGCGGAAGCGCCATTGCCATTGCCGGCCGAGCACCTCCATCTGCAGCACGTTGCGCGGCGGCCGGATGTAGTCCGCATAGACGAACAGACCGGGTGCCAGCAACGCCGCCACGCCGACGGCGGTCAGGCCGATCAGCCACCATTCCAGCCGCCTGTTGTGCGGCTCGTAGGCCGCGCGATGCCCGCCGCGGTGGCGGTAGCGCATCAGCGCGATCGCGATGAACAGGTTGATGGCGATGAAGAACGCGCCGGTGATGACGAGCGTGATCGTCAGCATGTCGTCCATGCGCACCCAGTTGGACGCGATCGGCGTGATCCACCAGGGACTGGCAAAGTGAAACCCCACCGCCAACGCGATGATCACGATCAGGGCAATCGCAAGCACCATGGGCCGCCTCGCCGCGCGTCACTCGCCGGAGCCGCCAACCGGCGCTCCGGGCATCGTCGTGCCGCCTTGCCGAATTTCGTACGATTGTTTGCCGGCAATCCACCAGGACCGATTCGCCAGGCGGCGTCGGCGGCTCTAAAGAAAAAGGTAGTCTGCTGCCTTGCATCGCGCAAGGCAGCGCAAGAGGAAGGAGGGAAGCACCCCATACCCGCGTCGCACCACGGACGGCGTCACCTGCCGCGACAACATGCAAAACGGCCGCCTCCGGCGTGAGTTGTCGAGGCAGCCGTCCCGCGCGGCGCGAAGCAACGGCATGTCAGTGCATCGCGTTCTGCTTGCGCCGTTCGAGCATGCCGTAGACGACGGCGGTGACCACGCCGAACAGCAGGTTGGCCAGCAACGGTCCGGATCCCCGCTCCGAGATGAACCACGGGAACACGGCGGTCATCACGTAGAAGTTCCATACGTACGCGACGATCCCGAAAGCCAGCCCGATGACGGCCTCCATGCCGACGCTCGAATCGAAGCGGAACGGCGCCATGATCGCGGCGAGGATCATCCCCATGATGGCGCCGAGCACGTAGTGCAACAGCAGTGCCATTCCCACGATGCTGAAGCTGAACACCGACATCTGTTCGAGCGCGCCACGGCCCATCACCATCGCCGCGATCTTGTGGGTCGGCTGCCACGGACTTTCATCGAGCACCATGGTTGACCAGAAGAATTCGAGCACGATCACCAGGGCGCCCCCGGCAAGCCCGGCCACGGCCGCGGCGAGCCAGTCCGGCATGCGCCGTTGCCAATGGTGCGATTGAATGTGCAGTTCCATACGACCTCCTTGCTGACGGTTCGCGCGTCGAAAATACGTCGGCTATTCGATTCAGAATGGCAGATATGGGGGGCAACGCAAGGTGCAAAAACCCTGCGCGTCGCATGGCAGTACGGTGTTCTGTTCAGGATCGGCGTGCGGCGGGCGTCGGCGGCGCGACACGGGAACGGAGGCCGTGACGTTGCGCGGTCACGGGCATCTCACCGGATGCAACGCCAAAAGGGCAGGGGCCGTCACGGAATCGTCCTCGTGCCGGCGTGTCGGGGTAAATTAAGTACACCGACAAATCTTATGAATGGAAGAATGCCGATTTCACCCTTGCTGCTGCCGACCCGCTCGATGCGGGTGCGGCCCCACGCGCCGTGCATGCCGGTTTCCTCGTGTCAGGGAAAAACCGGTGACGTAGGCTCGCCACCCTCCAGATCCGCCTTCGGAAAATGCTGGGCGATCATCTGCTCGATTTCCTGCTCTCGCAATGCCGGCACGTCGGCCATGATCAGAATCTGGCCTTCCTTGATCGCCTCCCGAAATCGCTCGAGTCGCGCGTTCGGCTCGGCGATGCCGATCATCCCGGCCGTCCACGCCCCGAAGCCCGCACCCGCCACCGTCAATGCGACGACGGCGCCGCCCGCGATCACGAGCTCGGCAGGCGGGTAGACGAGCGCGACGAGGCCGATGAGCGCGCCCGTTGCGCCGCCGAGCGCGACGCCGCGCTCGAGCGCGTGCACGACATCGCTGCTTTGCAGCAAGGACGCTTCGGGTAACTCTTCGAGCGTGACACTGTGATCGGCGAGGACATGGATATGGCGCCAGATGATGCGAGCGCGCAGCAAGTCATCCACGATCGCCTTCGCCATCTGCGTGTCGGGTACGAGGAAATAGAGGCGCCTCATGTCGGCCCCCTTTTTTCAGTCAGGAATAGCTTCTATTTTATGTCAGCATCGGCGGCGCGCTACGTGCGCGTATGTGCGGGTATGTGCGCGTATATGCGTCACAGGCACATGGACGGGGCGGACCTTCACGCGCCACGTCGAGCTTGAACCTTCCTGTCTGACGCGCGATTGGCGCGGCAGTGCAGTCGTTCAACTTGCGGGTGCGCTTGAAGAAGGGGGCGAACGCGGACATCAGAGGAAATCCGCGCGGAACCCTTGTTTGTCCGGGCCGTCGCTCGCCGCTCGCCGCCGGCGCCCGGCAGCGAGCGCCGAATATTCGCCGCCGCAGGCCCGCCGGCAATCAGGCTTGCCTGACGCCGGAGTGGACCGCGGCGTCTTCCGCGTCGTGCGTCCCCGGCGCGGCTTCCTCCAGCGCCTGCCGTCCGGTTTCGACGCGCAGCAGCCCGATCGCGACACACAGCACGCCGAGCGTCGCGCTGACCATCGCGATCACGCCCGACACGCCGAACGCCTGGTAAAGCGCCAGGGCCAGCGCAGGCGTGCCGATCGACGACATCCGTCCGCACATCCCCGCGACACCGGTGCCGCGCAGCCGCACTTCGGTCGGGAACAGTTCGGGAATGTAGCCGAACAGCCCGAGCGTCGTGATCGTGTAGATCGCGCTGACGAGACAGAAGCCGACCACGATGATCGCGGTGGTATCGCGCAGCGACACATACAGCCAGCCGAGCGCGATGCTGAGAATCGACGCGATCACGATGCCCTTGGCCCGCCCGATCCGATCCGCGATCAGATAGCCGATCAACCCGCCGACCGGCGAGCCGATCGACATCAGGAACACGAACCCGAGCGACTTGACGACGGACAACCCTTCCGTGACGAAGAACGTCGGCAGCCACGCAATGAAGCCGTAGAGCCCGACGTTCACACCGATCGCGGTCAACGCCGCGACGATCGTCCGGCCCCGCATCCCCTTCGAGAACAGCACGCCGAGCGGCACCTTGCCGACATGCAGGTCGACGGTGCGCCGCACGGGCGGCAGCGTGCCGACCTGCCGGCCGACCTCCTGCTCGATCGCGGCAAGCGTCGCCTCGGCCTCGTCGAGCCGCCCGACCGATTCGAGCCAGCGCGGCGACTCCGGCATCCGTTTGCGCATGAACCAGACGACCAGCGCGCCGACGCCCGCCAGCGCGAACATGTACCGCCAGCCGAGATAAGGAATGATCCAGTACCCCGCGGCGAGCGCCGCGAAGAGCCCGCTGTTGGTGATGATCGCGAGCAGCGACACCCACTTGCCGCGCGTCTCGGGCGGCACGAACTCGGCGAGCGTCCCGGCCGCGACGACCAGTTCCGCGCCCAGCCCGATCCCCATGATGAAACGCAGCACGATCAGCCACGCGATATCGGGCGCGAAACACGCGGCGATCGAAGCCAGCCCGAACACGGCCAGATTGAGCTGATACGAATAGCGCCGCCCGAGCCGATCGCCGACGTAACCCGCGACGAACGCCCCGATCATCATCCCGACGAACGTCGACGACACGAACATCGCGCCATGCCGCAGGTCGGTGAATCCCTCCTTGACCATCGCCGCGACCGAGCCGTTGGCGAGATAGATGTCGAACGCGTCGAGGAACGCGCCACCGGCGATCAGGCCGAGTATCTTCCAGTGAAATCTTGAAATCGGCAGCCGGTCGAGCCGGCCGGCGGCATTGACGGTGTTCGCCATGATGTCTCCAGTCATGTGGCGCTCTCGCGTCCGTGACCGGACGCGGAGACGCTTCGAAACGTAGGTGGGGGGCGCGCTTCGATCAGCGCGGCAAGGCCCGGTCAGACGGCACCGGATGCGTGCAACGTGTGAATCTGTTCGTCGGCATAGCCGAGCTCGCGCAGCACGGCATCGGTATGCTGGCCGAGCGCCGGCACCGGGTCCATGCGCGGATCGTCGTCCGGCGCGACGCCGGGCGGCAGCAGGGCAGGAATCTCGCCGGCGGGCGTGTCGACCCGCGTCCAGCGATGCCGCGCGGCGAGTTGCGCATGCGTCCAGACGCCGTGCATGTCGTTCATCCGCGCGTTCGCGATGCCGGCCTGCTCGAGCCGGTCGATCACGTCGGCGGACGTCAGCGTCGAGAATGCATCGACGATGATGGCCGCGAGTGCGTCGCGATTCGCGACGCGGCGGCTGTTCGACCCGAAGCGCTCGTCGGCCGCCAGCTCGGGCATGCCGATCACGGTCTCGCAAAAACGCTTCCATTCGCGCTCGTTCTGCAGGCCCAGCATCACGGTGTTGCCGTCGCCGGCCCTGAACGGGCCGTACGGAAAGATCGTCGCGTGCGACGCGCCGGCCTGCCGCGGCGGCGACTGGCCGTCGATCGCGTAGTAGAGCGGATAGCTCATCCACTCGACCATGCTTTCGAGCATCGACACGTCGATGTGCCGGCCGCGCCCGGTGCGCCCGCGCTCGATCAGTGCGGCGAGGATGTTCGTATACGCATACATGCCGGCGGCGATATCGGCGATCGAGCAGCCGGCCTTGGCCGGCTCGCCGTTCGATCCGGTAATGCTCAGGAATCCGGATTCGCTTTGAATCAGCAGGTCGTACGCCTTCTTGTCGCGGAACGGACCGTCGAGCCCGTAGCCGGAAATGTCGCAGACGATCAGCCGCGGATAGCGCTCGCGCAGCGTGTCGTAATCGAGCCCCAGCCGCTGCGTCGCGCCGGGCGCGAGGTTCTGCACGAACACGTCGGCATCCGCGAGCAGCTTGTGCACGACGTCGAGCGCCGCGGGCTGCTTGACGTCGAGCGTGAGGCTTTCCTTCGAGCGGTTGGTCCACACGAAGTGCGACGCGAGTCCCGACACGCGTTCGTCGTAGCCGCGCGCGAAATCGCCGACGCCCGGCCGTTCGACCTTGATCACGCGCGCGCCGAGATCGGCGAGCTGGCGCGTGCAGAACGGTGCGGCGATCGCATGCTCGAACGTGACGACCTTGATGCCTTCCAGTGGGCGCATGCTCGTCACTCCCGTCAGAACGAACGCGGCAGGCCGAGGATGTGCTCGGCGACGTACGACAGGATCAGGTTCGTCGAGATCGGCGCGACCTGGTACAGGCGCGTTTCGCGGAACTTGCGTTCGACGTCGTATTCGCATGCGAAGCCGAAGCCGCCGTGGAACTGCAGGCACGCGTTCGCGGCTTCCCACGACGCATCGGCCGCGAGCAGCTTCGCCATGTTCGCCTGCGCGCCGCACGGCTCGTGTGCGTCGAACCGGCGCGCGGCCTCGAAGCGCATCAGGCTCGCCGCCTCGACATTGATGCACGAGCGGGCGATCGGAAACTGCACGCCCTGGTTCTGGCCGATCGGGCGGCCGAACACGACACGATCCTTCACGTACTGCGACACCTTGTCGACGAACCAGTAGCCGTCGCCGATGCATTCGGCCGCGATCAGCGTGCGCTCGGCATTCAGTCCGTCGAGGATGTACTTGAAGCCGCGACCTTCCTCGCCGATCAGGTTCTCCGCGGGAATCTCGAGGTTGTCGAAGAACAGCTCGTTGGTCTCGTGGTTCACCATGTTCGGGATCGGGCGCACCGTCATCCCGTTGCCGATCGCGTGATGCAGGTCGACGATGAAGATCGACATCCCTTCCGACTTCTTCTGCACGTCCGACAGCGGCGTGGTGCGCGCGAGCAGGATCATCAGGTCGGAGTGCTGCACGCGCGAGATCCACACCTTCTGGCCGTTGATCACGTAGCGATCGCCCTTGCGTACCGCCGTCGTCTTGATTTTGGTCGTGTCGGTGCCGGTGGTCGGTTCGGTCACGCCCATCGACTGCAGGCGCAGCTCGCCACTCGCGATCTTCGGCAGGTAGCGTTGTTTCTGCTCGGCCGAGCCGTGGCGCAGCAGCGTGCCCATGTTGTACATCTGGCCGTGACACGCGCCGGAGTTGCCGCCCGCGCGATTGATTTCCTCCATGATCACCGATGCCTCGGTCAGGCCGAGGCCCGAGCCGCCGTATTCCTGCGGAATCAGCGCGGCGAGCCAGCCGGCTTTCGTCAGCGCGTCGACGAACGCTTCGGGATAACCGCGTTCCTCGTCGATCTTGCGGAAATACTCGGCGGAAAATTCGCCGCACAGGTCGCGAACGGCTTCGCGAATGTCTTGGTACGCGTCGGTAGGATTCATGTTTCGTATCGGGGAATGCGTGGAATGGGCCCTATGCGAGGGTCGCGGTCGCGGACATGGTCAACCAGCCGTCGTGATCTTTTGCCCAGAGCTCGACGGTCTTGCCGTCGTCCGCGAGGCGGCCGCACACGCTGAAGGTGTTGCCGAGGAAGGTCGGCCGTACCGCGCGATACGCGTATTCGACGATCGTCGCGCCGGGCAGCGAGCGCGTCACGAGGTCGAGCAGCAGCGTCGAGATCAGCGGGCCGTGCACGACGAGGTCCGGATAGCCTTCGACGTCGCGCACGTAGGTGCGGTCGTAGTGAATGCGATGGCCGTTGAAGGTCAGTGCGGAATAGCGGAACAGCATGACTTCGTCGGGCGTGATGTCGCGCTGCCATTGCGCATGGTCGGGCGCGGCCTTCGGCGGGGGCATGGCGGCGCCGGGCGCGGCCGCGCCGCGATAGACGATGTCGTGTTCCTCGCGGATCGCGACTTCACCCGCGGATTCGATCACGTGCTCGACGGTCACGAAGCCGAGCGTGCCGGTGCGGCCTTCCTTGCGTTCGACGGACAGGATGCGCGACGTGCGCGTCGCGATCGCGCCGATCGTCAGCGGGCGTTCGAACGTCAGCCGGCCGCCGGCCCACATGCGGCGCGGCAGCCCGAGATCCGGCAGGAAGCCGCCCTTGCGCGGATGGCCGTCCGGGCCGAGCCCGGCCTGCTGCGCGATCGACCAGAAATACAGCCAGTGCCAGGCGGGCAGCAGCGCGTCGCCCACGGCGGGAACGACCGGATGGTCGAGCGTGGCCGCGAAGGCGATCGCCCGTTCGGCGCTGATCAGGTCGGTCGCGACCTGTTGGACATCGTCGCTGGCATGCGACCGGGGAGCGTTCACTGTCACCTCCATCGCCGGGCGGGCCGGCTGTTCTGACTTGGCATGAAGTGACTTTAGGTGAAGCGCAGGCGCGGCGGAAATACCGTTTGGATGTGCCGGTCATAGGGGTATCCTATGGCTTTCGCATCGAACGAACCGCCATGGACATCCGCCAGCTCCGCTACTTCGTCAGCATCGTGGAATACGGGAGCCTCGGGAAGGCGGCCGAAAAGCTGTTCGTCGCGCAGCCGTCGCTGAGCCAGCAGATCGCGAAGCTCGAGGGCGACATCGGCGTCACGCTGCTGGTGCGCAGCCCGCAGGGCGTGAAGCCGACCGCGGCCGGGCAGGCGCTGTACCGCCATGCGCGGCTCGTGCTCCGGCAGATGGAGCAACTGCGCCAGGAAGTGCGGGAAGGCGCGGGCAGCGAGTCGGGCACGGTCGCGGTGGGTTTCCCGACCACGATGACGTCGATCCTCGCGGTGCCGCTGTTCGAGCGCGTGAGGGCGCGTTATCCGGGCATCCGGCTGCAGTACCTCGAGAGCATGAGCGGCTTCATCAACGAGCTGCTGGCGAACGGGCGGCTCGACCTCGCGATCCTGTTCCGCGAATCCAACACGACCGGCATCACCGCGATGCCGCTGTTCGACGAGGTGCTGTATCTGCTCGGCGAGCCGGGCGGCGCGGTGCCGTCGCGCGCGCGAACCTGCCCGCTCGCGTCGCTCGCCGGCGTGCCGCTCGTCGCGCCGGGCGTGCAGAACGGGCTGCGCCTGCTGCTCGAACGCACGTTCGCGCGCGAGGAGGTGCCGCTCAACATCATCGCGGATATCGACTCGCTGCCGACCATGATCTCGCTCGCGCAGTCGGGCCTCGCGTGCACGATCCTGCCGGCGTCCGCGCTGGCGTCGCGCGAGCCGTCCAGCCGGCCGAAGATGCGCCGGATCGTCGAGCCGGAGATCCGCCGGCCCGCGAGCCTGTGCTGGTCGAACACGTCTCCCGTCAATTCCGCCGCGCTTGCCGTGCGGCAGACGATCGTCGAGCTGATCGGCGAACTGGCCGCAAGCGGCGCGTGGACGGGCATCACGCTGCGCGAGGGCGAATCCGCGCCGTCGTGACGGGCGACCTTCGCGGGTTCAGTCAGCGAGCCAGTGTGCGGACGGCCAGTCGCGGCGTTCGACCGCGGCGCGCATCTCGTCGACGAGCAGCGCGGTAACCGCCCGCACGGCCGCCGCGATCCGGCGTGTATTCGGCAACGCCAGCACGATCGTGCGCTGCAGCCCCGGATCGGACAGCGGCGCCGCGCGCAGCGCATCCCGCGCGATATCTTCCGTGACCGCGATGCTGGGCAGAATCGTGAAGCCGTGCCCGCGCGCGACGAGACTCTTCTGCACGCTCATCGCATTCGTTTCCGCAACGACGTCGAGCGTCGCGCCGGCGCCCGGGCGCGCCTGCTCCAGCATGTTGCGGATGCCGTGCGGCGCGCTTGGCAGGATCATCGGCCATGCGGCGATGTCCGCGAGCGCGAGCGGCCGGTCGGGCGCAAGGTCCGACGAGCGCGGCCCGACGACGCACAGGCTCTCGCCGAGCAGCGGCTGCACCTGGATGGTCGGCGTGGCTTTCGGGTTGTACAGCAGCGTCGCGTCGATTTCCCCGGCTTCGAGCCAGTCGCGCAAATGGCCGGCGTAGCCGACCGACACCCGCAGGCTGACCGACGGATGCCGCGCCTTCACGGCGGTCAGCAGCGGGCTGGCCAGCAGGTCGGCCGTGCTCGGCAGCAGGCCGATCGTCACGATGCCGGAGATCCGCGCGTCCGACGGCTGGATTTCCGCCCGCGCGCGGTCGAGCTCGAGCAGCGCGCGCCGCGCATGCTCGACCAGGATCTCGCCGGATTCCGTCAGTTCCATCCCGTATCGACCGCGCTCGAACAGCGCGATCCCGACGTCCTCCTCCAGCAGCTTCAACTGGCGTGACACGGCGGGCTGCACGATGTGCAGCACGTCGGCTGCCCGCGTGACGCTGCCGGTTTCCGCGACGGCCAGCAGCGCGCGCAATTGCTTGATGTCCATGCCGAATCGTGATCCGTGTATCAGGAAACTCTATTTCTGCGTGAGAGTAATCGCATTTTATGATTCCTGAAACAACTTCGTGAAGGAGCGCAACCGATGAGTACCGCCACGGGACATGAGCCGGCATGGCAGACGTCCATCTTTTCCGTTCTGAAGGCCGGCGGCGTGAAGCAGATCGCCTACGTGCCGGACGCCGGACATACGCAGGTGATCCGCAGCGCGATCGCGGACGATGAAATCGCAGCCATCGCGCTGACCACCGAGGAGGAAGGCGTGGCGCTGACGAGCGGTGCATGGCTCGGCGGCCAGCGCGCGGTGCTGCTGATGCAGAGCAGCGGCGTTGGCAATTGCGTGAACATGTTCTCGCTGTTACGCAGTTGCAATTTTCCGTTCTTCACGCTGGTGACGATGCGCGGCGAATACGCGGAATTCAATCCGTGGCAGGGTCCGATGGGCAAGACGACGCAGGCCGCGCTCGAACTGATGGGCATCACGGTGCTGCGCGCGGACCGCCCGGAGGACGTCGAGGAAATCGTCAGTGCGGGGTTCGACGCCGCCTTCGAAGCCGGCGAGCAGGTTGCCGTGCTGCTGTCGCAGAGCCTGATCGGTCGCAAGAAGTGGGAGCGGAAATAATGAGCGAGCAACAAAACCAGACCATCGAGCGCCGTGCGTTCGTCCGGAACCTGCTGGCCGGCGCGCCGGACGCGCTCGTCGTCAGCGGCCTCGGTTCGGCCTCGTATGACGTGTTCGCGGCGGGCGATCGCGTCGGCAATTTCTATCTGTGGGGCGCGATGGGCGGCGCGGCGGCGCTCGGTCTCGGCCTCGCGCTCGCGCAGCCGGAGAAGCCGGTCATCGTCGTGACCGGCGACGGCGAACAGCTGATGGGGATCGGCGCGCTCGGGACGATCGGCGCGAAGCAGCCGAACAACCTGACGATCGTCGTGCTCGATAACGGTCATTACGGCGAAACCGGCATGCAGCAGAGCCATTCGAGCCTCGGCACCGATCTCGTTGCGGTCGCGAAGGGCTTCGGGCTCGCCGATTCGTTCGCGGTACGCGACGCGCGCGACTACACGCAGATCGTCGAGCGCGTGAATGCGCGCAGCGGGCCGGTGTTTGCCCAGGTTCACATCCGCGCGGACGAGCCGCCGCGCGCGCTGCCGCCGCGCGACGGCGTGTACGTGAAGAACCGCTTCCGCGAAGCACTCGGTTACGCGCCGTTCTGAGTGCGCTTGACACGCCGTCGTTCGACGCAATCTCGTCGTTCCCGTCGAACGGCGGCGACCGCCGTGCCGGGACCGCTGCCGAATGCGTGCATCCGGTAGCGGTCCGGGCGATTCACACCGATTTCAGCGAGCCGGACATGCAACGCTACCTTCACTTGATCGACGGCGAACGGCGCGAGCCCGACAGCCGTCAATGGTTCAACACCGACAATCCGTTTACCGGCCAGCCGTGGGCCGAGCTGGCGCGCGGCAACGAGGCTGATGCGGATGTCGCAGTGCGCGCCGCGCATCGTGCGTTCGTCGCCGGCGCATGGCGCGAGATGTCCGCGACCGCGCGCGGCCAGCTGCTGTGCCGGCTCGCCGACCGCATCGCCGAGCACGCCGAGCGCCTCGCCGCGATCGAGGTGCGCGACAACGGCAAGCTGTACGCGGAGATGCGCGGTCAGCTCACGTATCTGCCGCAGTGGTATCGCTATTACGGCGGCCTCGCGGACAAGATCCAGGGCGACGTGATCCCGCTCGACAAGCCTGGCTACTTCAATTTCACGCGACGCGAGCCGCTCGGCGTGGTCGCGATCATCACGCCGTGGAATTCGCCGCTGATGCTGCTCGCGTGGAAGCTCGCGCCCGCGCTCGCGGCCGGCTGTACGGCGGTGATCAAGCCGTCCGAGTTCACGTCGGCGTCGACGCTCGAGTTCGTCGAGTTGCTGCACGAGGTCGGCTTTCCGCGCGGCGTGGTCAACGTCGTGACCGGCTTCGGCAACGAAGTCGGCAGTGCGCTGGTCGCGCATCCGCTGGTGCGCAAGGTGACGTTCACCGGCGCCGATTCGACCGGGCGCCGCATCAACGAGCAGGCCGCGCGCGACTTCAAGCACGTGAGCCTCGAACTTGGCGGCAAGTCGCCAAACATCGTGTTCGACGACGCGAATCTCGACGATGCGGTGAACGGCGCGGTATCGGGCATCTTCGCCGCGACCGGCCAGACCTGCATCGCGGGCTCGCGGCTGCTCGTGCAAGCGCGAGTCCACGACGAGGTCGTCGAACGCGTGGTCGCGCTCGCACGCACCGCGCGGATGGGCGACCCGATGGATGCGGGCACGCAGGTCGGCCCCGTCACGACGCGGGCGCAATACGACAAGGTGCTGAGCTACATCGACATTGCACGCAACGAAGGTGCGCAGCTTGCGCTCGGCGGCCACGCGGCGGCGCGTGTCGAATGCGGCAACGGCTGGTTCGTCGAGCCGACGATCTTCACCGGCGTGCGCAACGACATGCGCATCGCGCAGGAAGAGGTATTCGGGCCGGTGCTGTCGGTGATCCGCTTCGATACGGAAGAGGAGGCCGTCGCGCTCGCGAACGACGTGCGCTTCGGGCTCGGCGCGGGCGTGTGGACGCGCGACATCGGCCGCGCGTTCCGGATGGCCGAGCGCATCGAGTCGGGCACCGTGTGGGTGAACACGTATCGCGCGGTGAGCTTCATGTCGCCGTTCGGCGGGGTCAAGGATTCGGGGCTCGGGCGCGAGAACGGCATTGGCGCGATCGACGAATACCTGCAGACAAAAAGCGTGTGGATCAACACGGGCGCGCCGACGGGGAATCCGTTCGTGATGCGCTAGCAGCGGTACGCAAATCCTCCCGACGCGGCATCAGACCGGACCGCGGGACAACATGGATCTGGAGACACCAAGCAATGGAAACCAATACCCTGCGGCCGAACGCGGTCGGCGCGCCGGCGGATTCCCGGCGACGCATTCGGGCGATCGTCGGCGCTTCGTCGGGCAACCTGGTCGAGTGGTTCGATTTCTTCGTCTATTCGTTCTGCTCGTTGTACTTTGCGCATGCGTTCTTTCCTGCCGGTGACAGGACGACGCAGCTGCTCAATGTGGCCGGCGTGTTCGCGACCGGCTTTCTGATGCGCCCAGTCGGCGGCTGGCTGTTCGGGCGCATCGGCGATCGCCATGGCCGCAAGCGGGCGATGGTCCTGTCGGTGCTGATGATGTGCGGCGGGTCGCTGGCGATCGCCGTGCTGCCGACGTACGCGCAAGTCGGCGCGCTCGCTCCGGCGCTGCTGCTCGCCGCGCGTTGCATGCAGGGGCTATCGGTCGGCGGGGAATATGGCACCAGCGCGACCTACATGAGCGAGATCGCCGAGCCGGGACGGCGCGGCTTTTTCGCGTCGTTCCAGTACGTGACCGTGATCGGCGGGCAGGTGCTCGCCCTGGTCGTGGTAGTCGCGCTTCAGCAGTGGCTTTCGCACGATCAGCTGATCGCATGGGGTTGGCGCATTCCGTTTGCGCTGGGTGCACTCGGCGCGGTTGTCGCGATGAGGTTGCGTCGTTCGCTCGACGAGACCACGACCGCGCATGCGCGCAACCGGGCCGATGCGGGCACGCTGAAAGGACTGCGCGGGCACGGCCGGGCCGTGGTAACGGTACTGGGTTTCACTGCCGGTGGCTCGCTGGTGTTCTACACGTTTACGACTTACATGCAGAAGTACCTCGTCAACACCGTCGGAATGCAGGCGAAGACCGCGAGTGCAATCATGACCGCCGCGCTCGTCGTGTTCATGGTGATGCAGCCGGCGTTCGGCGCGCTGTCCGACCGGATCGGGCGCCGGGCGTCGATGCTGATGTTCGGCGTCGGTGCAACGGTCGGCACGGTTCCGGTGATGGTGGCGCTGAAGTCCGTCCACGATCCACTGTGGGCTTTCGTCCTGATTCTCGCCGCGCTGGCGGTCGTGAGCCTGTACACCTCGATCAGCGGTCTCGTGAAAGCCGAGATGTTTCCGGCGGAAGTGCGGACGCTCGGTGTCGGGTTGCCTTACGCGATTGCCAATGCGGCATTCGGCGGGTCGGCGGAGTATGCGGCGCTTTCGTTGAAGGCAGCCGGTATCGAATCCGCATTCTTTTGGTACGTGAGTGCACTGGGGGCGATTGCCGCGCTCGCGTCGTTCCGGATGCGGGACTCGGCGACCGACGGCTATCTGCGCGATTGACGATGGCAGCGTGCGCGAATGCGTCAGCGAGGCGGCAGGCTGCGGGTTCGAGTTTCGACGCTCGGGCAGTTCATGCCGATCGAGCGGCACGGAAACCCGACGCGGCTCGCCGTCTCCGCGCGCATCAGACACGTGCGCCACATCCTCACCGCAACCGACGTACGCGACTGGCGAAGTCACCGATCCCGCTTCGTGAACGACACGCATTCTCCGAATTCCGCGACGGGCTTTCCGTTCGTCATCCCGATTGCGGATGAATTGATGAAAATGCGTGAAATGACATATTTGTTATTGCGTAGTCGGCAGGTTGTACGAATCTCCATATTGAAACTACACTGGTTATCGGCCGGCGCCGTGACACGCGGCTCTCCATTCAATACGCATCACAGTACTAATTAAACGCGTGCCAACAATCGCCATCGAGGATGGTTGTCTTGTTCCTCAACATCCACCGGGGGGGAAGTGGCGATGAACATCGGGGCTGCGCATCATCCGTCAACGGTTCGCTAGCCGGGCGGCGCGCGCATGAGCACGACCGGAGGCATTCACGCGACGTCACTCGGGCTGCACGGCTCGAGCCCGGCGATGACCGACCTGCGCCGCTATCTGGCGAAGGTCGCGCGCACCGATACGACGGTGCTCGTGACCGGCGAAACCGGCACCGGCAAGGAGCGCGTCGCCAGCGCCGTCCATCGCCTCAGCACCCGGACCGACAAGCCGTTCATCGCCGTCAACTGCGCCGCGGTGCCCGACAGCCTGTTCGAATCCGAGATGTTCGGCCACGAGCGCGGCGCGTTCACCAGCGCCCAGCACGCGTTTCCCGGCCGCTTCGTCGAGGCCGACGGCGGCACGCTGTTCCTCGACGAAGTCAGCGAGATGCCGCTCGCCGTCCAGGCGAAGCTGCTGCGCCTGCTCGAGGATCGTACGGTGATGCCGGTCGGCTCGCTGCGCCGGCGCCCGGTCGACGTCCGGATCGTGGCGGCGAGCAACGAACGCCTGGAGGACCTGGTCGAGGAACGCCGTTTCCGTGCCGACCTGTTCTATCGCCTGAACGTCGCGCGCATCGAGATACCGCCGCTGCGCGAACGGCCGGAGGACATCGCGCCGATCGTCGATCACTTCGTCGCCGAACACAACCTGCAGCGGGCGATGCGGGTGGGGCGACCCGATCCCGCCCTGCTCGAGTGCATGCGGCATTACCGGTGGCCGGGCAACGTGCGTGAGTTGCGCAATCTGGTCGAGGCGTTGTTCATCGATGCGCCCGAAGGGCGCCCGTTCGGGCTGGGCGACCTGCCGCCGGCATTCCGGCGCCTGTTCCTGCAGGATTTTTCGGCCGGCGAGCATGAGCGCGAGAGGCTGGTCTCGGTACTGCGCCAGACCAACTGGAACAAGATGGAAGCCGCGCGCCAGATGAACTGGTCGCGCATGACGCTGTACCGCAAGCTGGCCAAGTACAACCTGGACGCCGGCAACACTGCATCGGTGTGACAGCCGGGCTGTCACATGGTACAGCCCGGCAGCGTTCCCGAATCCCGCTCCGGCCGGGAAATTCCACGGCAAATCATGCGCTTGCGCCGGCGCACCCGCGTTGGCCCGCTCCTTGCGAAGCAGAACGGACAGACCGCCCGTCGCCATGCAAGGAGGCCGTCGTGCACGTCATCGAGCCAAGCCAGGACGCCCCGCCGGAGCCGGCCCAGCCGGCCGGCCAGCCACGGCCGCTGCTCGCCAGTTATGCGAACTATTTCGAGGTCGGGCACAACGCGTTCGAGTTCCTGATCGATGCCGGGCAGGTCGAGCCGCAGTCCGGCAACGTCCAGTTGATGAGCCGCGTCGCGATCAGCCCGGTGCACGCGAAGCTGCTCGCGCAACTGCTGGCGCGCGCGATCGCCCAGTTCGAAGCGACACACCACGAAATCCCCGACATCGGCGACCCGGAACCGGATCTGGAGATGCTTCCCCCGCAGGAATTCGAACGGCGCGCGATCGATGCGCGCAGCAAGCCGATGCTCGGCGGCCGTCACGACGAGCCCGATCAAAACCAGAGCTGAGGACACGACATGGCAGCGCAACTCCATCCCAACCGCATGGTCCTGACCGACCGTTTCCCGATGCTGGGCTTCACGATTCGCATCGGCCACGCGCCGTGCGTCGCGGAACTGGTGATCGCCACCGATCCCGCGCTGTTCACGCGCAAGGACGGGCGCACGTCGTCGACGTTCTATACCAGCCGCGAGGACGGCCTGCTGGCGATCCCGCGCGGCGAAGCGGTGTTCATGGTGCCGCCTGCCGTGCTGGCGCGCTTCGCGGGCGCGAGCCGGCTGTGGTTCGGCCTCGCCACCGCGGCGTCGCCCGCTGCCGATGCGTGGACGGTCGACGTCCTGCCGAATGCCGACAGTCCGTATGTGTCGCTGTCGGGGCTCAGCGACCGGGGATTGCGCCGGGTCCGCGTGTTCCCGACGCGCGGCACCGCCGCCGTCCGGAGTCCGCTGTTGAACTGGGCGGGCGACGCCACGCGGCCGGGCGCGACCGCCGTGCCGGCGCCGAGCGCACCGGGCGCCGCTCCCACCGCGGCGCAGCCGGCCGTCGAGCCCGTTGCGCCGCACCACGACGTTCACTACGACGACGGCTTCGGCCCGCTTCCGCCGCTCAATGCCGCAACGCCGGGCGCCGCGACGCCCGCCGCGCCAGCGTCGGCGTCGGCCGCGCGACCGACACCCGCCGTCGCATCGGCACCCGCCGTCGCACCGGCACCCGCCATCGCACCGGCACCCGTGTCGCAGGGGATGAGCGACGATGCCGGGTTCCGCCTCGCGGGCGAACGCCGCGGCTTCACCTGGCCGCGGCCGCGCAAGCTCTCGACCGTCGAGCGGGCCGCGCTGCGCGCGATTCTGAGCGCGAATCCGGCCACCGCGTCGCTGATGCTGCTGCTGCCGGTCGCGATGCGCAACGGCCTGTCGGTCTCGATCGGCGCGGGTGCGGGCGCCGGGCTGGAATCCGGGGGCGCGGGCGCGGTCGGCCTCATCTTCGACGCCAATGGCGACGACATCGGCGTCTTCGTGTCGGGCGAGCTCGACTTCGGCTACATCGTGTCGGCGAGCCTCACCGGCCAGATCAGCCTGCTGCGCGGCCATATCGACGATTTCGCGGGCACCGGCACGACGGTCGGCGTGATGGTCGGCGAAGCCCCGGCCGGCGGCATCTCGGCGCTGTTCAACGCCCGCGGCGAATTCGTCGGCGTCACGCTGTCGGCCGGCGTCAGCGTCGGCAGCCCGGTGAGCGTCTTCGTCGGCGTCTCGCGCGCCGCGGCGGGCACGATCGCCACCTCGTCGTCGTCGCTCGCGTGGGCGCGCGGCCTGAGCGCCGATCCGGAGGCCTACGGCATCGATACGCCGCCATACAGCGACGACGATGCGGCGGCCGCCGAGCCGTCCGCGACGGCCAGTGCGCTGGCGCTGGGCGCGCGCGAGAACAGTCTCGTCACGCGTACCGCGGCCAGCCCGAATTTCGACGAGGGGCGCGGCAGCAAGACGATCGACCGCATCATCATCCACATCGCCGACGTCCCCACCGTCCAGCAGGTGGTGAATACCTTCACCAATGCGTCGTCGAAGGTGAGTTCGCATTACCTGGTCGGGCAGGAGGGCGAAGTCGTCCAGTTCGTCTCCGAGGCCGACACGGCGTGGCACTGCAAGGGCTCGAACCAGCGCAGCATCGGCATCGAACACATCGCGGTGAAGCGCGGCGGCGCCGACTACCCGCGTCGCAACGGCACGGTCCAGCATTTCGATGCGCTGGCGCCGACCCAGCTCCAGTACGAAACCTCGGCGGCGCTGGTCGCGTCGCTGTGCGACAAGTATCAGCTGCCGATCAATCGCACGACGATCATGGGCCATCGCGAGGCCGACACCTCGACCGGCCATACCGCGTGCCCCGACGGCAACTGGGACTGGGACTACTTCATGCGGCTGGTCACCAGCCGCACCTGCCAGCCGCAGGCGGCCGGCCAGGCGCTGGGGCTCGCCGCGCGCGGCCTCGGCGACGACATTCCGCTCGATCCCGGCGTCGGCGGCCTGTCGATCGGCACCGACGCGCTGGAGATCGGCGACATCATTCTCAGCACCACCGGCAATCCGGGCTCCGGCGTCATTCGTGCCGGCTCGGGTGCGGAGGTCAGCCACGCGATGCTCTATGTCGGCCAGGGCGGGCAGGTGATCGAGGCGATTCCCGGCGGGGTCCAGCTGCGCCCGCTCGCGGACGCGCTGGCCGACGCGCGCCTCGCGGTCGCGTTCCGGGTGCCGGGCCTGACCGATACGCAGCGGCAGCAGGTTGCCGATGCCGCCGCGCGCTACCTCGATCGCGGTTTCAACTACGTCGGGCTGGTCCGCTGCGGCAGCTACCTGATCGACCGCCACGCGTGCGACCTGCTGTCGGGCGACGCGGCGGAGCGCTGCCGCCGCTTCGTCGGCCGCATCGAGCTCGGCGAAGGCGCCGACACCGACAACTTCTTCTGCTCGCAGCTGGTCGCCCAGTCGTTCCAGGACGCGGGCAGGCCGATCGTCAGCGTGCCGCCGCACTGGGTGCCGCCGGGCGATCTCGCCAGCCTGTCGACCGGCACGATGGCCCCCGGAACGCTCGCGTATGTCGGCCATCTGAAGGCGCCGATCCCGAGCCGCGGCTTCTTCGGCACGAGCCAGGCGCTGTCGGTCGCCGCGGGCGCCGCGCGCGCGCTGGGCGCCGACGACTGGTCGGTGAACTGGGACGAGGTGCAACTGACCCCGCAGCCCACCGACATGGGCTGCTGGGCGACGGCCGCGTCGATGGTGATCGGCTGGCGCGACAACCAGAGCGTCGACCCGACGCTGCTCGCGCGCTGCATCAGCCTCGAGCGCCAGATGCGCGATGGCCTGGCGCCGGCCGAGGTGGCGGGGTTCGCCGGGGTGTCGACGCTCACGGTCGAACCCAATGCGTGCTTCGCGCCCGAAGGCTTTCGGCGGCTGCTGGAGGCGAACGGGCCGATCTGGGTCGCCGAAGTCGTGCGCGCGCCGGTCAACTTCTTCCATGCGGTGGTGGTGACGGGCATGTATCGCAGCGGCGACGCGTATTTCGTGCGGATCACCGATCCGCTGGACCGCGTGGTCGGCACGCCGGGTCATCCCGGCGCGCGGACCGTGCCGCCGACCCACTCGACCGGCAGCCGCTACATCATGACCTACGAGGATTTCGTGTCGGAATACGAGGCGGCGGCCGGCATCGGCGTGATCCAGCTGATGCATTCGGGCGGCACGTTCGGCCACACGATCAATCGCGGCAGCGCGGCGGGCGCGGGCTACGCGCTCGGCGTCGAGCCGCCGGCAGCGGGCGGCGAGTTCGGCTTCGGCGTGAGCCTGACCCGGCGCACCGAGAGCCGCGACGGGCGCAGCTACGATCTCGCGCAGCTCGCCGGGCTGGTCCAGCCCGCCAACGCGCTGGCGGGCGGCGCCGGGCAGCCGCGCATGGCCGGCCAACGCATCACCCTCGACGACTGGCCGTATATCGACGGGCCGAGCGGCCGCACGTCGGCGCCGGTGTCGATCGACTGGGCGTGGCAGGGCGGCGCGGTCGGCGACGTGACGATTGCCGCAGACCACGGCCAGATGCTCGACGGCTGGAGCGCGTTCGTGCGCGCGGATATCGGCCGCGGTTCCGGCACCCCCGAACGGGCGAGCGTCAAGCTGCGCATCACCACCACGTTCCGGCATGCCGGCGAGGAGGACCAGGTCGGCGTGACCGAGGTGGCGCTGAACGGCGACGGCCGCTTCCAGATCGTGCACGGCGCCGACGGCGCGCCGCCGCTTCCGGCAAGCGGCACGCAGCCGGCGCCGCGCGAACTGCAACCCGCCTGACCCCGAGGGACACGCGCGATGGCCCGCCACATTCCCCCTCCGCCACCACGCGGCGCGATCACGCCCGCGGTGGCTCTTGCTCGCGACGCGTTCGGCCGCGAGATCGTCGACGGGTCCGGATCGGGCGACCCGGGCAGGCAGGACGGCGCGTTGCCGCAAGCGATGCCGGCCGGCGGCGCGGTGCCCGCGGCCCCGGGCGGGGCGGCGCCTCCGAAGGAGAAGGCGACGGACGCCATCGGCCGGCGTGCGGCGGCGCTGGCCGATGCGATCGACTTTCCGACCTTCGTCGCGAGCCTCGTGCATGGCACCTACGACGCGATCGTCGACAGCTCGATCAAGCAGGTCGAGAGTTTCGCCGACCTGGTCGGCGCGGTGGCCAAGCCGCTGGACCAGTTCACGCAGGAGAACGTGACCGACGGGCAGGCGCGCGCGTGGCTGGTCGAGCAGTATCCGCACGACGTGACGCTGACGCAGGACGGCGGCGATTACCGCCTCGCGCCGGTCGTCCGGCCCGGCGACGACGATGCGGCTCCCGCGCCCGCGTGGCTCGCCGATTTCGGTGCGGCCGACAGCGCGTTCGATACCCAGACGCTCGAATCGGTGGTGCTGCCCCGCGCCCGCGAGCGCGTCGCGCAGCACCGGTTGTCGACGCTGTCGACGATGGTGCTGCTGGGCATGCAGCGGGTCGTGGTCAAGGACGGGACGATCGCGGCGAGCCTCAATTTCCAGGCCAAGGCGCGCGACCGCGCCGCCGTGCAGTATGCGACGTCGAACGACCCGTCGTCGGGGCAGACGACCTGGGGCGGACGGGGAACGTCGGGCGATGTCGTCACCACGGTCTCGACCGTTGCGGTCAATGCGCAAACCGACACCGATCTCAAGGCGACGCTGACCGGGAAGGTGAGCATCAATTTCGCATCGGAGACGCTGCCGCTCGACCGTTTCGTCGACGAGGCGTCGCGCAATCTGCTGGAGCGGCACAGCCGGCCGGCGGCGCGGATCGCGCCGCCGGCGGCGCCGGCCGCCCAGCCCGCGGCGCCAGTGGCGGCGCCCCTTCCCGCCGCGACGCAGGCGCCCGCCGCCGTGCCGGCGGTGCCGGCCGCGCCGGTCGCTCCGTCGGCCTCATCGGCTTCATCGGCGCCGGCGGCACCCGCATCCGCACCCGCACGAGGAGAACCCACATGATCGCGCCGCGGCCGCTGGGCGAGACGCTGGGCGCGTTCGCCGACGTTGCCGGACAGCTGGCCGCGGGCGCGGCGCAAGGGCTGCGGGTGCGCTCGATGGCGATGGAACTGCCGCTCGACCTGCGCATTGCATGGGGCGCCGACGGCATCGAGCTGGTCGGCGACCTGCCGCAGTTCCTGACCCGCACGGCCTTCGATGCGGAGCCGGCGCGGCTCGCGATCGTTCTCGAAGCCGTGCCGGTCGACGGAGCGGTGCGATGAACAGCAACGCCAGCCTGCGCCTCGAGGATTTCATCCAGGCCGTGCAGAGCCAGCTCGACAACGCGCAGGCGGCGATGGCGATCAAGGCGCGCAACCTCAACCTGCCGCTGACCTTCGCGATCAAGGACGTCAACCTCGATCTGCGCGCCCATGTCGAATTCGTCGAAAGCGAGGTGTGGATTCGTCCCGCCGGCCCGGGCGACACCGACAGCAGCACGTTCCATCTCGTCTTCACGACCATCACGCGGCCGGCGATCGAGGAGAACGCGATCGCGCTGTCCGAGGACAGCAAGGACCAGCCGCTCGACGCGCTGGGCGACGAGCTCTCGGCCGAGGACCGCAAGCGTCTGGAATGGGCCGGCGTGCGCACGGTCCGGCAATTTCGGCAGGCCGAGCAGCGCGACATGGTGCATGCGATCGGCCGCGTCACCAACCTGTCCGTGGACCGGCTGCGCCGGGCGCTCGACCGGGCGTCCGCGCCGAGCGTCGAGCGGATCGAACCGGTGGCGCCCGCCACCGACGCGCAGCCCGATGCGGCGCCGCTGCTGCGCGTGATCGGGCGCAATCTCGTCAACGGCACGCACGCGCCGCTGGTGCGGATCGGCAATCGCCCGGTCGCCGTGCTGCAATCGGCGGACGACGAGCTGCTGCTCGCACCGGGCCGCGACCAGTGGGCCGGCGAACTCGCCGTCTCGCCGACGAGCCGCCACGCCGCCGCGCTGGCGTTCGACCTGAGCGCATTCGCGCCGCCGCCGGCGCCCGCGGCCAGGCCCATGACCCTGGCCGCCGTGCCCGGCCAGGAGGAGGCGCGGCCATGACGATCCATGCACTCGGCACGCCGTGGGCATCGCCCGGCGAGCGTCAGTTCAGCCTGCCGACCAGCCTGCTCGTCAAGCTGGCGCTCGGCGAAGCGCCCGAGCACGTGCCGTCGATCCGCGACGTGACGCGCGGCGCGCTGGCCGCCGCGCAATGCATCGACGGCGGCCCGGTCGACCGCATCGTGGTTGCGTTCGCCGGCCGCTTTCTCGCGGTGCGCCCGTTCAGCGCGGCGGCCGGGCGCTGGGTGCCCGGGCATGCGCACCTCGGCTACGACGCGATCGAACAGACGACCGGCATGGCCCGCACGCTGCTGCTGCGCGTGCCGGCGGGCACGCCGATCGGTGCGCTGTGCGACTCGCTCGCCCAGCTCGCGACCGTGGAAAGCGTGACGCCCAACTACGTGGCGACGGTCCCGATGGACGCGCCCGGCCGCTTGGCGCCCGTGCCGCCGGCCGCGCGGGTTGCGCAGGATGCGCGCGCGCTGGTGCGCATGGCCGACGCGCACGCGATCGAGCCGGGCGACAGCGGCGTCACGGTCGGTCTGATCGATAGCGGCATCGCGCGCCAGCATCCCGAATTCGCGCATGCCTTCCGCGCGGGCGCCGATACGGTGCGTCTCGAGCCCGGCGACTTGTCGCCCGGCGTGCAGCTGCTGAGCGGTCACGGCCATCGCGGCGATTTTCCCGAGGACCGCTTCGTCGGTCACGGCATGGGCTGCGCGGGCATCATCGCCGCCGAAGGCGTGGCGATGCCGCGCGGGCTCGGCGGCGACTGCCGCATCCTGCCGATGCGCGCGCTGGCGGCCGCCCGCCTGCCGGGCAAGGCGCATGCGATCGGGCTCGGCGCGATCGCCGACCTCGATCGCGCGCTCAAGCTCGCGGTCGACCTCGGCGCGAAGGTGATCAACATGAGCTTCGGCACCGACGACGCGACGATCGCCGCCAACCGCCCGAAACCGCACGCCGACACGGTCGCGTATGCCGCCGCGCGCGGCTGCATTCTCGTGGCCGCGAGCGGCAACAACGGCGCCGTGACCCGCTACTGGCCCGCCGCCTATCCGCAGGTGATCGCGGTCGGCGCCGTCGGCGACGACGGCCGGCCGACCCCGTTCTCGACGCGCGGCCCGCACGTCGCGCTGTGCGCGCCGGGCGAACGGGTGCTGACGAGCGCGATCGAGGCCTATCAGCTCGCGACCGGCACCAGTTTCGCCGCGCCGTTCGTCGCGGGCGCCGCGGCGCTGCTCGTCGCGTACGCGCAGCGCCGCGCCTATCCGCTCGACGGCGCGACGGTACGCGAGCTGGTCGTCGCCACCGCGCGCCCGTTCGCGCCCGGCGCGGCCGACGGTTGCGGCGCCGGCATTCTCGATGCGGCGGCGGCGCTGCAGGCGCTGTCCGGCCGCATCGACGCGTACGAAGCGGCGGGCGACGACGGTTGCACGGGCAAGGACGGCCGTGCCGACGACGGCTGACTGGCGCACGGGATCCCGCTCACTCCCCCGAACCGACCGGATTTCAAGGAGAAGTTAAATGTTTCATGTCAACAATCAAGTCCGCTTCCTCGACCTCGTCGACCTCGAGACCCGGGCACGCGACGGGCTGGTCGATATCGTCAACCGGCTCGAGTCGCTGAAGCGGCCGCCGGTCGCCGCCGAGCGGGAGCAGCTCGCGCTGTGCAAGGCCATCCTCGCGGTCGTCTACGACACGAAGCCGTCCGACGGCGTGCCGCAGGTGTGCGATCCGCTGTTCGTCGCCACCCGCGAACTGCTCGCCAGCAAGTCGCTGGTGAATCCGCCGTTGCTCTCCGAAGTCAACGGCCAGCTGGTGTTCGACGCGGGCGACGTGAGCGGCGCCAACGGTGCCAATGGCGCCAATGGCGCGAACGGCTCGGACCCGGAGGCCGTGTCGATCACGCTCGTCGCGCTGGTGCTGGGCATCCTCACGGTGGACGGGGCCACGCCGCCGCCCGTGAAGGTCGAGGATGGCCGGACCGTGCCGGACGGCGACAACGTGCTGATGAACGCCTTTACCCGCCAGTTCTTCGCGGCGGTGGGCGAGGCCAATTCGTACGGTGGGCTCGCGCAGCGGGTGCTGGCGCTGCTGTGCATCGAGGGCGATCCCGACGGCCGCGGCGGCGAGCAGCCGGGCGTGGTCACCACCGAATTCGCGCGCGTGATGCGCGGCCTGCAGGCCCGCAAGATCCAGGCCGACGAGCCGCAACTGCGCCGTCGCATCAACGAGGAGCTGAACACCGTCCAGAACATCGGCGGCGAGGACGCGATCGCCGATCTCGGCATCGACCTGCCGAACCTCGAGGATCTGGAAGACGCGAACATCGTCGCCGACAACGTGCGCGTGATGGGCCCGATGATCGTCGCCGCGATGTTCGACGAACTCAAGGTGTTCCAGGTGGTCGACCGCATCGTCGAGCAGTTCCAGCACGGCACGCTGCCGATCGGCCCGGGCAATGCCGGCAAGCTGCTCTATCGCTACTGGCGCGAAACGCCGAACCGCATCTCCGAGCAGGAGCGCAAGAACTTCGCGGCCATCACGCTCGGCGTGCCGGGCGGCGATCCGAACACGGCCGGCAATCGCGAGTTCAACGACCTGTGGATCCGCTTCGTGTCGTCGGTGTCGTCGTTCGTGCGCCAGACCGAAGTCGACTCGCTGCTGCGCGCGAGCGTGCCGAACCCGATCAACCACCAGCAGGTGCGCAAGGCCGCCCGCGATCTCGCCGGCAACCTGTCGCTGCACGGCTACGGCATGGCGCATTACGCGGCGCGCGAGATCCAGTCGCAGGTCAAGTTCATGATCGACCTGCTGCAGGACCCCGAGATCCGCGGCTGCTACGGCGCGAAGGACATGTGGCAGGTGATCGACCAGGTCGCGACCTACGACCTGGGCGGCGCGCGCACCAGCTCGCGCTATCGCACGCTCGCGACCTGCGGCACGATCATCACCGCGTGGCTGGCCAACAACGTCGATCGCGTCAACAAGGCGACCGGCCCGCTGCTCAGCATCGACCAGATCGCCAACCCGGACGTCTCGTCGAACCACAAGTCGACCGTCGACCCGACCGACTACGACCTGGTCAACGCATGCGAGCTGTGGCTGGCCGATACCGCGACCACCGATACGCAGATCGAGCAGTTCTCGCAGCCGCGCGAGGCGCCGCAGATGACCTCGAAGCCGGTGCCGATCCCGGCGATGGCGCGCGAGATGCTGGATGGCGTCGGCGACATCGGCGCCGGCATCGGCCTCGGCGCGGGCGTGCCGGTGAAGGCGGGCTACGGTGTCGGCACGCACAACGGCGCGAGCTACTACTCGAACCGTCCGCACTGAAGCGGCGTCGCGTCCGCTGCGCCATTTTCGAACCCTGCCGGAGCCGAGCCATGCCCCTGACCTCAATCCGCGAACCGGTCGTCGCCCGGGTCGAACGCCGCCTGAAAAGCGCCGCGCGAAGCCTCGGCACCGCCGATCCATTCGCGCCGTCGCGCGACCTGTTCCTGCGCACCTTCGGCGACGGCGCCGACGATCTGCGGTTCCGCGACAACGCGCTGATGCCGATGGCGGTGCCGTTCGAGCCCAGCTTCTCGGAAAGCCAGCCGGGCAAGCTGCGCTTCACGATCGAGCCGTTGCCGCCGGAGGCGTCGGCGATCGACCGGCGCGACGAGTCGACCCGCGAAATGCGCAAGCTGATCCGCGACTTCATCGGCCGCGAGGCGCTGCACTGGTTCGATCAGGCGAGCGAGCCGTTCCGGGGCTTCGCGCGGCCGGGCGGCAACCTCGACTACGGCGCGTTCTTCGGCTCCAGCTACGACCGCGACGGGCTCTATGCGTCCAAGGTGTACTACGAGCTGCCCGGCGACGCCGGCACGATCGAGAACCTGCCCCGCGACCTGGCCGGCATCGTCCAGGCCGCGCTGCAGATGGTGCCGGGGCTCAAGCCGCTTTTCACCACGATGGCGGCCCAGCGCGATCTCGGCGGCCAGCGGCTCACGTTCGCGTGTACCCGCGCGCTGCGGCTCGCCGATCTGCAGCCGGTCATGGATGCGCTCGGCATCGGCCATCGGCTGCCCGGCATCATGCAGCTCCTGGGGCTGGTGCTCGGCGGGCGCTTCGACCTGCCGCCGCACGGCGCGCTGCTCGCGTTCGGGCTCGGCCCGGACGGGCCGGATTTCGAGCTCTACGTGCTGCTGTCGGCGATCCCCGACGTGCCGCCCGCGTTCCTGAGCCTGCTGACGATGGGGCTCGCCGAGCGTCCGCGCGGATTGCAGGCGCTCGAGCGCTGGATGGGGGCGTTTACGCCGGAGGACGCGCATTGGCCGGGCCGCTTCTCGATCATCAGCCTGCGCACGGACGCGGCCTGCCCGGCACGCGTGAGTCTCTACCTGCGCCCCATCGAGTTCGAACTGCCGGTGGACGCGCCCGCCCAGGCCAACTGAATCCGAACCGCTTCGTCACGCGTTTCCCGCGAGGTCGCCATGTTCCCGCAAGCTGCCCGTTCCACGCCGATCGCGCCGCCGCCGCCGCGCGCCGCGGCGGCCGCTCCGCGGCACACGCCGCCGGTGCCCGCCGACGAAGTGCGCCACGGCGTCGCGCAGATGTTGACCCGGTCGCAGGCGTTCAACGCGATGCCCGACGCCGATCGCCGCGACATCGCGCGCAACACCGCGTTGATCGCCGATTACCTCGCGCGGCCCGAAGGGTTCGCCGGCCACGAGATTCCGGGCGGGGTGGGCACCGCGCCGGCGCGCGCGCTCGACGACAACACGGATCATGCCGCGCACGAGGCGGATTTCTCGACGCACAACCAGGCCGTCGACAGCATCGGCAAGTCCAGGTTCACCGCGGCGGCCGCGCACGAGGGCGCGGCGGTCGCGGGCGAGCTGCTGAACCAGGTCAAGTTCCCGACCTTCGTCGCGAGCCTGATCAGCGGCGTGTTCCAGTCGATCACGCACAGCTCGATCGAGCAGATGAAGGCGTATCAGGAAATGATCGCGCAGGTGGCGAAATCGCTCGGCCAGTTCGCCGACGAACATGTGACGGAGAACCAGGCGCGCGATCATATGGTCGGCCAGTTTCCCGACCTGTTCGAGATCGGCATGGACGACAGCGGCGACACGCCGAGCCCGCGCGTGCAGGTGCGCGACGGGGTCGACCCGGACGAAGCGTCGAAGACCGTGCGCGCGCGCCTGCAGATGGGCGACGGCGATACCTTCGACCTGTCGGACGAGGCCTCCGAACTGGCGATCGTCAACCGCTTCAAGATGCAGCTCGCCAAGCAGCGCCAGCAGATGCTGGCGTCGATCGTGCTGATGGGCATCAACCGCATCGTCGTCACCGACGGCAAGATCTCCGCGAAGATCATCTACGACGTGCGCGCGCAGGACACGCTTTCAAAGCAACGCAGCGCCACCGCGGTCGACCTCGCCCGCGACAAGGACGGCAACGTTCAGTCGACCTACGCCGGCAAGAGCACCTACGATCGCGGCGGCAAGTACGACTCCAGCAACGACAAGGACAACGGCCGCCAGTACAGCGCCGACTACTACGCGAAGGGCGACTACGAATACGAGAACAAGCCGATCATCACCGCGTCGACGGCCGCGTCGGAAACCAGCAACGCCGCGATGCAGACCAAGATCCAGCTGTCCGGCGCGGTCGATGTCAATTTCAAGAGCGACTACCTGCCGCTCGACAAGATGGCGACGCCGCAGATGATCGCCACCATCACCGGCAACGCGACGCCTGCCGATCCGAACGTGCTGCCGAGCCCGAAAACGCCGCCGGCCGCGTCCGCCCCCGCTGCGGCTTCAGCCCCGGCGGCGGCGCCGGCCGCCGCGCCGGCACCGGCTGCGGCCAGGGGAAACTGAGCCATGCGCCTGCCCGCTCCCCCCGACGCGCTCCACCCGGTGCGGCCGCCCACGAGCGCCGCCGCGTTCGACGCGACGCGGCCCGAGGTGCGCCGCCTGCTGACCGCGATTCCGTCATTCCTCGACCTGCCCGACGACGAGCGCCGCCGCATCGCCGCCGATACGGTGCGGGTGCTTGCCTACCTGGCCGACCCGAACGGCGTGCATGCCGAGATCGCCGAGCGCGAGGCGAACGGCGAACTGCCGCCCACCGGCCTCGCGCACCCGCTCGCGCAGCCGCGTCCGGCGCCGGCCGCCGCGGCGCTGGCCGACGATCCCGTCACCGCGACCAAGCGCCAGCTCGCGCAGGATCCCGGCTTCGCCGGCAAGGACTTCCAGGCCGGCGCGGTGAAGCAGGGCGTCGAGCAGTTCGGCCAGATGGTGCAGAAGGTCGATTTCCCGAAATTCGTAGGAGGCCTGATCAAGAACGTGTTCCAGGCGATCGTCGAAAGCTCGATCGAGCAGATGCGCGCGTATGGCGAGCTGATCGCCAATGTCGCCAAGACCACCGCCCAGTTCATGAGCGACAACATCAGCGAGGGCGCCGGCCGCGACTATCTCGCCGATTCGTTCCCCGACGTGCTGTCGGTGCAGGCGCAGGACGGCGCCGACGCGTTCGACGCGGACAGCGCCGGCGCGGCCGCGGCGGCGGCCCCGACGCGGCTGGTGGCGCAGGGCGACAACGCGCAGCAGCGGCTGGCCGAGATCAGCCGGAACTACAACCTCGAGCCGCCCGTGACCGACCTGTCCGACGACAAGTCGGAACTGCGCCTCGTCACCGCCGCGCGCCTGCAGATGGCGAAGCAGCGCCAGCAGCTGCTGTCGTCGATGGTCATGCTCGGCATCAACCGCATCGTCGTCACCGACGGGTCGATCAACGCCAAGGTGGTATTCGACATGCGCGCCAGCGACACGGCGAAACGCACCTACACCGCGTCGATGCACGACCGCGAGAGCCAGAAATACAAGGAATCGCTCAACGCCCATTACGGCAGCTGGTACACGCCGTATTCGGCCGACGCCGCGTTCGAGGGGCAGCAGGAACACGTGGCCACGGTCGGGTCGGCGCTCGACGACACGAGCGAATCGAAGGCCGAGGTGAAGGCGAAGCTGTCGGGCGAGGTCCGCGTCAACTTCAAGAGCGACTACCTGCCGCTCGACAAGATGGCGACGCCCGAGATGATGTCGGTGATCCAGGGCAACTCGACGCCGTACAACCCCAACAAGCCGGCCCCTGCCGCCGGCGTGCCGGCCGGGCAGCACTGAATCATGGCGCGCATGCTGATCGTCCCGCCGGCGGATGCCGGGCTCGCGGCGGCCATCCGGTCGGGGGAGCGGCTCGTCGAGCGCGCGACCGCGCACGGCCTCGCGTTCGCGCTCGACGAGCTCGGCGACATCGCGATTCCCGATCCCGTTGCCGCGCGCGTCGACAAGGCGCAGCTGCGGGCGCTCGCGTCGCTCTATCTGGCGGCCGACCTCGAGCCCGCGGGCGTGATCCCTGCGGTCGAGGCGCTCGCCGGCCTGTCGGCGAGCGGCGCCGTCGGCGTCGATCTCGGCGGCGCGGAGCCGCTGGTCGCCAACTGGTGGCGTCACCGCGCCGAGAAGCTCGCGGCCGGCGAGCGCGCGGCGTTCTATGCGCGGCTGTTCGGCACCGCGTACGGCCCGGCCGCCGCGGATGCCGAGCGCAACGTCCAGTTCGAGGAATGCATGCTGGTGCTTTGCGAGGCGCTCTACAAGCTCGACGAGACGCCCGGTGCCGACCCGGGCGGGGATCCCGGGCGCCAGGCGCGAGTCCGCAACGCCGCGCGCGCGCTCGCGCAGAATCTCGGCGCCGCCTGTACCGGCGTGACCGCGTTCATGGCCGCCGAGATCGTCGGCATGCTCAGGGACGCGTTCGCGATCCTCGGCCATGCCGACCTGCGTCACGGCTTCGCCGCGCGCGACATCTGGGGCGTGGTGGCCGGCATCGGCCGGCTTTCGCGGCAGCCGCCGGCCCAGCCTGCCGCCTATGTCCGGCGCGGCAAAGCCGGGATGACCGTGATCGCATGGCTGGCGGACGTCGCGGATGCGCTGGACGGCGCGTCGCCGCTGCTGCGCACCGACAATCCGGTGATCGCCTCCGCCGCCGACTGGATCGAGGCGACGCTCAGCCTCGGCGAGAAACCCGACGGCCCGGTGTCTTCCGTCCCGGACGACGGCCGCGCCGTGCCGCCGGCCGCGCGCCCGGCCGCGCCGTCGAACCCGTGGGCGGCGCTCGGAAGCTGACATGGAACCGCGTCGCTCAGGCCGTCGCGAGACGGGCGGCAGAACCCGGGTGCCGACGGCGGCGGACGTGCCGTCGCCCGTCCGGCCGCGTGTCACGTGTCGCCGGACGCGGGGCGCGCGATGCGCGGCGGAGCCGCCGAGATGACGGCAACCGCCCATCTTGCGCGTTCGGCGGTGCCGCGGCCCGACGTTCGCCACCGTCTCCGTGAACTGCTGTCGGCGCAGCAGGGCTTCGGCGCACTCGATCCGGCCATGCGCCGCGATCTCGCGTCCGGACTGGCACGGATCGGCTCGCTCGCGGTCGATCATGACGAGCTCGCGGCGCGTCCCGGCACCGCACTGGCCGTCGCGCAGGACGCGGGCTCGGCGTATTCGGGCACCGCCATCGACCGGATGGCCGGCACCACCCGGGCCGTGCTCAACGCGGTGTCGTTCCCGCGCTTCGTGACCGAGCTGATCACGGGCGTCTTCAAGGCGATGAACGATTCGAACCAGCAGCAGCTGACCGCGTTCGTCGACCTGATCCGCAATGTCGCGCAGACCACCGAAGGCTTCGCGGACAGCAACGTCGGTATCGCCGGCGCGCGGCAGTGGCTGGCCGAGCATTTCCCCACCGCCTACGAGGTCACCGGCGACGACGAGGCCGCCGACGACGCCGACGAACTGGCGGGCCTGCCGCCGGACGAGCGCCGCCAGCGCCAGCAGGAACTGCAGGCCGAGCGCGATGCGTCGACCCGGCTGGCGTTGCGCGCGGGCGCGACCCCGCCGGCGGAAGCGGCGCTGCGCACCGCGCTGGGATTGGGGCCGGGCGACGCGGTGACGGCCGCCGATCCCGAGCGCCTGGTGCCGCTCGCCCAGCAGGTGCTGGCCCGCAACCGCCAGCAGTTGCTCGCGACGATGGTGCAGATGGGTTTGCAGCGCATCGTCATCGAGAGCGGGCGGCTCAACGCCGCGATGAATTTCCATATCGACGCGAGCAGCGTCGCCGCCAACGACCGCGGCTCGCAGTTCGACACGCGCAACACGGTGGGCGTGAGCGGGGGCGCGCGCTTCGGGCCCTGGGGTGCGGAGGCCAATGTGCAGAGCACGATCGGCTACGTGTCGACCGACCGGACCCAGACAACCGAGAGTTCGCACGCTGACCTCAACCTGAGCAGCGGCGTCGAACTGGTGTTTCGGACGGATTACGTGCCGTTGAACCGGCTGGCGGGCGTGGGCGACGTCGAACGCATCCGCGTCAACACGATCAATCCGGATGCCGAAGCGGCGCGCCTGTCCACCGATCGCGCCGCCCAGCGTAGTGCCGAACAGGCCGACATGGCCGCTCGTAGGACCGCGCTGGACGGTGGGCTGCGCGCGGCGCCGGCTGTTGGGTCGGCGGGTTCGGGAGCGGCGGGTTCGGGGGCGGTGGGTTCGGGAGCGGCGGGTTCGGGGTCGGCGGGTTCGGGGGCAGCGGCGTCGGGATCAGCGGGCTCAGGACCAGCAGCTTCTGGATCAGCGGCGTCAGGCTCGGCAGGGAGTGCACGCACGAGCCAACCCGCCTCGTCGCCGCCGAATCCGGCGCCTGCTTCCGCTTCCGCTTCCGCTTCCGCGCCGCAGCCGCCTGCCGGGCCGGGCGCCGCGGCGTCCCCATCGTCCGCGCACCCGGCGACGGCAGCACCTCGATCGCCCGCCGGCGCAACAGCAGCGGGACATCGCGCCGCATCATGAACGCGCGCACGGGCAGCCGTTCGCAAAACGCCGTGCCGCGCCGAATCCCGCCGATGACGACGTTCAGCCGCGCGAGCGAAGTGTCGAGTGCCAGGTGACGCCGGGTTGTCGACGGCCCGCGCCGACCTGGCATGACGGCGTCGTCGTCAACACTTGACGGGTGTGCGAATCAGGCCAGCGGTGCGACCGACGCCCCGACGATGCCATGCCGCCGCAGCGACTCCGCGACGAAGCCCGACGCCTTCATTGCCTCGACGAATTCGCCGAGCACCGCCGCGGCCGCTTCGCCGCGGCTCTTCGGCACGCCCATCGCCTGGCGGATCACCATGAAACGCTCGCCGAGCAGGCGCAGGCCCGGCGTCTTCGCCGCATCGGCTTCAAGCTGCTGCTTCACGCCGGCCGCGACTTCGAGCTGCTGCTCGACGAAAGTCGGCACGACGGCCTGCGACGTCGGCGCACGCACGATCTGCGCGGCCTTCAGCTCACGCGTGAGGAACAGGTCGTACGCGCTGCCCTTGCCGACCGCCACGCGGTTGTGCGGCTGGTCGACGTCCGCGTTGCCGCGGATCGGCGAAGCGTCGCGCACGAGATAGAAGCCTTCGATCAGCACATAGGGCTCGGTGAACGCGACCGTTTCGCCGCGCAGCGGATCGACCGCGAAGAAGCCGAAATCGGCGCGCTCCTCGGTCAGCGCCTGCACCGACTTGGCGGCCGTATCGAACACGACGAGTTCGAGTTCGGCCGACAGCCGCTCGGCGAACGCGCGCGCGAGGTCGATCGACACGCCGAACGGCTCGCCCGTCACCGGGTCGCGGTTCGCGAGGATCGGATTGCCGAGATTGATCGACGCGCGCAGCTTGCCGGTCGGCGTGAACGCGGAGAGGACGGAAGGGTCGACGGTCATGAAAGGGCTCGTTGGGAATGCGGGTGCGCTGGCGCGGCGGACGGTCAGGGCGCCGACGCAGCGTCATCCGCGATGGATCGGTTGGCTCGTTGCGGCGGTTGCTTCACCGCGCTTACTTCACCGCAACTTCCGTATGCACGACCTGCGGCGGGCTCTTGAAGAACGGCCCGGCGAGCTGGCGCCACGCCTGGAAGTCGTCCGATTGCCGGAAATGCACCATGTGATCGTCGACGCTGTCCCACTTGACGACGAGCAGGTAGCCGCCGCTGCGCTCGATCACGCGATGCAGCTCGGCGCCGCCGCAGCCGCGCGCGCGGGCGAACAGCGGGAGGGCCTGGCGAACCGCCGCCTCGAATGGCTCGGCCTGCGACGGATCGATTTCGAGCGATGCCATTTCCAGAATCATGAATGCTCCTGTGGGGTGAATGAGGCGAACCGATCGCGATGCGACGGGGCGCCGCGATCGACGCGTCCCGCAACGATACCGGAAGTCGGCATCACGCGTTCCGGATGACCGGCTCGCGCGCTGCCTGTCGTGCGTCGCGTGCCGCTTCGGTTCATACGAATCAGCGTTTTCCCCAATACGGAATACGCGGCACGCGCCGATGTCACAGAGGTGGTGAAGATAAACAATCCGAGGCCTGCCATGACGACATCCGCGACAAACGGAACGAACGTTACACCACCCGAATCGATCGCCGACGCCGCATCCGACACCCCCGCCGCCGCGCCGTCGATCCTGCTGGTCGACGACGAGCCGAGCGTGCTGTCCGCGCTGCGGCGCGTGCTGCGGCCTGCGCGCTACCAGATCCTGACCGCCGAAAGCGGCGAAGCCGCGCTCGAGATCCTCGCGTCGACCGAAGTCGACCTGATCGTGTCCGACATGCGCATGCCGACCATGAGCGGCGCGGCGTTTCTCGCCCGCGCCCGCGCGCTGTATCCGGACACGATGCGCATCCTGCTGACCGGCTATTCCGACATCGCATCGATCGTGGCGGCCGTCAACGAAGGCGGCGTGTATCGCTACCTGAACAAGCCGTGGGACGATCACGATCTGCTGATGACCCTCGAGCAGGCGCTCGAGCAGCGGCGCCTGCGCGGCGAAGCAGCGCGACTGGCAGCACTGACCGAAGCGCAGAACGAAGCGCTGCGCCGCTTCAATACGGAACTCGAAACGCAGGTGCGCGCGCGCACCGAGGAACTCGGCCAAACCGTGATGTTTCTCGAAGCGGCGCAGCACGACCTGAAAAGCAGTTTCACCGCGATGGTCCAGGTGTGCGCGAGCATGATCGAAATGCGCTGCGGATCGGCGAGCGGCCATGCGATGCGCGTGGGCGAGATCGCGCGCCGTCTCGCGCTGTCGGCCGGGATGAGCAGCCTGCACGCGCAGGACGTGTATTACGCGGGACTGCTGCACGGCATCGGCAAGCTGTCGCTGCCCGACGAACTGCTGCACAAGCCGCTCGTCAAGATGACGACCGACGAACACAGCCTGTTCCAGCAGCATCCGCTGCGCGCGCAGATGGTGCTCACGCCGGTCGCGCAGCTGCACAAGGTCGCGTCGATCGTGCTGCACCAGTACGAGCGCTTCAACGGCCGCGGCACGCCCGACGGGCTGGCGGGCGACGCGATCCCGCTCGGCTCGCGGATCGTCGCGATCGCGCGCGATTTCGAGGGGTTGCGAAACGGCGAGATCGGCTCGCCGCATTCGGTCGAACAGGCGATCGACGTGCTGCATTCGCAGGCCGGCGTGCGTTACGACCCGCTGCTCGTCGCGCGCTTCATCGAGCTGGTGCGGGATCCGGCGAGCCTGCGCATCGCGGCGTCCGTCGCGGAGATCCGGTCCGAACAGCTGCGCGAAGGGATGCAGCTCGCCGACGATCTGCGCACGCATCGCGGCGTGCTGCTGATGACGAAGGGCAGCGTGATGTCGGCGCACCAGATCGAGCTCGTGCGGCGCTTCGAAGCACGCGAGGGCACGTCGTTCGACATTCTCGTGCAGACCGGCGCGGCCGCGTCGACGCAGGCGAGCGCCGCCGCGCCGCCCGCGTGACGCTGCACGGAGCCGCTCCGCCGCGGCGGGCGCGCGGCCGCGCGCCGCGGCACCGCGTTCATTTCGACCGGGACGCCGATCATGCATGGCACCTATAACCTGCTGCTGGTCCTGCTGTCGCTCGTCATCGCGACACTGGCCTCCTATACGGCGCTCGACCTGGCCGCGTTCATTTCGCTGCTCGACGACCCGCGGCTCAAGCGCGCGTGGCTGGCCGGCGGCGCGGCCGCGATGGGCACCGGAATCTGGTCGATGCACTTCGTCGGGATGCTGGCGCTGTCGCTGCCGATTCCGCTCGGTTATGCGCTGCCGGATACCGGCGCGTCGCTTGCGATCGCGGTGCTCGTGTCGTATTTCGCGCTGAACGTCGTCACGCGTGCGCGGTTGAGCCGCCGGCACCTGCTCGCGGGCGGCGCGCTGATGGGCGCCGGGATCGTCGGGATGCATTACACGGGCATGGCCGCGATGCGCATGGCGCCGGGCATCCGCTACGAGCCCGCGCTGTTCGCGGCATCGATCGGCGTGGCCGTGATCGCGTCGACCGCCGCGCTCTGGATGGCGCAGACGTTGCGCGCGCAACAGGCGCGCCATGCGACCGCGCAACGCATCGGCGCCGCGCTGATCATGGGCATCGCGATCACGGGCATGCACTACACGGCGATGGCGGCCGCGCATTTCGCGCCGGACGCGCGCTGCGGCGCCGCGAACGGCATCGACGGGCCGTGGCTCGCGACGACCATCGCGCTGTTCACGACGGCGACGCTGATCGTCACGCTGCTCGTCTGCCGCTTCGATGCGCGCACGACCTTTTTGCGCGGCATGACGGACACGCTCGAACGGCTGGTGCGATTGCGCACCGCCGAACTCGAAACGGCGTTGCGGCGCTACGAGCAGACGACGGCGATGCTGCAACGCACGCGCGAGAACATGGCGAGCGAGATCGACGAGCGCCGCGCGGCGCAGAGTCGGCTCGAACAGGAGAAGGACGAACAGCGGCGCCTGCTGCGGGCGCTCGAAGAAACCCACGTGCAGCTGCTGCAATCGGAAAAACTCGCGTCGATCGGCCAGCTCGCGGCCGGCGTCGCGCACGAGATCAACAATCCGATCGGCTTCATCAGCGCGAACCTCAATACGCTGAGGACATGGGTGCGCAGCCTGCTCGACGTGATCGCCGCGCACGAAGCCGTGCTGCCGCAGCTGGAACCCGCGGCGCGCGACGCGCTGACGGCGCTGCGCGGCGCGGCCGATCTCGACTACGTGCGCGACGAGATCGTGACGCTGATCGACGAATCGATCGACGGCGCGGTGCGCGTGCGCCGGATCGTGCAGGACTTGCGCGATTTCTCGCGGCCGGGCAGCGGCGAGTGGAGCGTGGCCGATATCCACGCGGGCCTCGAAAGCACGCTCAACGTCGTCCACAACGAACTCAAGTACAAGGCCGACATCGTGCGCGAGTACGGCGACCTGCCGCTGGTCGAATGTCTTCCATCGCAGCTGAACCAGGTGTTCATGAACCTGCTCGTCAACGCGGCGCATGCGATGCCGACGCGCGGCGTGATCACGATCCGCACGTCGAGCGACGGCGAGCAGGTGTCGATCGCGATCAGCGATACCGGAACCGGCATGACGCCCGATATCGTCCGGCGGATCTTCGATCCGTTCTTCACGACGAAGCCGGTCGGGCAGGGAACGGGGCTCGGGTTGTCGGTGTCGCACGGGATCGTCGAGCGTCATCGCGGCACAATCGACGTGACGAGCGAGCCGGGGCGCGGCACGACGTTCCGCGTTCGACTGCCGATCCGGCGCGCGCAGGGCCACGCGGGCGCGGCGGCGGCAGTCGGGCAACGCGTGTGAATGACAGGCGACGCGTCGCTCCGCTACCGCTTGCGCCGCCGCCTTCGAAAGAAATTCCAGAACATCGCGGTCGCGTCCGGCCCGGTCGCGGAGTGGAATGCTTCGCGCGGATCGCCGCCGCTCCACGCGTGCGCCAGGCGGCGCACGATGCAAACCCGCACGATCAGCGTGCCGCCGCGCAGATAGTCGGTGTAATCCGCATCGTCGTGCGCGTACGTATGTTGCTCGCCGACGCGCAGCTCACCCTGTGCGTCGACGAGTCGATTGATCCGCGCGAACGCGACACCCAGCTGCAGCGCATTCTGCTCGGCGACGACCGTATCGAGCCCGCCGTGCACGACGAGTGCCGGCATGCCCGGATAAGCGCGCCCGTCGACGCAGGCATCGACGACGCGTATCGGATCGTCGCGCAGACCGCGGCGCATCAGGCTCATCGCGGCCATCGTCGACAACGGCGGCGCGATGGCCGGCCCGGAGTGCAGGCCGACGGCCGCGAAGCGATCGGGAAAGTCGAGCGCCAGACGCGCGGCCAGCCCGGCGCCGGCCGAGATGCCGGCCAGATAGACACGGTCGCGATCGAACCCGCGCTCCCGCACGATCGCGTCGACGAGCGATGCGATCGCCGGGGCCTCCGACTGCGACGTATCGCCATGCCAGTTCCAGCAGCGATGGGCGTGCGCGGTCTTCGCCTGTTCGGGAAACAGCACGGCAAATCCGGCGCGCTCGGCGACACGGCAAATACGGGTGCCAGCGGCGAACGACTCGGCGGTCTGCTTGCAGCCGTGCAGCATGACGACGACGGGCAGGCCGTCGGTCGTCGCCGGTGCGGCGGGCAGGTACAGCGCGTACGCAAGATGGTTGACGAGCTGGCCGGCGGCGGGGCGCGCGGAATGAAACGAGCGCAGCCACGTGCCGGGTGCCTGGCGCGGCGATGTGCGGGCGGCGGGCGCCGGTGCGCGGGTGGTTCGTGCGGTGGCGGGGCGCTTCGCCGATGGCGCCGGCTTGGCGGTCTTCCTTTTGGGCCGCGCGCGCGTCGCGGCGGTCAACAGGTCGAAAGGCCGTAGCCAGAGGCTGGATTTTTTCCTGGGCATGGACGGATCTCGTGCCGGCGGCGCGCGCGACAGCATGCGGCGAAGCCGGCCGTCGGGTGGAGGGCGAATGATGGCCGCGCACGATGCGTGCCGCGGGAAGCGTCCGCGTCGACGTGCCGCGGCATGACCGACACGGATGCGACGGCGCGACCCGCACCGCCGCGCGACATGTTGCCGGCAGCCTCGCGATTCGGACAGGCCACGCGCCATGCTAGCAGGCATCGCTCGTCTCGGGTGCGATGGTTCCGTGACGGATCGATGAATGCTTCGACCCTACCGCGGGTCGTCCCGAACGCGATGCTCGACATCGTCCATGCGCATCCGGCGACCGGCTTCGCGATGAAACCGGCCTGCTCCCCGACGACGCAATCCGATGCGGATGCGTTCGTCGCGATGCGTGGAATGGCTCGGCGATGTCACGACGGCACGCAGCCGGCCGCGCCGGCGGACCTTGTATCGATTGCGCGTTTGCAATCGCCGGAATCACATGTCGCGATGCCGGCGTGAAGGATTCACCGATACGTCCACACCCGGTGCAGCACGAACATCGTCGGCGGGATCAGCAGCGCGATCGCGACGATGGCCCAGCCGCGCGGTACGTCGAGCAGTTCGGCGGCGCGCGCGAGCGCCATCGTTTCGGCGAAGCCGGCCAGCGCCACGGTCAGATAGCGCACCAGGTTGCGCGAGTGCACCGTCGACGAGAAGCTCCACAGCGTATTCGCGAGATACGAGAACGCCGTCGCGCCGACGAACGCGACGGCGTTCGCGATCACTTGCGTCGCATCGAACAGCGCGTACAGCGCGGACGCGATCAGCACGTGCAGCGCGGTCGAGCAGAGCCCGGACAGGCCGAAGCGCGCCAGCCGCACGCGCTCGGCGTAGAGCAGGGCGAACATCGCCGGCTCCGCCGCTCAGCGGGCGCCGACCCGCATGCGGGCCGGCTGGACGCGGCGGCGTGCGGCCGCGCGGCGCGTATCGCGCGCGACCGGCAGCTCGACCACCTTGCCTTGCGTCTGGTAGCGGCGGCGGATCAGATAGACGGGACGCTGCTTCGATTCGTCGTAGATGCGTCCGATATATTCGCCGACCACGCCGATGCCGATGAGCTCGATGCCGCCGATGAACAGCACGACCGACAGCAGCGACGCGTAGCCGTGCACCGGATTGCCGAACAGCAGCGTGCGTCCCACGATGAACGCGCCGTAGAGGAACGCGAGCGCGGCGATGCCGAGGCCGATGTAGGTCCAGCTGCGCAGCGGCACGGTGCTGAAGCTCGTGATTCCTTCGATCGCGAAATTCCACAGCTTCCATCCGGAGAACTTCGAATGCCCGGCGCTGCGCGCGTCGCGCTGGTACTCGACGATCACGGTCCGGTAGCCGACCCATGCGAACAGCCCCTTCATGAAGCGATGGCGCTCGGGCAGGCTGCGCAGCGCGTTCACGACCTTGCGGTCCATCAGCCGGAAGTCGCCGACGTTCTCCGGCAGCTTCACGTCCGACAGCACGTTGTGCACGCGATAGTAGATCGCGGCGGCGGTGCGCTTCGCGAACGAATCGCACGCGCGGTTGCTGCGCTTCGCGGCGACGACTTCCGCGCCGTCGCGCCAGTGCTCGAGCATCACCGGAATCAGGCTCGGCGGATCCTGCAGGTCGGCGTCGAGCGGGATCACCGCGTCGCCGGCCGCTTCGTCGAGACCGGCGGTCAGCGCCGCTTCCTTGCCGAAGTTGCGCGTGAGATCGATCACGCGCACACGGCGGTCGTTCAGGCTCGCGCGGATCAGGCGGTCGAGCGTGTCGTCGCGGCTGCCGTCGTTCACGCAGACGATCTCGAAGCGGATCGCGTCGAGGCTGGCCATCAGCGGGATCACGACGTCGAAGAAGCGTTCGACGGCTTCGCCTTCGTTGTAGAACGGTACGACCAGCGAGACGAGCGGTGTGTAGAGCGGTTCGCGCATGATGGGTCCCCTGTGATGACGTGTCAGCGGCCGACGCCGAAGGTCGGGCGGCCGCTGCGGCGCAGTCCGTGCGCCGGGCGGTGGTGTGAGCGGACCGGATGCGGGAAGCCGGTCTCGGTCGAGTTGTCGCGTGCGTCGGGCATCGACGGCACGTCGTGCCTTTCTTGTGCAATCCGGCTGACGAGCAGTGCCAGCGAGGCCAGTGTGACCAGCGGCATGAACTGGAACGACAGATGCGGCACCAGCACGAGGCCGGCGAGCGGCATCACCCACATCAGCAGCAGCCATTCGCGATCGAAGCGCCGCCAGCCGTGCGTCCACGCATAGCGTGCGTACCATGCGATCACGAGCCCGTACCAGGTCAGGTCGTAGTCGTAAAGATAGGGGCTGACGATCAGGCACGCGCAGGCGAGCGTCGCGGCACGCAGCGCGTACGAACACGCGCCGCGCCATGCGTACACGACGGCGATCGCGGCGGCCGCGGCCGACAGCAGCTGCAGGCCGCGCGCGACGTAGGCGGGCCAGCCGGCGAGGGTGGCGAGCGCGAAGACGGTCGGCATGCGCGCGAGCCGTGCGTGGCCGGCGCCGACGAGCTGCGCTGCGTCGTGAATTCCGTGTGCGAATGCGAACCACGCGCCGAGGCCGAACGCGAGCGTAGACAGCGCGAAGCCGCCGGCGATCGTTGCCGCCCACGCTGCCAGCGCGCGCCATTGAGCGGCGCACAGCAGCGCGAGCGGGAACAGGATCGCCATTTGCGGCTTCATCGTCAGCAATCCGAAGCAGATACCGGCGATGACGGGACGACGATTCAGCATCAGCAGCCCGCAGCCGGCGAGTGTCGCGGTCAGGAGGCTCGTCTGCCCGACGATCACCGTGAGAAACGCGCCGGGGAAGGCGAGCGCGCAGAGCAGCGCCGCATCGCGCTGCACGGTCGCGCGGATCGTCACCGCGAACAGCGCGTAGGTGACGCCGATCCACAGCACGAGCGCGAACATGTACGGCAGCCAGCCGAGCGGTAGCACGAACAGCAGCATGGTGGGCGGGTAGAGCCACGGCAGCGAGCCGTCCGCGGCATTCATCGTCGGAATCGCGAGTTTCTCGATCGCGAAGAGCGACGGGAAATGCCACGCGTCGATCGCGTGGCCGTGCGCGGCGAGCCGTGCAGCGCTCCAGATCGGCGCGAGATCCTGCGCGAGCGGCCCGGGCACGGACGTATGCGACGCATGCACGCGTGCGAGGTAGACGCAGAGGAACAGCAACTCGGTCAGCAGTACCGCTGCCGCATAGACGCGTACCCGATCGCGATTGAGCCAATGCGGGAACCGGCGCGGGCCGGCGATCGGCAGTTCCGGGTGTGCGTCGAGCACCGAATCGCCGTGCAGAAGGGAGCGCGGCGATCTCATCACGCATTCCCCGATGCAAGCGTCGAGCGCCGCACGACGACGAACAGGACGGCGAGCAGCACGACCGGGCCGATCTGCGGCAGCTTCGTGATCCGGTTGAATATCTCGAATATGGGCAGCAGCCACGCGAGCACGATCACGATCTGGTCTCCCGGCAGCCAGCCTTCGTCGAGCCCGTGGGCGATCACGCAGAAGAACGCGATGCCGAGCCACGCGAGTTCGTAATGCCACAGATAGGGGGTCGTCAACAGCGTGGCGATCACCAGCGCCGCGCCGCGCAGCCGAATGTCGGCCGTGCGACGCCACACCTGGACGGCGGCGGCGATTGCGAGCAGCCCGACGGCGGCCTGGGCGGCGAGCGAGACCGGAATCGATGCGCCCGCAAGCCGCAGCGCCGCGAACGTCGTGGGCGAAACGAACCAGTAGGCAGGAAGGGTGAAATGCATGCCGCGCACGATCGACATCGCCTGAGCCAGGCCGTGCAGGGAGCTGGTGCCGGTCAGCGCAATGCCGGCCACGGTGAACAGCACCGTGGTGATCGCTGCCGACGCGAAGGTGCGCCACGAGCGGGTCGCGACCAGCACGAACGGAAACACCACCGCCAGTTGCGGCTTGATGGCGAGCAGCCCGATCAGCACGCCGGCGACGATCGGGCGTCGGCCGAGGAAATGCAGCGCGAATGCGGCGATGCCGGCGGTCAGGATGCTGTTCTGCCCGTACAGGACGGACGCGAACACGCCCGAGTAGGCGAGCACGACGAGCGCGGCGGCGCGCGGAGCGGGCAGGTGCGCACGCAGACCCGACAGTCGCAGGACTGCGTACGCATAGCATAAAAGACTGCCCGCAAAAAAGAGGAAATACGCGGGCAGGAAAGGCACGAGGGCGACCGGCGCGATGAACAGCAGCATCGTCGGCGGATAAAGCCAGGGCAGCGACTGGTGGCCTATGTAGGCACCGAATTGCGCTACCTCGGCATGGGAGAAGAGGACCGGATCGTAGATCGCGGCGGCATGGCCTTGCAGCACGAGCTGCGACGCGGTCCAGAAGACGGAGAAGTCGACACCCGGCCGTGCGGTGGTCTGTGACGTGAAGGCATCCGTCACGAAGCCCCAGGTGATCAGGAATCCAACACACAGCATCAGCATGATGCAGCTGTACGGAATGATCCGGTCGGCTGTCAGCCATTGAGCACAGCGTTTGGCGCGATAGCGCACTCCACGATTGGCTGTGTACATGATGCCCCGTTTGCGGTGAAGGCTGCTTCTCTGCCGCAGCCTTTTTGTGTTGCTGTGTATCCGGATCGAATCGCGTTCGATGGCGCTGTCCGGTGAATGCATTGTTGGAGAAAAAATCGCGTGACGCAAACCGCGGGCTGAATCGTGAGATATCGATTCGGCAGCGACAGCGCGGAAAACCGGGTTTTCACGTCTGAGAAAACCGTAGCGGCGCAAATGATGTTTCTCGCTTGAAACATTCCGGGTTTTTCGCCGGTCCGGCGGTGTGCGGAATTCGTGTCGGGCGACGGGCTGCATGGATTCGGGAAAATCCCGAGAAAATTTTTGGGTGCCCTTGCACAGCACGGCGGCGCCCCGCCGGCATCCCGGGCCGGCCTGCGTGCGTATATCAAATCTGAAACATTTTGTGCAGCGCGCCGAAACACGACTGACGGGGGGATCGCCGGAACCCTTGCTGCGTCTGGATTTCCTTCTGGCTGGCCTGCTCTTTGCGTCAAGGTCCGCACGAAAGTCGACGACTTGATGAACGACCGGTTGAAGCAACAGGCTGACAAGACTGGACTCAATCACCTGCGGAAAGCAACGGATCAAGGGCGCGTCGGGGAATACGCCGCCCAGGCCGTGAAAACCGCCGGAAACGTCGACCGAGCGAATAGGCGACGGCATCGTCCGCGCAACAAGAATCACATGACAGCATTTGGGGAATAAAAATGAAAGACCAGAGCACGTCGCGGCTCGCATGCCGCGAAGCATATCCGCAGCAGCATCGACGCGCTTGCGTCATCCGTTCAATCCGTATCCATGCACGGGGCGGTCGTTGCGCCGTTCTCGCTCTGCTCGATCGCGCCATTCGCCAGATCGCAGCGCGCATGGATATCGCACGCATCAGCCCACCGACAATCGTTCGCCCGGCCAGGCTCGTACCCTGCCGTGTCCGTCGCTGAGCACCGCATCCGAATCCATTTGTTGTGCCGTTGTGCCGTTGTGCCGTTGTGCCGGTAGTGCCAGCTCCCCGCGTCGATACCCGACAACGGGATTTCAATAGTAGTGCGAAAGGAGATTAGCCATGTCCACGTTCATCCAGAAAGTCCGCGGTTTCGTCCAAGACGAGCAAGGTGTGACGGCCATCGAATACGGCCTGATCGCCGCGCTGATCGCAGTCGGCCTCGTTGCAGCATTGACGCTGGTCGGAAACGATCTCAAGACCGTGTTCAACACGATCGCAGACGACCTCAACGCGGCCATCTGAATGGCGGGGCGGCGAACGGTGAGTCCGGCCCGTTCGTCGTCATCCCGTCGCTCGATCAGGGCCGGACACCCAACCAACGGATGTCGAATGAACCGAACGGCGGATGACTCGGCCGGTGCACTGCTCGAGTCTCCCCCGCTCTCTTGATCAACCGAATCGGAGGTCGTCATGCGGACCAGGGGATGGGCGGTAGCGGTATCGCGATGGCTCGCCGACGAGCAGGGGGTGACGTCGATCGAATATGCGCTGATCGCGGCAGTATTCGCCACCATCGTGCTGGGAAGCGTGGTCGTACTGAAGGGTTCGCTTGAAGACATGTACAACGCGATCGCGTCGATCGTGACCGCGGCGGTGAATACCGCACTGGGTCAGTGATCCTGATCATTACATCCCGTCGAGGTTCGCCATGTTGCCTGCCGCGCTGCCTTACCCGGTCCCGTTGTGCGTGACGCTGCTCGTCGTCGTCGCGGCCAGCACGGACATCACGAGCCGACGCATCCCGAACCGGCTCGTCGCGCTCGGGCTGGCCGGTGCGCTGGTTGCCCAGTGCGCGCTGCACGGCATCCAGGCGGGTGCGCTCGCATGGCTTGCCGGCGCCGCGACCGGCTTCGGCCTGCTGCTGCCGTTCTATCTGTTGCGCGGGATGGCTGCAGGCGACGTGAAGCTGATGCTCGCGATCGGCGCGTGGGTCGGCGCCCAGATGACGTTCTACATCGTGCTGGCCGCCTTTCTGGCCGGCGGTATCGGCGCGATCGGTTTCGCGCTGCTGCGCGGACGCGTGCGCCAGATGTGGGCGAACGTCGTGGCGCTGATCGCGCGTCGCGCGTCCGGGGCGCGTGCAGGGGCAACCGACGGCCCCGTGGAGTTCGCGTCGGTCGGTGCGTTGCCGTATGGCGTGGCGATTGCCGCCGGCACGCTGGGCATGCTGTTCGTATCGTGCGCGTAGCGCGCCGAACCTGCAACGAGGATGGACCGAACATGAACACGAATCCCACCGAACCGAGACGCGACGCGCAGGTTGCACACCTGCCGCTTCCGTCGCCCATGCGGGAGGCGCACGCGAAGCCGGGCGCGCAACTGCCGGCGGCGCCGCGCTCGCTCGAGGAAACCGGACTGAGCCAGGCGTTCATCGCAGGGCTCGTGCTGAAGTCGACGCTGGTGCTCGGCCGCCCGTCCTACGGCGACCTGATCGAGCGTCACTGCCTGCCGCTCGCCGTGCTCGACGACATCTTCGCGTTCCTGGTGCGCGAGCATCTGGTCGAACTGACCCATCGCGGCAAGACGGACCTCGACGTGACGTTCCGCCTGACCGAGGCAGGCCGCCTGGCCGCGCTCGAAGAGCGCGCGCGCAGCAGCTACAGCGGCCCTGCGCCGGTGACGCTCGACGCGTATCTCGACTGCGTGTCCACCCATTCGGTGCGCAAGCTGCGCGTGGCACAGAACGACGTGTGGGCCATCTTCGACGGCGTCGTCATGGATACGGCGATCCTCGATTCGGCGGCCGCCGCGCTGAACTCCGGCCGTCCGCTTCTGATCTACGGCCCGGCCGGCAGCGGCAAGACGTTCCTCGCGGAGCGGCTCGGCGCGCTGATGGGCGGCCACGTGCCGGTGCCGTACGCCATTTGCGCCGCCGGCGAAGTGATCCAGATCTACGACCCGCTCGTGCATGTCGATGCGGCAGCGCAAACGGACGGCCAATCGGTCGATCGCCGCTGGCGCCTGTGCGAGCGGCCGGTCGTGATGTCCGGCGGCGAGCTGACGCTCGACGAGCTCGACCTGCGCCGCGATGACGCGGCGGGCTTCTACCAGGCGCCGCCGCACATGAAGGCGAACATGGGCATGTACATCGTCGACGATCTCGGCCGCCAGCGTGTCGAGCCGCGCGACCTGCTCAACCGCTGGCTGCGCCCGCTCGATCGCGGCGTCGATTTCCTGACGCTCGAGTCCGGCAACCGCTTCGTGCTGCCGTTCGACGTCTGGCCGGTGTTCTCGAGCAACCTGGCGCCGGAGCAGTTCGCCGACGACGCGTTCCTGCGTCGGCTCGGCTCCAAGCTTCACGTCGGCGCGTTGTCGATCGACCACTACCGCGCGGTGTTCGACGCCGCATGTGCGTCGCTCGGCCTGGTATCGACGCAGGACGCATTCGACTATCTGCTGCACCGGCTGCACCTGCCGACCGGCAAGGCCTATCTCGCATGCTTCCCGATGGATCTGCTGCGCCTCGTCGCCGCCGGCGCGCGGTATCGCGGCGATCCGCTCGAAGTGACGCACGACGCGCTGCACGACGCATGGGCCAGCTATTTCGGCACGGCGCCCGAGCGCGACGGCGTGTATCTGCCGCCTGCCGACCACGGCGGTCGCACGCACGTAACCGGTTGAGCCGTTTCTTTCACGATTCGTTGAGGAGCATTGCCATGAAAAACAGTCGAGCGCTCATGATGCTGATCGTCGCGATGGTCGCGGGGCTTGCCGCGGTCGTGTTCGCGTCCCGCTGGTTGATGAATACCTCCAGCAGCTCGATCACGTCGGTCGCGGTGGCGACCACCGACCTGAACCTGGGCGAGCCGCTCGGGCCGAACCAGATCCATATGGTGAGCTGGCCGTCGGGCAGCGTGCCGACCGGCGCGTTCACCGACACGAAGGAACTCGAAGGGCGCGTCGTGCGCACGAGCCTCGCCCGCGGCGAGCCGGTGATCGAGTCGAAGCTCGCGCCGGTCGGCACGAAGGGCGGGCTGTCCGCGGTGATCGCCGACGGCAGCCGCGCGATCACCGTGCGGGTGAACGACGTGGTCGGCGTCGCGGGCTTCGCGCTGCCGGGCAACTACGTCGACGTGATCGTCAACACGCAGGAACAGCAAGGCAAGACCGACGGGCAGAGCATCTCCAAGATCGTGCTCGAGCACATCCTCGTGCTGGCCGTCGCGCAGCAGGTCAGCCGCGACGACACCGCACCGAAGGTCGTCAACGCGGTGACGCTCGAAGTCACGCCCGACCAGGCCGAGCGCCTCGACCTCGCGCGCAGCGTCGGCACGCTGTCGCTCGTGCTGCGCAACCAGGTCGACCAGAAGACGCTGACCACCGACGGCGCGACCAAGCTCACGCTGCTCGGCAAGGCACCGGTACCCGAAGCGCCCGCACCCGCGCCGGTGAAGACCGTGCGCGTGCGTGTCGCATCCCATGCGGCACCGGGAGCACGCCGCGATTGCGTCGGCGTGCTGACCGGCGTACACGGCAGCGTCGAATGTTTCTGAATTCGTAGAACACGTGCAAATAACCACATTAACCAGATCGGCCGCCGTCAGGGCACGGCGGCCTTGAAAGTCGACAACCGGCGCCTCGCCGGTCACTCGGGGGATCAGACGAAATGAAGATCAATCCGCAACATTCAGGTACCGGCCCGGTGCGCACGCGTATCGCACGGGGCGCGATGATGGCCGCGATCCTCTGTGCCGGAACGCTGACCGTATACAGCGCACTGGCCCAGGAAGCCGCCGAATCGGCCGCGCTGATGAAGGGCGGTGCAGCCGCGCCGGCGGCGGCCGCCAAGGGGCCGATGCAGATGACGATCAGCATGACGCCGACTCCGGCCGCCGCGCCCGCCGCGGCGCCGGGGCCGCTGCGCGGGCCGAACTGCGTGGGCGCGGTACGCGAGTCGACCAGCGTCAGCGTGCCGCTCGGCAAGTCGCTGCTGGTGCCGATGCCGGAGCCGGTCCGCAACCGGACCATCGGCAACCCGGCCGTCGCGCAGGCGACGATGGTGTCGCCGCAGACGCTGTACATCCTCGGGCTGTCGGTCGGCACGACCAACATGATCGTGCAGGGGCGCAGCGGTGCGTGCCGCGTGATCGACGTGGCGGTCGGCGCGGACGCCGGCGGCCTGCAGGCGTCGCTGATGCAGCTGATGCCGAACGAACACGACATTCACGTATCGACCGCCGCCGGCACGATCGTGCTGGCGGGCAACGTATCGAACTCGCAGGCCGCGCAGCAGGCAGTGCAGATCGCCCGTGCGTACAGCGACAGCGCCGGCGACGGCGGCGGCAAGGGCGCCGGCGTGCTGAACATGCTGGCCGTCACGTCGCCGCAGCAGGTGATGCTCGAGGTGAAGGTCGCCGAAGTGTCGAAGACGCTGATCAACCAGATGGGCAGCGCGTTCAACATCCAGGGCGGCTTCGGCTCGTGGAGCGGCGCGCTCGTCAGCAACCTGCTCGCGGGCGTCGCAAGCGGCGCGGTGTTCAACAAGGCGAACAACAGGCCGTTCAGCATCGCGGCCGATGTGCAGAACACCGACAACCTCGTCAAGATCCTCGCGGAGCCGAATCTCGTGACGATCAGCGGCCAGGAGGCGACGTTCCTCGCCGGCGGCAGGATCTTCATCCCGGTGCCGCAAAGCAGCGGCAACGGCACGTCGTCGATCACGCTGCAGGAAGAGGAGTTCGGCGTCGCGCTGAAGTTCACGCCGACGGTGCTCGGGAACGGCCGGATCAGCCTGAAGGTCGCGCCGGAAGTGTCGGAACTGTCGCAGACGGGCGTGACGCTGAGCGCGTCCAACATCGGCGGCACGTCGATCCTGCCGCTGATCACGACGCGGCGCGCGTCGACGACGGTCCAGATGGGCGACGGCGAGTCGTTCGCGATCGGCGGGCTGATCAAGGACAACGGGACCGGTGCGCTGAAGGCGATCCCGGGTGTCGGTGAAGTACCGGTGCTCGGCGCGCTGTTCCGCAGCACGTCGTTCCAGCAGGACCGCACCGAGCTGATCTTCGTGATCACGCCGCACCTGGTGAGGCCGCTGCAGACCGCCGACGTGCCGCTGCCGACCGACAGCTTCTCGAAGCCGAACGAGGCCGACGTGTATGCGACCGGCAACATGGAAGGCCGCAAGGGTGTCCGCCGGGCGGGCGCACAACCGGCGAGCGGCGCGATGGATGCACCGCAGACGCCGGCTCCCGCACCTGCTCCGGCGCCGCAATCGGCTGAGCCGGCCGCACCGGCCGCCGCATTGCCCGCACCGCGTGCGCCGCAGCCCGCCGATGCACCGGCGCCGGTGCCGGCGGAGCCGCAGAAGGCCGCGGCGGCTGACGCGGCAGGGGCGGTGAGCGCCGAACCGGTGCCGGCCGCGCAGCCGCAAGAGCAACCGCAGTCGCAGCCACAACAGCAGTCACAGCCGCAGGCCGAAGCGGCCACCGCAGCCACTGCGGCCACCGCGGCGCGGATCGCGCGCATCGAAGCGGCTGCCGCGCGTCTCGCGGCAGCCGGGTCCGCCGCGCCGGCAAAACCCGCGCCGCGTTCGAAGCACGGCTTGCCGGCCGCCGCGCACGCGCAGATCGCGCGGGCGGGCACGGAACCCCAGTCCACCGATCGTTGAAGCCATTCAAGGGGAAGCTCATGAAATCCGCCTACCTCGTATTCGTGCGCCGCGCGGCGCTCGCCGTCCCGCTCGCGTTCGCGCTCGCCGGCTGCATGTCGTCGACGCCGGTGTGGGACACCCGCTTCGGCGATTCGGTCCGCGCCGTCACGCAAGCCCAGATCATCGATCCGCATGCCGCCGAACACGCGGCATCGAACCCGGGGGTCAACGGCAGCGCCGCCGCGTCCGCACTCGACAACTACGAAAAGTCGTTCAAGCAGCCCGAGCCGAAAGCCAATGCCTTCGTAATCGGGATCGGCAAGTCGGCGCAGTAACACACAGGCAAGCTCAGGGAGAACGCCATGTCCAGCGCAGCTCGTCATCCGAAGCTCACGCGTCGCGGTATGCATCGTCAGCGAGGCGCCGTCGCGATCATCGTCGGTCTCGCACTGGCGGTGATGATCGGGTTCGTCGGTCTCGCGCTGGACCTCGGCAAGCTGTACGTCACGCGCAGCGAACTGCAGAACAGCGCCGACGCATGCGCGCTGTCCGCTGCGCGCGACCTTACGTCGGCCATCAGCCTGCAGGTCTCGGAAGCGGACGGCATCGCCGCCGGCCACTCGAATTTCGCGTTCTTTCAGCAGAACGCGGTGCAGATGCAGACGGATTCGAACGTCACGTTCAGCGATTCGCTGACCAATCCGTTCCTGACCAAGACGGCGGTTACCACGCCGGCGAACATCAAGTACGTGAAGTGCACCGCGCAGTTGAGCAACATCGCGCACTGGTTCATCGAGGTGCTCAACACGATTCCCGGCGTGCAGGTCGCGAACGCGGCCCAGGTCGCGGCGAGCGCGATCGCGACGGTCGGCGCCGGGCAGACGGCCTGCGCGATTCCGGTGTTCGTGTGCCGTGCGGCTGCCGCCGCGCCCTACAAGGTCGGCGACTGGATCTCGTCGCCGTCCGGCTCGTCGTCGACTTACGGGCCCGGCAACTTCGGCTGGGCGGCGCTCGACGGTTCGACGAACGAGACGACCATCGCCAGCGAACTGTCGGGCAATAGCTGCAACATCACGTCGCCGCCCGACCTCGGGTCGACGGGCCTGAAGTCCGCGTCGCTGCGTGCCTGGAACACCCGCTTCGGGATCTACACGAACGGCGCCAACGGCTCGAGCGGCCAGCCGGACTTCACCGGCTACGCGTACGTCGGCCCCAAGTACGGGCCGCCGGGAACCGCGGGCATCGTCGGCGACGCATACACGCAGTTCGTGCTCGACCGCGCAAGCTTCAAGTCCTACCAGGGCGACGGCGCACCGCCCACCGGCAGCGGCATCTCGACCAACGGGACGGCGACGGCGAGCAATTACCAGACGTTCGGCGGCGACCGCCGGCTCGCGCTCGCACCGGAAGGCGACTGCTCGACGTTGTCGGGCAGCAGCAGCAAGCTTCACGTCACGCAGTGGGACTGCGTGCTGATGCTCGATCCGCTGCCGTTCAGCCCGGGCAGCGGCGGCGTGACGGCACACCTCGAATACCTCGGCTCGACGGCATCCGGCACGACGCCCTGCGCGACGCACGGCTTGCCGGGTACCGGAAGTTCGGCCGGCATCAAGGTGCCGATGCTCGTTCAGTAGTGGAGACGCGATCATGAAAAGGCTCCCGATTCGCCGGTCACGCATGCGCGGTGTCGCCGCGGTCGAATTCGCGCTCGTGCTGATGCCGATGATCGTGCTCGCGACAGGCGTGGCCGAGTTCGGCCGCGCGATCTACCAGTACGAGACCCTCACCAAGGCGACGCGCAACGCGGCGCGCTACCTGTCGGTCTTTCTGCCGACCGACAGCGCGTATCCGCTCGCGGAGGCGCAGTGCCTGGTCGTGTACGGCAGCACCACGTGCGGCTCCGCCGGCACCGAGCTGGTGCCGGGGCTCACGACATCGATGGTGATCGTCTGCGACGCCGCGCATTCGACCGATTGCGCCGATGCGTCCGACCCGCCGCAGTTCGCGAACCTGCCGACGTACGACTCGACCAACAACGCGGCAAGCGGCACGGCGACCGGCAGCATCAACGTCGTCGAGGTGAAGGTGAAGGGCTACCAGTACCAGCCGATTCCGGCCTACCCGGGGCTGTCCTCGATCACCTTCGGCAACATCGTCACCGTGATGAGGCAAGTGTCATGAACGCGCGCCCCTTTCCGCTGTTGCGCCGGCGCACTCAACGCGGCGCGACGATCGTCGAGTTCGCGCTGATCGCATCGATCCTGATCATGCTGCTGATCGGCGTGTTCGAATTCGGGCGCGTGCTGTTCTACTGGAACACCGCGACCGAGGCGATCCGGCTCGGCGCACGCACGGCGATCGTCTGCGACGTGAACGCCGCCGGCGTCGTGAAGCGCGTGAAGTCGCTGATGCCGATGCTGTCGAACGCGAACGTGTCGGTGAGCTACACGCCGTCGGGCTGCGACGTGAGTTCCTGTTCGTTCGTGACGGTCAGCATCACCAACGTGACGGTCAGGACGATGATTCCGATCGCGAACGTCGCGATCACGATGCCGTCGTTCACCACCACGCTGTCGCGGGAAAGCCTGAATTCGTCGACGGGCGGAAGCGCCTGTCAATAATCGAACCGACGAGGCACAGTCATGATCAATATCCTCGTAGCTGCCGACGATACCGCCCGGCTCACGCAGATCGCGCGCCTGGTCACCGACAGCGGACACTATCGCGTGACGCGCGCGCACGGACGGCCGTCCCAGATCGAGCATCGAACCGACGGGCTCGATTCGTTCGATATCCTGCTGATCGACGGTGCGACGACCGACGCGGCCGAGCTGTCGGCGCTCGAGCGGATCTGCCGGCTGCACCCGGGCCTGACCGGCATCCTGGTGACCGCGGATGCGGCGCCGCACGTGCTGCTGGACGCGATGCGCGCCGGCGCGCGCGACGTGCTGCAGTGGCCGATCGACCCCGCGGCGCTCGCCCGCGCGCTCGAACGCGCAGCCGCGCAGAGCACGCGGCGCGACAGCGACGATACGCGCTTCGTGTCGTTCATGTCGTGCAAGGGCGGCGCGGGTACGAGCTTCGCCGCGAGCAACGTCGCGTACGAGATCGCCGAAGGCCACAAGCGCCGCGTGCTGCTGGTCGATCTGAACCAGCAGTTCGCGGATGCCGCGTTCCTCGTCAGCGACGAGACGCCGCCGTCGACGCTGCCGCAGCTGTGCGCGCAGATCGAACGGCTCGACGGCGCGTTTCTCGACGCGAGCGTCGCGCACGTGACCTCGACGTTCCACGTGCTCGCGGGCGCGGGCGACCCGGTCAAGGCCGCGGAGATGCGGGAGGACGCGCTCGAATGGATCCTTGGCGTCGCGGCGCCACGCTACGACTTCGTGATCTTCGACGTCGGCGTCAGCATCAATCCGCTGTCGATGATCGCACTGGATCGAAGTGACCAGATCCAGCTCGTGCTGCAGCCCACGATGCCGCACGTGCGCGCGGGCCGCCGGCTGCTGGAGATTCTCGTGTCGCTCGGCTACCCGACCGACCAGTTGCGGCTGGTGGTGAACCGGATGACGCGCGCCGGCGAGCGGTCCCGCGCCGCGCTCGAGGAAGTGCTCGGCCTGCACGCCAGCAGCACGATACCCGACGACGCCGACACCGTGCGCGAAGCGCTCGACCTGGGGCATCCGGCCTCGCGCGTCGCGCGCGGCGCGGCGGTCACGCGTGCGTTGCAGGCGTGTGCGAAGCAGATCGTCGAAGGGGACGTGCGCACCAGGCACGGCACGTCCAGCAGCGAACCGTTGATGTCCCGGCTGTTCGGCCGCAAGGCCACGCCGAAGCTCAAGTCCATGTGAATCTTGCGGGGAAACCATCATGTCATTGCGCGAACAGATGTCCTTGTACCGGACGCAGCCGCAGGCGGCGGGCACCGAACCGGCAGGTGCGACGCATTCGTCGGTACGCAACGCCTACCAGAAGCTGCGCCGCGAAATTCACCTGGCGGTGCTCGAACGCGTCGAGCTGGAGCGTCTGTCGCGCCTGCCGCAGGAACAGGTCCGGCAGGAAATCTCGGCGCTGATCTCGCGCATCCTCGACGAGGAGCGCCTGCTCGCGAACGACATCGAGCGGCGCCAGCTCGCGATCGACGTGTACGACGAGATGTTCGGTTTCGGCCCGCTCGAGGCGCTGCTGCGCGACCCCGGCATCTCCGACATCCTCGTGAATACGTACAAACAGGTCTACGTCGAGCGCGCCGGCCAGCTCGAGCTGACCGACGTGACGTTCTACGACGACGCGCACCTGATGAAGGTGATCGAGAAGATCGTGTCGCGGGTCGGGCGCCGCATCGACGAATCGACTCCGATGGTCGATGCGCGTCTGCCGGACGGCTCGCGCGTGAACGCGATCATTCCGCCGTCGGCGATCGACGGGCCGCTGATGTCGATCCGGCGCTTCGCGGTCAACCCGCTGAAGATGGACGACCTCGTGAGTTACCAGAGCCTCACGCCGCCGATGGCGGAACTGCTCGATGCGCTGGCCCAGGCGAAAGTGAACGTGCTCGTGTCGGGCGGCACCGGCAGCGGCAAGACGACGCTGCTCAACATCCTGTCGGGCTTCATTCCGCGATCCGAACGGATCGTGACGATCGAGGATGCGGCGGAGCTGCAACTCCAGCAGCCGCACGTGTTGCGGCTCGAAACGCGGCCGCCGAACATCGAGGGCAAGGGCGAGATCACGCAACGCACGCTCGTGCGCAATGCGCTGCGGATGCGGCCGGACCGGATCATTCTCGGCGAAGTGCGCGGCGCGGAAGCGCTCGACATGCTCAATGCGATGAACACCGGCCACGAAGGCTCGCTCGCGACGATCCACGCCAACACGCCGCGCGATGCGCTCACCCGGCTCGAGAACATGATCAGCGTCGGCGGCCTGACGCTGCCGCCGAAGACGATGCGCCAGCAGATCGCGTCGGCGATCTCGGTGGTGGTTCAGGCCACCCGGCTCACCGACGGCAAGCGCAAGATCGTCAGCATCCAGGAGCTGACCGGGATGGAGGGCGACATCATCAACATGCAGGAGATCTTCACGTTCAAGCGCACCGGCATGGATCGCGACGGCACGGTGCGCGGACACTTCTGCGCGACCGGCGTGCGGCCGAAGTTCGCCGAGCGGCTGCAGGCGTTCGGCATCAACCTGCCGGATTCGCTGTACGACCCGGCGCAGCGTTACGAGACGAAGTGACGACGCGCGGTCGTCTGATTCCGGGGAGGCCTCATGGACTCGATCTTTTACGGTTTTGTGATTCTCACCTTCGTCGCGGTCGTGCTCGCGATCGAAGGCGTCTATCAATGGTGGAACACGCGCCACGGTGCCGCGGCGCGCCGGATCGAGTCGCGCCTGCGCGCGATGTCGGCCGGCGGCAGCGTGCAGCAGGAGCGGCTGTCGATTCTCAAGAAGCGGATGCTCGACGAGTCGAAGCCGTTCGACCGGCTGTTGTTGCGCATGCCGCGCGTGCAGTCGCTGGACCTCCTGCTGCAGCAGTCCGGGCTCGACTGGACGGTCGCGAAACTGGTCACGCTCTGCGCCGCATTCCCGGTGGCGACGATGCTGGCCCTGACCCTGACCGTGTTGCCGCTGATCGTCGTGGTGCCGATTGCGCTGCTGACCGCATGCATACCGGCAATGTACGTGATGCGGCATCGCAACCGGCGGATGCTCAAGCTCGAGCGCCAGCTGCCGGATGTCTGCGACATGATCGCGCGCGCGCTACGCTCCGGCCACTCGTTTACGAGCGCGCTCGGGATGGTCGGCGAGGAGTTTCCCGATCCGATGGGCAGTGAATTCAGGATCACGTTTGACGAGATCAATTACGGCGTATCGCTGCACGATGCGCTGGTGAACCTCGCCACGCGCGTGCCGGCCCATGACCTGCGCTACTTCGTGATCGCGGTGCTGATCCAGCGCGAGACCGGCGGCAACCTGGCCGAACTGCTCGACAGCATCGCGTCGCTGGTGCGCGAACGCTTCAAGCTGTTCGACAAGGTCCGCGTGCTGTCCGCGGAAGGGCGGTTGTCGGCCTGGATCCTCGGCCTGCTGCCGTTCGGTACCGCGGGCATGATGGCGGTGTTGAACCGCGAGTTCCTGTCGGTGCTCTGGGAGGATCCGGCCGGCATCAAGATGGTTGGCGTGATGCTGGGGTCGATGGCATTCGGCCTGCTGTGGATTCGCCGCATCATCCGCATTCGCGTCTGACGCGTGTCCCGGGCTTCACGAACCGAATCGAGGCTGTCATGCAAAACCTGAGCGTAGTACATACCGTGATGCTGGCCGGCTTGTTCCTTTTCGTCGCCGGCGGCGTGCTGGTCGCGATGCTGCTGTTTGCACCGCGCAACATGGAGCGCCGGATCCAGCAGGCGAGCGGAGCGAGCGTGGGCATCGGCACCGGTGCGAACGACGGCGGCGGGCAAACATCGCACTGGGTCGCGAAACTCGTCGAGCTGTCGAAACCGATTTCCCGGCTGTCGCTGCCGCAGGAGGGCTGGGAGAACTCGCCGCTGCGGATCCGGCTGATGAATGCCGGCTGGCGCGATGCGAACGCGGGCGCGCTTTACTTCGCGGCGAAGACGGTACTCGCGCTGGCGCTGCCGGGCGCTGCGCTGCTGGCGCTCGCCACGACCCGCCTCGCGGGTCAACGCATGCTGCTGTCGTTCGTCCTCGTGGCGCTCGCCGGGATCGGCTACTACGTGCCGAACGTGATCCTCCGGCGCCGGATCGCGAAGCGTCAGCAGGTGATCTTCGAGGACTTCCCGGATGCGCTCGACTTGCTGACCGTATGCGTCGAAGCAGGGCTCGGGCTCGATGCGGCGCTGATGAGGGTGAGCGAGGAACTGCGCTTTCGCAGCGAAGTGGTCGCAGGCGAACTCGACTTGCTGCTGCTCGAGATGCGTTCCGGGTTCACGAAGGATACCGCGCTGCGCAACCTGGCGCTGCGGACCGGCGTCGAGGATATCGAATCGTTCTGCGCGATGCTGATCCAGGCCGATCGCTTCGGCACGAGCATCGCGGAATCGCTGCGCGTGCTCTCGGACATGCTGCGCACGCGGCGGCGGATGCGCGCGGAGGAGCGTGCCGCGAAGATCGCGCTGAAGCTGCTGTTCCCGCTGATCTTCTGCATCTTCCCGGCGCTGATGTGCGTGTTGCTCGGGCCGGCGATGATTCACGTGTATCGCGTGCTGCTGCCGACCTTCACCAGCATCGGGCAGTAAGCGGCGGCGGGGGTGCCGCGCGAACCGGATGTGCGTGCCGGCCCGGCGTCGCCTGGCGGCACGGTCACCGTCTTCATGGGAGGCTCCTTCTCCCCCCCGGGCGGCGCCGCGAGACAGGTCGATCATAGCGGCGTCAACGCAACCCGGACCCATGGTCGACCCTGGACGCAGCCGTAGTCCACTGCCCGCGCGGGTGGCCCCCTACGGCTTCCCCTCAAGGCCGCCCCTCGCTCGGCACATCCGCCGCCTTGCTGAGTTCGCCCATGATGATCCGTGCGATCTCGTTGGCCGGTGCGCGTCCGTCCGGGCCGGACGCCGTGTTCGCCCACGTGACGATCGTCGTCTTCGTTGCCGGATCGTAGCCCGCGAACGTATTGAAACCCGGTATTTCCCCGGTGTGCCCGTAGAACGTGCCGAACTTCGCGAGCCCCATGCAGTAGCTCGCCGACGCCGGATTCGACGGATCGATCGGCGTGCAGCTCGCGAGGCGTTGCGCCTGCAGGTCCGCATTCAGGTAGCCGCCGCCGACCATCCGCTGCACGTACGCACCCAGTTCGGCCGCGGTCGAGATGCCGGAGCCGGCCGTCCATGCCCACGACGTATTGACCGTCGTCACGTCGGTCGGCTGCAGCGTGCCGTTCTTCGCGGCGGCCTGGCGCGCGGGAGACAGCGCGTCGCCGTCGATCGTCTCCACGTTGGTGCCCCATTGATAACCGCGCGGCGCCGGCGCGGGCAGCGCCGTGTTGTCCTGCGGCGGCAGCGATGTCTCGGTCAGCCCGAGCGGCGCGAACAGCCGCGTCCGGATCGCATCGGCGGCGCTCATGCCGGTGCGTTGCTCGATGATCAGGCCGAGCAGCACCGTATTCGTGTTCGAGTAGCGAAAATCCGCGCCCGGCGCGAAATAGACGGGCTGGTTCTCCGCGATACCCAGCAGTTCGTCGACGGTCCACACCTTGTCCGGCTGCGTGTCGAGCGACTGGTTGAACGCAAGGCTGGTCGAGTAGTTGTAGAGACCGCTGCGCATCGTCAGCAACTGCTCGATCGTGATCGTGTCGCCGTTCGGCACGTTCGCGACGTACTGGCTGACATGATCGGTCAGGCGCAGCCTGCCTTCCTGCACGAGTTGCAGGATCACGGTGCCCGTCCACGTCTTCGTCACGCTGCCGATGCGAAAGTGCGCATTCGTCGGGATCGGCGAGTTCGTGCCGCGCACGGCCGTGCCGAACGACGCGAGCCAGTTGCCTTGCGGCGACTGCACGTAGACGACCGCGCCGGGCGTCGTCGTGCTCGCGAGCAGCGCATTGATCTGCGGGCGTGCCTGGGTGGCGTAGGCAGGCTCGTCGCTGTTCAGCGAGCTGTCGCCGCCGCAGGCGGAAACGGCGATGCCGACGGCCAGCGCCGGTGCAACCGTCGCCAGGTGATGCACCAGCCGCTGCGCTGCGCGCGGGAAAAGCCGGGGAGGAGCAGAGGTCGCCATCGCGTGTTCCCTTCCTTGTTGTGTTTAAGTGGTCTCCTTGCATCCCCGAAACTATAGGACACGCAACCGGGCGCCGAAGGTGTGCGATGCATTCATCATACGATATCGGCCAGCCAGGCCGGCCGGGTTTGCGCGTCACTGAAAATGATGCACGTACCGCAACACCATCCGCGAACCTTGCGGCCGGTTGCGCGCAAGGACCTCGAAGTACGCGTTGAACAGCAGGTGATCCTGCGGCGAGAAACTGACCATCGCACCGGGCCCGATCGCGAGCACGGCTTCCCGTGTGCCGGACACATCCTGCCCGTTCGCCTTCATGTCGGTGGTCTGGCGCAGCCAGTAGCCGTTGAGCCCCAACCGCAGCCCGGGCCGCACTTCGTACTCGGTCGCGAAGTTCGCATGAACGGCCTGGCCGGCCTGCGTCGACGTCACGTCGGGCCCGAGCGCGGTCGCCGGCTCGTGATTGGTCGCATTCCACAAATAGTGCAGGCGCCACGACACGGTCCACTTCGGCGTGACCCAGAACGTCGCGGCCCAGTACGGATCGAACGACCAGAAATGGCTGCCCGGATTGATCGCTCGCGCCGGGTCGTATGCGCCGGTCGGCGCGATGAACTGGAATTCCACCCGCTGCGCGAAGCGCGGCCCCTGCGGGCCCATCACCGGATCGAACTGGATGAACGGGCCGATCAGCAGGTCGCCGAACCCGGCCCGCGAATTCAGCGCGACGTTGCCGATTCCGTCGTTCGTGTGCACGGACGCCACCCACGGCAGGATCACGTCGAGCCCCGGATGCATGCCGCCGAACGCCAGCGGCGACTGGTAGACGAGCTGGCTCAGCCCCGCGAACAGGTCGATGTCCTGCTTCGGCAGCCCGACCTTGTTGCCGGCATTGTCGTTGACGCGTCCGGCCGTGTAGTACTCGAGATACTGCGTGCCGTACCAGCCGGCACCGGCCGGCGGCATCCCGTCGAGGAAGCTGGTCATCCCCAGGTTGACCGATGGCAGGTCGGTCGCATGCGCCGGCACGTGCCCGGTCAGGCCGAAGCACACGAGGCCTGCGATCGCAAGCAGGCGAGAGCCGCATTTCATCATCACCACCTCCTGAATATTTGTTTGTATAACTAATCAAACGACACGAGAAAGATCGGGGTGTGCCGAGATCGCGCGATACTGGCCCGCATGGAACACGAGCGGTGCATGGCCGAACGCATCGAATGCCTCGATCTGGCCGATGAACAGCAGGTGGTCGCCGCCTTCGTAATGGCCGACATGGCGGCACACGAAACGCGCGCTTGCGCCGTCGAGACAGGGCACGCCGCCCGCATCGGCATCCACGTGCGGCACGCCGTCGAACTTGTCGGCGCTCGGCGTCGCGAAACGGCGCGACAGTTCGATCTGGTCGTGCGCGAGGATATTGATCGCGAAGTGCGTGGCCGCGACGAAATCCGGACGGCTCGGCGCGACCTTGCGCAGGCTCCACAGCACGAGCGGCGGATCGAGCGACAGCGACGAGAACGAATTGGCGGTGAGGCCGACCTTGCGCCCGTCCGGCGCGCGCGTGGTGATCACGGTGACGCCGGTCGGAAACTGCCCGAATGCGGCGCGCAATTGCTGCGGGTCGAGGCCCGGATTGCTGGAAGCGGTGGTGTTCATGTCGCTTACTCCGAACGTGCGGCGTGTTCGCGGATCAGCGCGGCGCAGGCCGCCGGCTCGAACCACCACGGCGCGAACCGGCGCGGATCGTCGAAGCCGTCGACGATCGTCGCGGCGAGCGACGGCAGCTGGCCGGCGGCGCCGAGCAGCTCGAGGATGTGCGGCGGCGGCGGCGTGAGCAGCGAGTTGGTCCAGCGCACGACGTGCTGTGCGTAGGCCCAGTAGCGTTCGAACGTGTCGTGCATCCAGGCTTCGTCGAACGGCTCGGCTTCGCGTGCGAGGATTGCGTCGCCGTACACCTTCGCGCATTTCGCCGCATTGTTCGAACCCTGTCCGGTGATCGGATCGTTGACGACCACCGCATCGGCCATGCCGAACACGGTGCGGCCCGACGGCAGGCGGAAGAACGGCTTGCGCACGGTCGGCGTGAAGCGCCCGGACAGCGTGCCGTTCGGATCGGTCAGCGCAACGTCGCGGCAGCGCTCGAATTCCCACGGCACGTACTGCTGCAGGAACGACAGGCTGCGGTCGAGATGCTGCTCGGGCGTCTTCACGTCGGCCCAGCAGTCGAGCGGGCCGCCGGGGATCCCTTCGAACACCATGATTTCGCACGGGCCCGTCGTGGTCAGCGCCGGAAACACGAAGTATTCGCCGATCCCGGGCAGCAGGTTGAAGCGCACGCGCGAATACGGCTCGCTAGGCGTCATGCCCGTCACGTAGGTGAGGGCCAGTGCGCGTTGCGGGCGCTCGAACGCGCTGCGTGCGTCGTCGCGGCCGAGCAGGTTCACGATTTCGCCCTTGCCGGCCGCGAGCAGCACGAGATCGTGGCTGCGTGCGAGCGCCTCGAGCTCCGGCACGCCGACGTCGCAGATGCGCACGTCGGCACCGCGGCGCCGGATCGCGTCGAGCCAGTCGGCCATCTTCACGCGCTGGTCGACCGATTGCGCGTAGCGTGTCAGCCGCGACGACCAGTCGATCGCTTTGCGACCGTTGCCTTGCGGATGCGGCACCGCGATGCCGATGCCGTCGACGGACGGGCACGCTTCTTCCCAGGCGTTCAGGCCGAGATCGCGTTCGATCTGCAGTGCGGTATGGAACATGCACTGGCTCGACATGACCTTGCCGGCGCGGATCTGTTGGGCGTCGCGATTGGTCGCGAGCGTGACGTGATAACCCTGGTCGAGCAGCGTGAAGGCGAGTTGCAGGCCGGACTGGCCGGCGCCGACGATAGCGATGCGTTTCATGATGCAATCCTTTGCATGACGAATTAAATGGAATGAAATGTGGGCGGGAAGGAACGGCCGGCGGTTATTCGGCCAGACGCGGAATCGCCGGCACCGCCTGCTCGGGGCCCATCGCGGAGTAGCCGCCGTCCACCGCGTAGTCGGCGCCCGTCACGAAGCTTGCCGCATCGCTGCACAGGAACGTGACGACCTGCGCGACTTCCGACGGATCGCCCACGCGCCCGAGCAGATGAAATGGCGCGGCCACGCGATCGGTCTTCGCGCGGTCGCCGTGCGTGAGCTCGTCCATCACGCGCGACCACGTCCAGCCCGGCGACACCGAGTTGACGCGAATCCGGTCGGCGGCGAGATCCATCGCCATGCTGCGCGTGAGCTGGCGCATCGCGGCCTTGGATGTGGGATAGAGCCAGCGGCCGGTCTGCGCGCATTGCGCGGAGATCGAGCTGAAGTTCACGATCGCGCCGCCGCCGCGCCGGGTCAGGTAGGGATGAACGGCCTTCACGAGCATCGCGGCCGAGACGACGTTGACGTCCATCGCCGCGAGCCAGTCGTTGCGCGTGGCCTGGATGCCGTTGTCGACGTAGCTGCACGCGAGGTTGATCAGCAGGTCGATCGAGCCGAAGCGTTCGGCGACGGCCGATACCGCGCGCTCGATCGCGCGGTCGTCGGTGATGTCGGTCGCGATGAACGTGCCGCGTTCGCCGAGCGTAGCGGCGACGCGTGCGCCGTTCTCCGCGTCGAGATCGAGGATCGCGACGCACGCGCCGGCGTGGCTCAGGTCCTGCGCGACGGCGGCGCCGATCAGCGTGGCGCCGCCGGTGACGATCGCGACTTTGCCAGCAAGGGCAGTCATGGGGAGTCTCCTGGAATGATTGAGCGCAGGCGGCGCGCGTTCGACGTGCCGCCCGGGTATCCGTCGATTACGCGCTGTCGCGCCAGCGCTGCATCAGGCCGTTGGACGGCACGGTTTCGTCGAGCAGCTTGCGCGCCGTTTCGACACCGGCGACGGGCAGCCCGGCCGCGTCGAGCAGGCCGATCTGCACGAGCACGCTCGCCTGGTCCCAATAGATGTGCTCGTGATACAGCTTGTCGCCGCGGAACTTGACGATCGCGACGAGCGGGATCTCGACGCGCTTGCCGGTCGGCGCGACGCCGGGCAGCATCCAGTCGATCTCGGTCGTATGCGTGAAGCAGAACAGCAGTTCGTCGACGATCTGGCTCGCGCCGATCGTGCGCGAGATCGGCGTGATCGTGGTGTCCGGCGGGTTCGCATGCACGAAGTGATGCGTGTAGAAGCGCTTGAGTTCGTCGTAGCCGACGCCGCCCGTCAGTGTCGGAATATGGTTCACGTAGGGCTGCGCGACCATCGTGTCCATCGTCGCGTCGACGTTGCGCGTGTCGAATTCGTGCCGGAGATGTTCTTCCCACAGCGCGGACAGGTCGTAGCGCGGGCCGAGCGCCGCGCGGAACGCGGCGATCGCGCGCTGGTGCGCCATCACAGCGGCGGCCTTGTCGAAATGATCGCCGCCGACGCGTGCGAACGCATGATCGACGCCCGGGTAGACATACACTTCCACGCCGTCGCGCCCCGCGAGCGCCGCGGCGATGCGTTGCTGCGCGTCGGGCGGACAGAAGCGGTCCTGCGCGGGGATCTGCAGCACGAGCCGGCCGCGCAGATGAGCGGCCTCGTCGAGCGCGTGCTCGATGCCCACGCCGTAATAGCTGACCGCGGCGGCCACGTCCGGCAGGCGGCACGCGGCGAGATACGCGAGCTTGCCGCCGAGGCAGTAGCCGAGCACGCCGGCCTGGCCCGTGCATTCCGGCCGTTGCGTGAGCACGGCCAGCGCGGCGGCGATGTCCTCGACGCCCTTGTTTTCGTCGTATTCGCGGTACAGCGCCATCGCACGCTCGAAGTCGGCGGCGGTGTAACCGAGTTCGATGCCGGGCGCCTGGCGCCAGAACAGGTCGGGCACGAGCACCGTGTAGCCTTCTTCGGCGTAGTAATCGGCCACGTCGCGCATCGTCGCGTTCGCGCCGAAGATCTCGTGGCACAGCACGATGCCGGGCCCCGTGCCGCCGGCCGGCGTGCTCAGGTACGCGCGAAACGCGCCGCCGTCCGGCGATGGGATCTCGATGTGTCGTCCTTGCATGTGTCTCTCCATTCTGTTCGTGACTGGCATGGGCCCAGTATTGGCGGACGAAACGCGCGCTTCTATCCGCTTTCTTCGGCCGGTATCCGCGAATTCCGGAAACCTGCGGACCGGCCCGCCGCAGCGGGGCCGGGGCACGGCGCTCTGCGGGTTTGTGCGGATGCGGAAGCGCCGCACAGTTTTCTACGATGCGCGAACGGTCCGCTTCTTGCATCGGTTGCGCAGGGCTTGCGTAGTGTAACGAGGCGGACTGTCCGGATACTCCGGCCACTATCCGGATCGTGCGGCGGGATTCCCCGGAATCGGGAACGCGTGCACAGCGCAAGTGCGATCGAGCACGACGGGAGAACTTCGATGGGGCAATTTTCCGGAGCGGGCTGGCTGGGTGACGCCGCCTGTTTCAATCACGACACGCTGCTGCTGCAGTCGGATGACGTCGACGAGGTGCGCGCGCGGGTAGCGGACGTGTTCAAGCCGCACCGGCTCACACCGACCGGCGATTCGCGCGCGCTGCACAGCCGCATGCACCATGCTCGCTGGGGCAACCTGTCGCTGAATCTGCTCGACTACGGTGGCGAGGTGTCGATCGAACCGGGGCCGCTCGAGCACTTCTATCTGTTGCAGATTCCGCTGCGCGGCGACGCCGAGATCGAGTGCGGTGCGACGCGCTTCGTGTCGTCGCCCGACACCGCGTCGCTGCTGTCGCCGACGCTGTCGCTCAGGATGCGGTGGGGCGAGGCGTGCCCGCAAGTGATCCTGCGGATCGAGCGCGAGGTGATGGAGCGGCATGCGCAGCGGCATTTCGGCGACGAGCGGCGCGCGCCGGTGGAGTTCGAGCCGGAATTCAGCCTGTCGTCGCAGCAGGGCGCGTGCCTCGCGCAGATGCTGCCGATGCTGGCCGACGCGATCGCGACGGACGGGCATCCGCTGCGCCATCCGCTCGCGTTCGAGCAACTCGAATCGACGCTGCTCAACCTGTTGCTGTACGGCCACCCGAACACCGCGCGCAACGGCACGCGCCACGCGCCGGCGCCGCTCGCGCCGTTCTACGTGCGGCGCGTCGAGGAATACATCCGCGCGCATCTCGACGAGCCGCTGACGATCGAACGGCTCGCCGAACTCGCGGGCGTCAGCCCGAGCACGCTGTTCGCCGGCTTCCGCAATCGCCACGGCATCACGCCGATGGCATTCGTGCGCCAGTTGCGGATGCAACGTGTGCGCGACGAACTGCTCGACGATGCGACACCGGGGCTCGCGTCGGTGACGGACATCGCGCTGAAATGGGGCTTCGCGCACCTCGGACGGTTCGCGATCGACTACAAGCGCGCGTTCGGGGAATCGCCGTCGGCCACGCTCCGGATGCGGCGCGTGCGGTGCTGACGGGGCAGCCGCGACACGGGCTCGCGGTCGAAAGCCGAGTCGCGCGCCGGGCGACGGATCACGCAACGGCGATCGTTACCGGCTGGACAGAGGATGGGGTTGGAGCATGCATCGCGCCGGCCAAGCGATGCGGCTTGCCGGCGCACGCGCGCAACGGGCCGGTTGCGGCAACCGGCTCCCTCGCGTGTGGTTCAGAAATGCACGACGGTCCGGATGGACTTGCCTTCGTGCATCAGGTCGAACGCTTCGTTGATGCCGGTGAGCGGCTTCGTGTGCGTGACGAACGGTGCCAGCTGGATCGTGCCGGCCATCGCTTCCTCGACCATGCCCGGCAGTTCGGAGCGGCCCTTGACGCCGCCGAATGCCGTGCCCAGCCAGCGGCGACCGGTGACGAGCTGGAACGGGCGCGTCGAGATTTCCTGGCCGGCGCCGGCGACGCCGATGACCACCGACTGGCCCCAGCCGCGGTGCGCGCATTCGAGCGCGGCGCGCATCACGTTGACGTTGCCGATGCACTCGAAGCTGTGGTCGACGCCCCAGCCGGTCATTTCGACGATCACCTGCTGGATGGGCTTTTCGTGATCCTTCGGGTTCACGCAGTCGGTCGCGCCGAACACGCGCGCGAGGTCGAACTTGCCGGGGTTGGTGTCGATCGCGATGATGCGGCCGGCCTTCGCGAGCTTCGCGCCCTGGATCACCGCGAGGCCGATGCCGCCGAGGCCGAACACGGCCACGGTGTCGCCTTCCTGCACCTTCGCCGTGTTCTTCACCGCGCCGAGGCCCGTCGTGACGCCGCAGCCCAGCAGGCAGACCTGCTCGGGGTTCGCGTCCGGGTTGATCTTCGCGAGCGACACTTCGGCGACGACGGTGTATTCGCTGAACGTCGAGCAGCCCATGTAGTGATAGACCGGCTGGCCGTTGTAGCTGAACCGCGTGGTGCCGTCGGGCATCACGCCCTTGCCCTGGGTGGCGCGCACCGACACGCACAGGTTGGTCTTGCCGCTCTTGCAGAACAGGCACTCGCCGCATTCGGCGGTGTAGAGCGGAATGACGTGGTCGCCGGGTTTGACGCTGGTCACGCCTTCGCCGACTTCCACCACGATGCCGGCGCCTTCATGACCCAGCACGGCGGGGAAGAGGCCTTCGGGATCGTCGCCCGACAGCGTGAACGCGTCGGTGTGACAGACACCGGTATGGGTGATCTTGACGAGCACTTCGCCCTTGCGGGGCGGTTCGACGTCGATTTCGACGATCTGGAGCGGCTTACCCGCTTCAAACGCAACTGCGGCACGTGATTTCATGACAATCCTGTTGAAAAAATCATCGAATGGAGCGGAGCGTCGACGATCCTGCGCCGGTCAACGCAGGTAGGACCGGACGAGGGTCACGATATCGTCGATCGATTCGGAAGCAGGCCGCGGGGCCTCCGCGAGCTGGGTGAATTCCTCGCGCAGATGGCTTTCGAGCACGCCGGCCATCACGCCGTTGATCGCGCCGCGGATCGCCGCCAGCTGCTGCAGTACCGGACCACAGTCGGCGCCTTCCTCGAGCGCCTGCTCGAGCGCATTCAGCTGCCCGCGGACACGGCGCACGCGGGTCAGGACGCGTTTTTTCTCTGCGGGGGAATGCGGCATGGGATCGTGGTTTCCGGATACTGGGGGGCAGTATAGAACAATGCGGTGCCGGAGGTATACCCGGTCGTGCCCGGATGCCGCAGTGCCTCCGCCGGCAGGGTTCCCGATGCCGGCGCGCGATCGGCGTCAGATCAGCAGCGAAAGCGTGCGGAACAGCGCGAGATCGTCCTTGCGCGCCGAGCGCGCATGCCGCCTGATCACCTGCAGCAGGCAGTCGATGAAGCAGCGCGCGGCGTCGCTCAGCGTGCTGCTGCGGCGCGTGACGACGCCGAGTTCGCTCGGCTCGAAGGTCTCCTTCAGCGACAGCACGCGCATCCGCTCGCCGAACGGCGGCACTGCCGCGAGGATCGTCGGGCACCACGTGCACATGCCGGCCTGCTCGAGCATCGTCTGCAGCATCGCGACCGACTGCGCGCGCACGATGCGCCGCTCGTCGATCTGCGCGCCGTGCCGCGTGAACAGGTAGTCGACGAGCGCGGCCTGGCCGTCGGCCGACGAATTCAGCACCCAGTCGCAATCGAGCAGGTCGTGCACCGACGTCGCGCGTTCGTGCGGATGCCCGGCGCGCACCATCACCGACGTCTCGTAGCGCAGCAGCGGCTCGAACGCGAACTCCTGCGCGCCGCTGCCGGCCTGCACGTGGCCGAGCGCGAAATCCATGCTGCCGTCGCGCAGCAGCGGTTGCGCGACGGCCATCAGCGCTTCGTACAGTTCGAGGCGCACGTCGGGCATCCGCTCGCGAAACTGCAGCACGGTTTCCGCGAGGAAGGTCATCGTCAGCCACGGCGTGACGCCGACGCTCAGCCGCCCCTCGACGCGCCCGCGCATCCGTTCGAGATCGCTTTGCGCATGCTCGAGCTGCTTGAGCACGAGTTTCGCGTGCGTGAGCAGGGTCTTCCCGTATTCGGTGAAGCCGATGCCTTCCGGCGCGCGCACCAGCAGCGGCAGGCGCTCGCTGGCCTCCAGCTCGCGCAATGCACGCGTGACGGCCGCCTGCGACAGCCCGAGCGTGCGTGCCGCGCCGCGGATGCTCCCGGCCTCCGCGCTCGCGACGAGCGCCTGCAACTGATGCAGCTTGATCGTGCTCATGGTGTGAAAGGGTGCGAAAGGGTGTGATAGCCGACAACGAAAGGTTGTCATCATAACGAAACTGCGGCTGTTCGCCGGCTTTTTCGCTGCCTACGATCTCGCCCACGACCTGCCATTCCGGCAGTCGCCACGCGGCACCTGGAAAGGAGTAACGGGGTTGGATCGAGTACGCATTCCGCCTGAGATGGCGGCCATCGAGACGGAGATGATCGCGCTGCGCCGCCGGCTGCATGCCCATCCGGAACTCGGTTTCGACGAACACGCGACGAGCGGGCTCGTCGCCGATTGCCTGACAACATGGGGTTATCGGGTCACGCGCGGCCTCGGTGGCACCGGCGTGGTCGGCACGCTCACGCGCGGCGCCGGGAAGCGGCTCGGGCTGCGCGCGGACATGGATGCGCTGCCGATCCGCGAGACGACCGGGCTGCCGCATGCGAGCCGGCACGACGGCGTGATGCACGCGTGCGGCCACGACGGCCATACGGCGATGCTGCTCGCGGCGGCCCGTTGCATCGCGCAGCGCGGGCGCTTCAGCGGCACGCTGAACCTGATTTTCCAGCCGGCGGAGGAAGGGCTCGGCGGCGCGAAACGGATGCTCGACGACGGGCTGTTTACGCAGTTCCCGTGCGATGCCGTGTTCGCGATGCACAACGTGCCGGGCCTGCCGGCTGGCGTGCTCGGCTTCTGCGACGGCCCGGCGATGGCGTCGGCCGACGAGGTGCGCGTTCGCGTGACCGGCCGCGGCGGCCACGGCGCGGCGCCGCACACGACGATCGATCCGGTGGTCGTCTGCGCGTCGATCGTGATGGCGCTGCAGACGGTCGTGTCGCGCAACGTCAATCCGCAGGAACTGGCGATCGTCACGACCGGCTCGATCCACGCGGGCACCGCATCGAACGTGATTCCGCCGCATGCGGATCTCGAACTGAGCGTGCGGGCGCTGTCGCCGGACGTGCGCGCGCTGCTCGAACGGCGCATTCGCGCGATCGTGCACGGCCAGGCCGACAGCTATGGCGCGACGGCCGAGATCGACTATCGCCACGGTTATCCGGTGCTCGTGAATCACGCGGCGGAAACGGCGTTCGCGCGCGATGTCGCGCGCGAATGGGGTGGCGACGATGCGCTGATTCCGCATCTGCGGCCGATCGCGGCGAGCGAGGATTTCGCGTTCATGCTCGACGCGTGCCCGGGCAGCTACCTGTCGATCGGCAACGGCGACGACGCGGCCGGCTGCGGGCTGCACAACCCCGGCTACGATTTCAACGATGCGTGCCTCGCGACGGGCGCGAGCTACTGGATCGCGCTCGCCGAGCGCTACCTCGCGTGACGCGGCCGGACCGATTCGATTTACCTTCAACGACGGCAACAAGGAGACTGGCAATGAAACAATGGATGGCGGCGCTCGCGGTGGCGCTGACGGCAACGACGGTGGCAGGCGCCGCGCATGCGGGCGACTGGACGGGCAAGGAGATCCGCCTCGCGGTCGATCCCACCTATCCGCCGCTCGAATACAAACAGCCCGACGGCACGCTGACCGGCTTCGGGATCGACATTACGAACGCGTTGTGTGCGGAGTTGCATGCGCGCTGCGTGTGGGTCGAGTCGAGTTTCGACGGGATGATTCCGGGGCTGCTCGCGCGCAAGTTCGACGTGATCGCGTCGTCGATGACAATCACGCCGAAGCGCATGCAGCAGATCGCGTTCACGAACCGGATCTCGAACGCGCCGGCGCGGCTGGTCGCGCGCAAGGGTTCGCCGCTGCTGCCGACGGCCGCGTCGCTGAAGGGCAAGCGGGTCGGCGTCGAGCAGGGTTCCGCGCAGGCCGACTATGCGATCGCGAACTGGCAGCCGGCCGGCGTGCAGATCGAGTCGTACCAGAACCAGGACCAGGTCTATGCCGATCTCGTGAGCGGGCGGCTCGACGCGGCGTTCCAGGCGTCGATCGCGGCCAGCGACGGCTTCCTGAAGAAGCCGCAGGGCAAGGATTTCATGTTCGTCGGCGCGGCGATCGACGACGCGAAGTACTTCGGACAGGGCGACGGCCTCGGGCTGCGCAAGCAGGACACCGAGCTGCGCGATGCATTCAACCGCGCGCTGGCGACGATCCTCGCGAACGGCACGTATCAGCGGATCAACCGCAAGTACTTCGACTTCGACATCTACGGCACGAAGTAAGCCGAACCGCAGCGTAGCGAGCGAGTGGGAATCGTCAAATCAATAAGGAAAACGAATGAACTGGAGATTGTTTTTCGTCGCGATGCCGGCACTGTGCGCGGCACCGGCGTTTGCGCAAAGCAGCGTCACGTTGTACGGGTTGATCGATGCGGGCATCGACTATACGAACAACGTCGGCGGCCACAGTGATTGGCAGATGGCGAGCGGTTTCGCGCAGGGCAGCCGCTGGGGGCTGAAGGGCACCGAGGATCTCGGCGGCGGCTACAGCGCGCTGTTCCAGATCGAGAGCGGCTTCAACGTGAACAGCGGCACGCTCGCGCAGGGCGGCCGCATGTTCGGGCGGCAGGCTTACGTCGGGCTCGGCAGCACGCGCTTCGGCACGCTGACGCTCGGCCGGCAATACGACTCGGTCGTCGACTATCTCGCGCCGACGACCGCGAACGGCAGCTGGGGCACCTATCCGTTCTCGCATCCGCTCGACAACGACAACACCGGCAACACGTTCCGCGTGAACAACACGGTCAAGTATGCGAGCCCGGATTTTGCCGGCTTCTCGTTCGGCGGCACGTACAGCTTCAGCAACGACACCGGGTTCGCGAACAACCGGCAGTGGAGTGTCGGTGCGCAGTACGAGCAGGGCGGCCTGCTTGTCGGCGCGGCGTTCCTGAACGCGGACAACCCGGGCGCAACGGCCGGCGGTGTGATCGCGGGCTCGGGGTCGGTCGGCGCGGATGCGAACTTCGCGTCGGCGCGGCTGCGGATTTTCGGGGCGGGCGTCAATTACACGGCAGGGCCCGCGACGGTCGGGTTCGCGTATACCAACAGCAACGTCACGCGGCCGACCGCGAACGTCGGCTACCTGTTCGGCGACGAGACGATCGAACCCGTGACCGGGCCGCTCGCGGGCGGCACGGTCACGGCGATCAAGTACCAGAACTTCGAAGTGAACGGTAAATACCAGTTCACGCCGGCGTTCTTCGTGGGCGCGCAGTATGTGTATACGACCGTGCGTTATGAAGCGACCACCGGCAGCGCGAAACCGAAGATCCATTCGATCGGGCTGATGGCCGACTACAACCTGTCGAAGCGCACCGACGTCTACCTGATGGGCGCGTACCAGCGGGTTGCCGGCGACGCGACCGGCTCGTCGCTCGATCAGGCGCTTATCCCGGGGGCGGCCGATCTGTCGTCGACGTCGAAGCAGTTGATGGTGCATGCGGGGATCCGGCATAAGTTCTGACCGGATCGGGATCGAGGGATCGAAGGGCGGGACGGGCGGCCGGCCTGGCGTCGCCCGCCCGCACAAGCGGCGCATTCCGGCAAGGACTCGCCGCGTCATGCGTGAACCGGTGGGCAGCATCCCCGCCTCATAGCCCGCGTCAACGTTCTGTTTTTTCAGCTTGTCGATACACGGAATCCTCGCGCGTCGTTTCGGCCGCTTGCGACGCTGTATTCGTGAGCGGGCGATTCCATTGGCATGCACGTTCGACACGAACACGAGAAATCGATCAGGTCAGTTCCGTCTTGTACAAACCGTTGATCGTTTCAGCCAGCGCGTTATCGTAGCTGCCGCCACGCGCCAGCCGGCGATGCGACGGGCGAACACGTCGCTCACCAATGCAACGTACGGCCCGCGGCCGGAGCCTGCCGGCAAATGCTGTCATTCGGGGCTGCGGGTGTTCGCCCGGTCACAGGCATCGTCGCGAGTTCATTGCCGGATGTGGTCGCGGCGTCGGGACAATCTGCACCTCGGCCACGCGGTGGACTTGCCCCTGCATGGCCGGAGCGGTCGTTATTCACCGACCTTCGTTTCCGACTCGGCGCGTTTCGCTAGATGTTCGACCATTCTTTGTGCTGCGGGCTGGATAGTGTCAAAGGTCTTGAAACAGACGACGAAGCGGCGCCGGGCCCATGAATCGGTGAGGGGGATGACCCGTACGCCGAGCGACTGCCGGTAAGCGGCTGCAACTTCGACAGGGATGACGCTGATCCCCAAACCGGCGGCCACGACGCGAAAGGCTGCGTCGAAACTCGACACGATCACGCGATACGACACGGTCCGGCCCCGATCCGCGGCTGCTCGCCTGAGCATCGTGTGAACCGCCGTGGCGGGCGGCAGTCCGACGTGATCGAAGTCGAGCGTGTCGTCGAAACCGACCGATTGAAGCCCGGCAAGCGGATGCTCCGGGTGCACGGCGAGCGCCAGCCGATCGTGCCGATATGAACGCGCCTGCAGTCCTTGCAAGTCGACGTTGTCCCAGCACACGCCGACCGCAGATGCTCCTTCGCGTACCTGCCGGACGAGGTCGCGCGACAGCCGCTCTTCCACGTCGACCTTGATGTTCCGGTTGGCGGGGTCGCGCATGAACGATGCGATGTCGTCCAGTAACACTTCCGCGATCGCGGACGCCGACGCGCAGATGCTCACGCGCCCCTGCAGCCCGTCGCCGATCGCGGTGACGTCGGCCGCGATCCGGTCCATCGTGAACAGCATGCTGCGCGCATGCTCGAGCAGCGCGACGCCGGCCGGCGTGGGCGTAACGCCGCGTCGCGACCGCGTCAGCGCCGGCGCGCCGAGGTCGCTCTCGAGCTGCGCGATGCGCTTGCTGATCGCCGATGGCTCGATATGCGCTTCCTTCGCGGCTCGCGCGATGTTGCCGTGATCACACACGGCCACGAACAGTCGGAGTGTCTTGAGGTCGAGGTCGCGCAACGGTGCTGTCTCCATGAGTCGATACGTTCCGGGTCGGAAGTTTTCTGCCCGTTTCGGCCGGTATCCGTGTTCTCCGGGAACGTCGGAAATTACCACGACGACGTCCCGCAGGCGCGCCGTGCGGGTTTTCTTCAGAAGATTTCGTGACGACGGCCGGCCCGGTCGCGACGCGGACGCGGCGACATTTCTGAGATTCCGTTTCGGAACGCTATAGCTTCCAGATCGATACTTTACGTCGCTTTTGGAATCTATAGAGTAAGGGCTATCGCCGGCGTGCAATGACCGGCCACAGATTGCGGAGACAGCGACCCCATGCCTTCTTTTCCCTCCCATGTCGTGATTCGCGAGGTCGGATTGCGTGACGGCCTGCAGAGCATCCAGGCCGTTCTGCCGACCGAGCGCAAGATCGAATGGATTGCCGATGCGTACGCAGCCGGCCAGCGCGAGATCGAAGTCGGTTCCTTCGTGCCGGCACGGCTTCTGCCGCAACTTGCGGATACGGCCGAACTCATCGCCTACGCGAAAACGCTACCGGGCCTCACCGTGTCGGTGCTGGTGCCCAACCTGACAGGCGCGCAGCGCGCCATCGAGACTTGCGCCGACTTGCTGCTCGTGCCGGTGTCCGCGAGCCGCGAACACAGCCTCGCGAACCTGCGCAAGACGCCCGACGAAGTGATCGCCGAGGTTGCGCATATCCGCGCCGCGCGCGACGCCGCCGGATCGACGACGCTGATCGAAGGCGGCATCGGCACGGCATTCGGCTGCACGATCCAGGGGCGTGTCGAACCGGACGAGGTCTTGCGTTGCATGCAGGCGCTGCTCGATGCGGGCGCGGATCGCGTCAGCATCGCCGATACGGTCGGCTATGCGGGGCCAGCGGCCGTTCGTGACCTGTTCGAGCGTGCGCGCCGCATGGCAGGCGAGCGCTTCTATTGCGGCCACTTTCATGACACGCGCGGCCTCGCGCTCGCCAACATCTATGCCGCGCTGGAAACCGGTGTCGCGCGTTTCGACGCGACGCTCGCAGGAATCGGCGGGTGTCCTCATGCACCGGGCGCAAGCGGCAACGCGTCGAGCGAGGACCTCGCGTTCATGCTGGACGAGATGGGTATCGACACCGGCATCGACTTGACGGCGCTGCTGGCGCTGCGCGCCAAGGTCGCGCGCTGGCTCGACGGCGAAACGCTGCATGGCGCGCTGTGGCGTGCCGGTCTGCCGAAAACGCATCTTGCATCGACGGCGCTCAATGCCTGAGGACCTCATGGAAACCAACGCAAGACTTCCGCTCGACGGTGTGCGAGTGATCGAGTTTACACACATGGTCATGGGGCCGACGTGCGGGATGATCCTCGCGGATCTCGGCGCGGAGGTCATCAAGATCGAGCCGCCCGGCGGCGACAAGACGCGCAAGCTGCCGGGCCTCGGCATCGGCTTCTTCCGCACCTTCAACCGCAACAAGAAGAGCGTCGTTCTCGACATCAACACACCGGAGGGCAGGGACGCCGCGCTCGCGCTGATCGGCACGTGCGACGTGATGCTCGAGAACTTCCGCCCGGGCTTGATGACGAAGCTCGGTCTCGACTACGACGCGCTTTCGAGTGCGTTTCCACGGCTCGTCTACGTGTCGCACAAGGGGTTCCTGCCCGGCCCCTACGAGAAGCGTCTCGCGCTCGACGAAGTCGTGCAAATGATGGGTGGACTGTCGTACATGACGGGGCCGGTGGGCCGGCCGTTGCGTGCGGGAACATCGGTCAACGACATCATGGGTGGCATGTTCGGCGCGATCGGCGTGCTGGCCGCGTTGCGCGAACGGGATGTCACCGGACGCGGCCAGGAAGTACAAAGCGCGCTCTTCGAAAACTGCGTGTTCCTCTCCGCGCAGCACATGCAGCAGTATGCAATGACGCATGAAGCGCCGCCGCCGATGCCCGCGCGCGTGTCCGCATGGAGCGTGTATGACGTGTTCACGCTTGCCGACGGCGAACAGCTGTTCATCGGCGCCGTTAGCGACAAGCAGTTCGTCACGCTGTGCGACGTCCTCGGCCGCCCGGATCTGTCCGCGGAGCCGCGCTTCGCGAGCAACGCATTGCGTGTGGCGGTTCGGCCCGAATTGCTCGAAGCGCTCGGCGCCGTGCTCAAGGACCACCGTGCCGACGAACTGATGCCGAAGCTCGAGGCCGCGGGCATTCCGTACGCGCCGATCGTGCGACCGGAGCAGCTGTTCGACGACCCGCATCTGAAGGCCAGCGGCGGACTCGTGCCGATGGAGACCGACGACGGCACGATGACCGATGTTGTCTTGTTGCCGCTGACGATGGGAGGTCGGCGGCCGGGCGTACGGCAGGCGCTCGCCCGGGTCGGCGAACACACGCACGAGATTCTTTCGCGACTGCGCGGACGAGCGAGCGCATGACCTTCCAGGCGCACTCGCGAAAGCGGTGCGGGAACCGACGGACGAACAGGTTGCGAACCTGCTCGAGAACGCGGCGGATGACGTGCGCCGCGCCAACGTTCATCGCCACCGTCCCGATCAGGTCGGTTTGGCCGTCTGATCACTTCGGAGATACAGAGATGGCAGATTTGTTTGATAACCCAATGGGGTTGACGGGATTTGAATTCGTCGAGTTCGCATCGCCCGTGGCTGCGATTGCCTGCCATCAAGGGTATCGGTGGCGCACCGCTTTATCGATCGAGCGCGATCAGATCCGCCGAGGTGTCGTAGGGAAACACAGTTGAACAACGCGCTCCACGCATGACGTGCGCGGAGCGCGATACACCGGCAGACGGACCACGATCCAACAACAAGGCCGTCGACATTTGCCGTATCCAGGAGACATACATGCATTCCACAGCAACCGCGGATTCCCGTCCGCACGATCAACTCGTCGTCAACGTCGACAACTCGCCGGGTGCCGCAATCGCCGCGCGTATGGATCGCCTTCCGATCACCCGCCATCTATGGATGCTGGTGCTGCTGATCTCGTTGGGTGGCTTTTTCGAAGTCTACGACCTGATCTTCACCGGCTACATCGCGCCGGGCATGACGAAGAGCGGGGTGCTGCAAACGACCACGCACGCGTTTTTCGGCTTCACCGGGATCGCCGGCTTCATCGCCGCGACATTCGCCGGCCTGTTCGTCGGGACGTTCGGACTGGGCTGGCTGCCCGATCGATACGGCCGGCGCTCGGTGTTCACGGTCTCGCTGCTCTGGTATTCGGTCGGTTCAGTGATCATGGCCTTCCAGACCACCCCGGAGGGGATGATTTTCTGGCGCTTCATCACCGGCATCGGCGTCGGGGTCGAAATCATCACGATCGACAGCTATGTGACGGAGGTTGTGCCGCAACACATGCGCGGCCGCGCGATGGCGTTCAACCAGAGTGTGATGTTCGCGGCGGCTCCAGTCGCCGCGATCCTGTCGTACTGGCTCGTACCGACCACGGTGTTCGGTATCGAAGGGTGGCGGGTCGTGGTGCTCGCAGGCGCGGCCGGCGCGTTGCTGGTGTGGTTCATCCGGCGCGGTGTGCCCGAGAGCCCGCGGTGGCTCGCCATACGCGGAAAACTCGACGAGAGCGACGCGATCGTGCGGAACATCGAGGCGATCGTCGAGCGTCAGTCGGGGCGGTCGCTGCCGCCCCCGTCGCAGGTCGTGGTGCAGCCGAAGCATCGACGTGCATCGCTTGCGGAGTTGTGGCAGCAACCTTATCGATCACGCATGGTGATTCTGATTGTCTTCAACTTCTGCCAGGCGATCGGCTACTATGGTTTTGCGAGCTGGGTGCCGACGCTGTTGATCAGCCAGGGCATCACCGTCACGAAAAGCCTGCTCTATTCGTTCATCATCGCGTTCGCGTTGCCGATCGGACCGCTGCTGGCGATGGCGGTCGCCGACAGGATCCAGCGCAAATACCTGATCGTTGGCGGTGCGTTGATCGTGATCCTATGCGGGATGGCGTTCGCACATGCCAGGACGATGGCACCGCTGATCATCCTCGGTGTGTTGATCAGCTTCGCCGGCCAGATCATCTCGGTCTGCTATCACGCGTACCAGGCAGAGTTGTTCCCGACAGCGATACGGGGCCGGGCCAACGGCATCGTGTATTCGGCCAGCCGGGTCGGTGCGATGATGTCGGGCTTTTTGATCGCATTCCTTCTCCGTGATTTCGGCGTGCCAGGGGTATTTGCCGGCATCACGGCATGTATGCTGATGGTCGCGGTGTCAATCGGCCTCTTTGGACCGAAGACCAATGGTGTGCGGCTCGAGGAACTGAACCACTGACCCGTCACGATTATCTCGACAACCGCGACGCGTACGAGGGCACGTTGCGGTTTGATGGTTCGAAGATCGGTCCGGCATGTGGATCTTGCCGTCGCCAGGCCGACGATGCCGAGGCCGTCAAGTGGCAGAAGGCGTTCGGCGACGATTGGCCGGCACGACGCACGTTCCCGAATCGCCTCGTCGTGCCGTGCCGATCAGGCTGTACATCGCGGCGGCACGTTCGCCACCTGCGCCGGCGAACAGATGGCTCCGCCGGCCGAATCGAACCCTCACCCCCGCGCCACCCCCGTCGACTCCCGCACGACAAGCTCCGGCGCCCCGATCGTATGCACGGCGGCAGCCGGTTCGATCCCGTCGATCATGTCGAGCGTCAGCGCGATCGCCCGCGCGGCGATCTGCGACGTCGGAAACCGCACCGTCGTCAGCGCGGGGCGGAACTGGTGCGCGAGCTGGATATCGGTCATGCCGATCACCGACAGATCGGCCGGCACGCGCAGGCCGAGATCGGCTGCCGCCTGCATCGCGCCGATCGCCATCAGGTCGTTGGTCGCGAACAGCGCGGTGAGGCCGGGCTGCGCCCTCAGTAACGCAGCAGCCGCTTCGTAGCCGCCTTCGATCGAATCGTGCGCCGACACGGTCGTCAACGCGTCCGCCGGATGGCCGCGTGCCGCGAGTTCGTCGGCGAAGCCGCGCAGCCGCACCGACTGCGGGCCGCCCGATCCCCTGCCGACGAGCGCGCCGAACGCGCGATGCCGCAGCCCGGACAGGTGCGTGGCCGCCAGCGCCCCCGCCGCCGCGAAATCGACCGTCACGCATGGCAGCGTGCGCGACGCATGCACGTGCTCCCACATGCACAGCACGATCGACGCACCGTGGCGTGCGATGTCGGCCAGCTCGGCTTCGGCGAGGTCGGTGTTCATCACGATCGCGCCGGCGGCGAGCGTCCCCGCGATCCGCTCGAGGTAGTTGCGCGTGATGGCCGGATCGTCGTCGGTATTCGACACCAGCAGGTAATGGCCGCGCTTGCGCGCCTCGCGCTCCGCGGCCAGCACGAACTCCGGATAGAACGGGTTCGTGATGTTCGACAGCATCAGCGCGAGCGTCGACGTGCGGCCCTCGGCCAGCGCGCGCGCGGTCAGGTTCGGCCGATAGCCGAGTTCGCGGATCGCGGCCATCACGCGTTCGACGGTTGCCGGCTTCACCTTCTGCGGATTGCGCAGCACGTTCGAGACGGTCGCAGCAGTGACGTTCGCGCGCTGCGCGACTTGCGCGAGCGTCACCATGCGCGGCCTGCAGGTGGTCGGGAGAAGAGGCGCGACGGAAGCGAAGCGGGGGAGTGTCTGCTCATATTCTGGGAGTGCGTCCCACTAGTTGCACAAGGACAGGCGATACGCTAAGTTCTGGGCACATCAGATCAAGGAGACGACATGGTACGGCGAACCGGGCGAACTGCACCACTGAAATTTAAGCGATTAAATTTCTCGATCCGTAGCGCCTGACCGGAAGAGGAGAGCGCGATGACCGCCATTTCATTGAAGGACGTCTCGAAGCGCTACGGCGACCATGCGCCGGTGCTGCGCGATGTGAACCTCGAGATCGCGTCGCACGAGTTCTGCGTGTTTCTCGGTCCGTCGGGCTGCGGCAAGTCAACGCTGTTGCGGATGATCGCCGGGCTCGAGGACGTGACCGACGGCGAACTGCGGATCGGCGGTGCGCGCATGAACGACACGCCGCCTGCCGAGCGCGGTGTAGCGATGGTGTTCCAGAGCTATGCGCTGTTTCCGCACATGACCGTGTTCGACAACATCGGCTTCGGCCTGCGCATCGCCGGCACGCCGAAGGATGAAATCCGGCGCCGCGTGACCGAAGCCGCGCGCGTGCTGCAGCTCGACGCGCTGCTCGATCGCAAGCCGAAGGCGTTGTCGGGCGGCCAGCGGCAGCGCGTCGCGATCGGCCGCGCGATCGTGCGCGAGCCGCGCGTGTTCCTGTTCGACGAGCCGCTGTCGAATCTCGACGCGACGCTGCGCGGCCAGACACGCGTCGAGATTGCCCGCCTGCACGCACGCTTCACGCAATCGAGCTCCGTCTACGTGACGCACGACCAGATCGAGGCGATGACGCTGGCCGACCGGATCGTGCTGCTGCACGCGGGCGACGACGTCGCGCGCTTCGGCAGCATCGCACAGGCCGGTGCACCGCTCGAGCTGTATCACCGGCCGGCCAACCGCTTCGTCGCGGGATTCATCGGCTCGCCGCGGATGAACTTCCTGCCGGCGGTCGTCGAAGCGGGCGATGCGCATGGCTGCCGGCTGCGCCTGGATGGAACCGGCGAAACGCTGACGCTGCACGATCGGCCGTTGCCGCGCCACGTCGGCAGCGGCGCGCGCGTGACGCTCGGGATTCGTCCCGAGCATCTGACGGTCGCCACGGCGGGCGATGCCGACTTGCCGGCGATCGTGCGTGACGTCGTACTCGTCGAGCAGCTCGGCGAAGCCGCGTACGTGCATCTCGACCAGCCCGGCGGCGTGCCGCTGCTCGCGAAACTGCCGGGCCAGGCCGCGTTGCGGCGCGGCGAACGGCATGCATTCCGCGTGTCGCCGTCGTGCTGCCACCTGTTCGACGAGGCCGGCATCGCGTTGCCGGCCGTCCACGCCGAAGCGGCGTTCGCGTAGCGGCGCACTGCCGACCCGCCGCGCGCGACGCGGCACCCATCACACCAATACCAGGAGACAACGATGAGACTTCGTGCGAGCCGATTGCTGCTTGCCCTGACGACTGCCGCGGCATGCGCCGCGGGGACGGCCGATGCGGGCACGCTGAAGGTGAACGTCGCCGCGCGCGGCAACCAGCGTGCGACGTGGCAGGCGGCGTTCGACCAGTTCCACAAGGCGAATCCGGATATCGACCTGAAGGTCAGCTACGTGGGCGAGGAGGCGTACAAGGTGCAGATGTCGGGCTGGCTCGCGACCGATCCGCCCGACGTGCTGAGCTGGAACAACGGCGAACGGCTCGCGTACTTCGCGAAGCGCGGGCTGATCGAGGACCTGAGCGCGGACTGGCAGAAGAACGGCTGGAACGACACGTATGCGGCCGTGAAGCAGTCGTCGACCTACGGCGGCAAGCTCTATAGTTTGCCGCTCGGCTACGACGCGTATGGGTTGTTCTACCGCAAGGACATGTTCGAGAAGGCCGGCATTCACGGCGAGCCGGCCGACTGGGCGCAGTTTCTCGACGCGTGCCGCAAGCTGAAGGCGGCCGGCATCGCGCCGGTCGCGGTGGCCGCGCGCGATGCGTGGACGCTCGCCGCGTGGTTCGACTATCTCGACCTGCGGATCAACGGCTATGCATTCCACCAGAAGCTGATGGCCGGCGACGTCGCGTATACCGATCCGCGCGTGCGGGCCGTGTACGCGGCATGGAAGAAGCTGATCGACGACAAGTATTTCATCGACAACGCGCTGTCCTACGACGTCGATTCGCTGAGCCCGCTGATCGTCAACGGCCAGGCCGCGATGACGCTGATGGGCACCTGGTATTCGGCGGGCCTGCTGAGTGCGGCGCGCAACCCGATCGGCTTCTTCCGCTTCCCGGTGATCGATGCGTCGGTGCCGCTTGCGGAAGATGGCCCGGTCAACGTGCTGATCGTGCCGGCGAAGGCGCACAACAAGACGGACGCGCGTCGCTTCCTCGCGTTCATGGGGCAACCGGCGGTGAGCGGCGAGTTCGCGAAGGGAATGGGGCAGTTGCCGTCGAACAACAAGGCGCCCGAGCCGCAGGACCCGATCTCGAAGATCGGCTTCCGCACGCTCGCGACGACGCCCGGCGGCATCGCGCAGTTCTACGATCGCGACATGACGAAGGAAATGGCGGACGAGGGGATGAAGGCGATGCAGCAGTTCCTGTCCGACCCGACGTAGCTCGATGCGATCCTGCAGCGCCTCGAGCAGACTCGCAAGCGCATCTACCGGAAATAACGCGCCGCGCGGCCGGGCCGGCGCATGCCGGTCCGGTGCGTCGTTGTCACCGTCTCGTTCGTTGGGTTCGTTTGGTTCGTTTCGTCGAAGGTCACCTCATGTCAACCAGCCTGTCCGAAAGCGCCGTGCGCCGCGAAGCCGGCCCGCAGCGGCATGCGCGCGCGTCGCTCGCGCGCCGGCGCAACCGCGCGGCCCTGTGGTTCGTGCTGCCGGGATTCGCGCTTTTCACCGTGTTCGTGCTGTATCCGATCGTCAGCAGCATCTGGCTGAGCTTCCATCACTGGGACGGGATGACGCCGATGACGTATGCCGGGCTCGACAACTATCGCGAGCTGCTGCAGTCCGATACGTTCTACGTCGCGCTGAAGAACAACGTGCTGTGGCTCGCGCTGTTCCTCGCCGCGCCGCCGCTCGGCCTCGCGCTCGCGCTGTACCTGAACCAGAACGTGTTCGGCATCCGGCTCGTGAAGTCGCTGTTCTTCGCACCATTCGTGTTGCCCGGCGTCGTCGTGGGCCTGGTGTTCTCGTGGTTCTACGATCCGACGTTCGGACTGCTGAAGCTGATCGTCGGACACGGGATCCCGGTGCTCGGCGATCCGCGCTATGCGACCTACGGCGTGATCGTCGCCGCGCTGTGGCCGCAGATTCCGTTCTGCATGATCCTCTACCTGACCGGGCTCACCGGCATCAACGGCGAGATCGTCGAAGCGGCGAGGATGGAAGGCGCACGCGGCTTCACGCTGCTGTGGCACGTGATCCTGCCGCAATTGCGGCCGGCGACCTTCATGGCGGTGGTGCTGACCGTAATCGGCGCGCTGCGCAGCTTCGACCTGATCTCCGTGATGACGGGAGGCGGCCCGTTCGACAGCTCGACCGTGCTCGCGTACTTCATGGTCGACCAGGCGATCAAGTACTACCGCGAAGGCTATTCGGCCGCGATCGCGGTCGTGCTGTTCGCGATCATGCTCGTCTATATCGTGTGGCAGCTGCGCAAGCTGGTGCGCGTCGAATCGTAAGGATCGCAAACATGTATCCGATGCCCGTGTCCCGTTGGGGACGACCCGCCCGTCTGCTGTACCGGCTGTCGCTGCCGTGCGCGCTCGCGCTGTGGCTCGTGCCGCTGCTCGCGGTGCTCGTCACGTCGATCCGCTCGACCGACGAGATCATCGCCGGTCATTACTGGAGCTGGCCGAAGCAGTTCGCGCTGCTCGACAACTACGGCACCGCGCTCACGCAGACGCCGATGCTGCATTACTTCGCGAACAGCATCCTGATCACGGTGCCGTCGGTCGCGGCATCGATCCTGCTCGCGTCGCTCGCGGGGCACGCGCTCGCGAACTACCGGTTCCGCGGCAATCTCGTGCTGCTCGGGCTGTTCGTCGCCGGCAACTTCGTGCCGATCCAGATCCTGATGATCCCGGTGCGGCAGATCATGCTCGACGTCGGCCTATACAACACCGTGTGGGCGCTCGTGCTGTTCCATACCGCATTCCAGACCGGTTTCTGCACGCTGTTCCTGCGCAACTTCATCCGCGAGTTGCCGTTCGAGCTGATCGAGGCCGCGCGCGTCGAAGGCGCGTCCGAATGGGCGATCTACTGGCGCGTCGTGCTGCCGCTCGTGCGGCCGGCGCTCGCGGCACTCGCGATCCTCGTATTTACGTTCGTGTGGAACGACTATTTCTGGGCGCTGTGCCTCACGCAAGGCGACGACGCGGCGCCGATTACTGTCGGCGTCGCCGCGCTCAAGGGGCAGTGGACGACCGCCTGGAACATCGTGTCGGCCGGCTCGGTGCTCGCGGCGCTGCCGTCGGTGCTGATGTTCTTCGCGATGCAGAAGCACTTCGTCACCGGGCTCACGTTCGGCGCGACCAAGGGCTGACCCGTCCCATCCTCTTTCATCTGCAAGGAATCCACGATGCACCTCGGCGTTTGCTACTACCCCGAACACTGGCCGCGCGAACAATGGGAGCGCGATGCGCGGCGGATGGCCGAACTGGGCCTGACCCGCGTGCGGATCGCCGAATTCGCGTGGAGCCGGATGGAGCCGGAACCCGGCCGCTACGACTGGGCGTGGCTCGACGAAGCGATCGACACGCTCGCCGGCCAGCAGCTGAAGATCGTGCTCGGCACGCCGACCGCCGCGCCGCCGAAATGGCTCGTCGATCGTCATCCGGAGATCCTGCCGATCGGCGCGGACGGCGCGGTGTGGCAGTTCGGCTCGCGTCGCCACTACGATATCGCGAGCCACGTGTATCGCGAGCACTGCGTGCGCATCGTGGACGCGATGGCGCGGCGCTACGGCGCGCATCCGGCGGTGATCGCATGGCAGACCGACAACGAGATCGGCTGCCACAACACGCTGCCGAGCTATACGCGTGCGGCGCTCGAAGGTTTTCGCGCATGGCTCGCCGTGCGCTACGGCGATATCGGCACGCTGAACCGCGCGTGGGGCAACGTGTTCTGGAGCATGGAGTATCGCGGCTTCGACGAGATCGAACTGCCGCGCCATACACCGACCGACGCGAATCCCGCTCATCTGCTCGACTTCAGGCGCTATCAGTCGGACGAGGTCGCGCGGTTTCATGCCGTGCAGGTCGATGCAATCCGCCCGCACGCACCGGGCCGCGACGTGCTGCACAACTTCATGGGCTTTTTCACCGAGTTCGATCACTACGCGTTCGCGCGCGGCGGCCTCGACGTGGCCGCGTGGGACAGCTACCCGGTGCCGCGCACCGAAGTGCTGCCGCTCGACGAAGCGGACAAGCGGCGCTGGGCCCGCACCGGGCACCCGGACGTGTCGGCGTTCTCGCACGACCTGTATCGCGGCGTCGGCAACGGCCGGATGTGGGTGATGGAGCAACAGGCGGGGCCCGTCAACTGGGGGCCGTACAACCCGGTGCCGAATGCCGGCGCGGTGCGGCTGTGGACGTGGGAAGCGTTCGCGCATGGCGCGGAGCTCGTATCGTATTTCCGCTGGCGGCAGTATCCGCATGCGCAGGAGCAACTGCATTCGGGGCTCAACGCGCCGGACGACCGGCTGTCGCCGGGCGGTCATGAAGTGGCGCGCGTCGCGCGTGAACTGGCTGCGCTGGATCCCGGGTGCTTCGCGGGTTCGGAGCGTCCGGCGCGCGTCGCGCTGCTGTTCGACTACGAGGCGGACTGGATGATCCGGATCCAGCCGCATGGCGCCGACTTCGACTATCAGCAACATGCGTTCGACTGGTATCGCGCGCTGCGCGAACTCGGGATCGACGTCGATATCGTCGCGGCCGGTGCGGACGTGTCGCGTTATGCGTTCGTCGTCGCGCCGACGCTGCCGGTCGTCACGGATCGCATCGTCGAGCAGGCCGCGCGCGGGACCGCGCACTGGTTGTTCGGGCCGCGCACGGGTTCGCGTACGGCGGCATTCGCCATCGCGCCGGGCCTCGCACCCGGCAAGCTGCGTGACGTGCTGCCGGTGCGGATCGGCCAGGTCGAATCGCTGCGGCCGTCGCTCGCCCCGCGCGTCGCGTTCGACGGCATCGACGGCCACGCGCTGAAATGGCGCGATCACGTCGATATGGAATCGGTCACCGGTGTCGACGTGCTCGCGGCCTGCGATGACGGCGTGCCCGCACTCGTGCGGCGCGGCCACGTGACGATGGCGACCGCCTGCTTCGATCGCACGCTGTTGCGTGCGATCGTCGGCCGCTGCGCGCGCGACGCCGGACTGCCGGTGCGTGCATTGCCCGACGGCGTGCGCTTGCGCCGGCGCGGGCGCGTCGTGTTCGCGTTCAACTACGGCGACGCAACGTGCACGCTGCCCGCGCCGGACGGTGCGCGTTTCGTGCTCGGCGGCCGCGAACTCGGCGCGGTCGACGTCGCCGCATGGGTCGAGCCGGACTGACGCGATGCAGTCGTTGCAGCCGCTGCGATTGCAGTTCGCGCGCCTCGCCGGGATCGCGCATTTCGTGCCGCTGTCCGCGGCGGCGCTGATGCTCGGCGTCGCGATGTCGTTTACGGCGCCGTACCTGTCGCTGTTCGGCGTGCAGGCGGCAGCAATGTCGCCGTCACTGGCCGGCGTATTCATGACGCTGATCGCGGCGAGCGGTGTCGTCGCCAGCACGTGGGCCGGACGCTGGTCCGATCGCCGCGACCGCCACCGGCTGTTGCTCGCCGCTGCCGCGCTCGGCTTCGCGCTGCTGTGCGTGCTGCGCGCGCACGGACCGGTGATCGCGGCCGGCACGATCCTGCTCGGCGCGGGGGCCGTGTCGTTGTCGCAGATCTTCTCGTTCGCGCGCGCGGTGCTGCCGGTCGATGACGATGCACAGCGCGAGCTCGCGTCGGCCGCGCTGCGCACGATGCTGTCGGTCGCGTGGGTGTTCGGGCCCGCGCTCGGCGCAATGATCCTCGCGCAGACGGGTTTCACCGGGCTCTTTCTCGCGGCTTCGGCGGGCTTCGTCGCGTGCGCGGCGATCGTCGCGCGGATTCCGGAGCCTGCGCGGCGTCCGGCCGCCGTTCACGTGCGCGCGGTCGACCACGCCCCGGCGCCGTCGGGCGATGCTGCGTCGGGCGTCGTCGCGCCGCGCGCGCGCGTGCTGCGGACTCTCGTCGCGCTGACGCTGATGGGGCTCGCGGCGAACGCGACGATGATCGTGCTGCCGCTGTACATCGTGCGCGGGCTCGGCGGCACGCCGGCGAACGTGTCGGCTGCGCTGGGTCTGGCCGCGTTGCTCGAGATTCCGATGATGCTGTGGCTCGGCATCCGCTCGACGCGGCTCGACAAGGCACGCTGGCTGACCGCATGCGCGGTCGTGCATGCGGCGTATTTCATCGGGCTCGCGGCGGTGACGCGAGTCGACCTGATCCTGCCGCTGCAGTTGTTGAGCGCTTGCGTGGTCGCGATCACGTCTTGCCTCGGGATGACGCGCGTATGCGACCTGATGCCCACGCGCCCCGGCACCGCGACCGCGATGTTCTTCAGCACCGCGCGCGTCGGCTCGATCGCGTCGGGTGTGCTGTCGGGGGCGTGCGTCGACCTGTTCGGCTATCGCGCGACGTTCGCGGGGTGCTGCGGGCTCGCGCTCGTGGCGTGCGTGCTGCTCGCGCTGGATGCGCGCGGCGAGCGGGGCGGTGTGAGCGGAACGGCGCAGCGAGCGGTATGAGCGACACAAGCGACACAAGCGACACCACACCGCCCGCACGACACCGCTTCAACCCACCGCACTGACGCACGATGCGCCGGTGCGGTGAATCGACGATGCCGTGACGCGTCAACGCTTGCGATACGCGTCGAGCGACGCCAGCGCATTGCCGTGGAAGTCGAACAGCGTATTGTTGTCCCACTGATCGCCCGCGCCCAGCTTCCAGCCGACGCCCGGTGTCGGGATCCATTCCGGTTCCCACCAGAACACGCCCTTGCCGCGATTGCCCGGCACGCCCTTCACGATATCGACGACCGCCGCGAGGAACTGCGCCTGGCCGGCCGGCGACGGCGGGAACGCGGTCGAGCCGGTGTTCGTCATCGCATTCGGCTCCGAGTCGCCGTCGCTGGTGGTCCACGGATACGCGGTCTCGACGACGATCAGCTCCTTGTCGTAGCGCACGGCGAGGTCGTTCGCGTTGTTGCGCAGGTCGTCGAGCGCGCCTTGCCACTGCGGGTAATACGACAGGCCGATCACGTCGAACGCGACACCGCGTTGCGTCGCGCTGTCGAACCACCAGCGGCTTTTCGCGTTGTCGCCGCCGCTGTCGATGTGCAGCATCACCTTGATGCGCGGATCGACGGCCTTCACCGCATCGTGGCCCGTCTTCAGCAGTTGCGCGAGGTTATCCCACTGGTCGTAGCGGCCGAGCGGCCACAGCATGCCGCCCGTGATCTCGTTGCCGATCTGCACCCACTCGGGCCGCACGCCGGCGCGCTGAAGCTGGCGCAGCACGTCGGTCGTATAGGCCGACAGCAGTGCGCACGTGTCGGCGAGATTCTTGCCGGCCCATGCATGCGGCGGGTATTGCTTGCCGGGGTCGGCCCACCAGTCGCTGTAGTGGAAGTCGATCAGGATGCGCATGCCGAGCGCGGCCGCGCGCTTCGCGAGCGCCACGACATGGGCCGCGTCGTTGTAGCCTGCCGCATCGCTCTGGTTCGCGGGAAAGAAATCCGGATTGCCGGGATCGTTCCATACCTTGATGCGGATCGAATCGACGCCATGCGCATGCAGGATCTTCAGGCAGTCGCGCGGATGCCCGCGGTCGAAGTACCGTGCACCGTGCGCCTCGAGTTCCGGCAGCGTCGACACGTCGGCGCCCATCGCGAACGGGATACCCGCGCTGCCTGCGGCGCGCGCGACGCCTTGCGCGACGGCCGGCAACGCGCCGGCCAGGTCGACGCACGCGAGCGCCGCGGTCGAGACACTCCAGCGCAACATCGATCGTCTGTTCATCGTCATCCTCCAGTATCGGGCCCGGTCGATCGATCGCAGGATCGCGGGCTTCGTTGGTTTAAGCGCTTAAATTTCAGCCTCGATACGAGGCCGGATCGAGCGTAGCGCAGCCGCCGTTGCTAACGCAAAGAACGCGTGCGTTGCCTACTATCTGGCGACAGGCGTGGGGACGGTGAGGAGAGACAGGCGGATCAATCTTGCGCCCGGCGCAGAGTCGTGCTTTTTCTCAGGTGCCGTTCGTGGCGAATCCTGAGCCGTCTGACTGCATGAAGCCCCACTGACCACGGCGATGATCGCCGCGCCGGGAGCACGTTGGGTCCGATGCGCGCGTGGCTTCACGTAGGCAACACGGCATGGTCGGGATATGACCGGACTGCGACGGCCTCGCCGTCAATCAAACCCCGAAGAACGCCAACCCCGCGATCACGATGCCGATTGCGGCCACGCCGATCGACAGACCCTGCATCCATGAACGGCGCGTGAGGATCGTGATCGCCGCCAGTGCGATCGAGATCTGAATGACGGTCGTTGCCTGCGACCAACGATGGTGTCGGTGCATCCGCGCCTCGCTGGCCGCGTTGTTCTTCTCGACTTCCTTTTCGAGCGCCTCGGCTTGCGCCCGGATCGGTTCCTTGTCGGCGCGGTATCGTGCGGCGTCCGCCTCGAACCGCTTGCGCTGCGGCGACGCGTCCGGGCTCAACGCCGCGCCGAGTTCGGCGAGGTTCTGCTTGTTGCCCTTCGCCTGATAGTAGGCCCACTGGTTCGCAGCCTCGGTTTTCCGGATCGCGGCGTCATTCTTGTACAGTAGCGCGAGGCTTTCGTCGGCACCGCTCTGGTAGGCCGATATCGCACCGAAGCAGGCAAGCACGGCCGTCAGCACGGCGATGCGCGACGTACCTTGATCGCCGCCGTGAGCCGCATGATGTTCCGCCGCATGGTCGTGAGGGCCATGAACTTCGTATTCTTCAGACATCCGTAAGGAACCCGCAAGAGTTGAATGAAATCCGGCGCCGGCCGACTGCGCACGGACGCTCGATCGCACATGGGAGTCTGACACAGGTTTGCGTGCTGGCGATGCTTTCGCGCGACGCGCCAGCCCGGCGCGTCTCGCGCCATGTTCAGCGACGGATCCGGACCCTCTAGGACCGCATCGCGGCGGATAAACGATAAACCTCAGGCGGCCGCTGCCTGGACGGATTCGGTATCCCGGTTGACGTGATTGACCCAGTGGTTTCGGAGCGGGCATGCCGACCGGTGTACATGGCAGTTTGCGGACTGGCGCGTTCGCATGCGACCCGACCCGGCCCGACGTGTCCGCTACCGCTACCCGCGAACGCCGACCCGATATCGCGTCGTCTGGCGATAGGTCCGGCCCGGACGAAGGATGGTTTCGTCGCGCAACGCGTCCATGTTGACCTGGTTCGGAAAGCACCCGGCTTCGACGCACAGCGCCGCATGTCGTACGCAAGACCCGCCGCCGCTCACGCGCACACCGTCCAGATAGTTGCCCGTATACAGCTGAAGCCCTCGCTGATCAGTCGACACGGCGAGTTCGCGACCGCTTTCCGGATCGTAGATCGATGCGACGGGCCGCACGCCGCGCCCAGGCTCGCGCAGCACATAACAATGATCGAAGCCGCGCCCGCGCGTGAGCTGCGCATGCGGCCAGTCGAGGCGCGCGCCGATCGGCGCGCTCTGCCGGAAATCGAACGCGCTACCCGTCACGTCGGCGGTGCCGGTCGGGATCAGCGCGTCGTCCACTTCGACGAACGCGTCGGCGTCGATCTGCAGCAAGTGTCCGCGCACGTCGCTGCCCGCGCGCCCGCTCAGGTTGAAGTAGCTGTGATTGGTCAGGTTCAGCGGCGTCGGCGCATCGGTCACGCCCGCGTAGTCGATCGTCAGCGTGCCGTCGTCGTCGAGCGTATAACGCACCTGCACCGTCACGTTGCCCGGAAAGCCCGCATCGCCTTCCGGCGAATCGAGCCGCAGCGTCAGCCCGCCACGGTCGTCGACCACGTCCCAGCGCGCGCGGTGAAAGCCGCTCGCGCCGCCGTGCAGCAGGTTGCCGTTCTCGTTGCGGTCGAGCGTGTGGTCGACGCCGTCGAGCGCGAAGCGCGCATTCGCGATCCGGTTCGCCCAGCGGCCGACCGTCGCGCCGAGGTAGGCGCCCGACTCGACGTAGTCGGCCGGCGTGTCGTGCGCCAGCACGATATCGGCGAAGCGCCCGGTGCGGTCGGGGGCGAGCCACGACACGACGGTCGCGCCGAGATCGCTGACGACGACGCGCATCCCGTGCGCGTTGCGCAGCGTGTAGCGCCGCACCGGATCGCCGCCGGGCAGCGTGCCCCACGGTTCGGACGGAATGCGGCCCGCGTCGGATGCCGGGCAGGGAGAGTCGGTGTCGATATGCATGAGTGGGTTCGCTCGTGAGCGGTGAATTCAGTGGGCGGGCGCGGTGCGCTCCTGGTATTCGCGCGGGGTGCAGCCGAGTTCGCGGCGGAATACCGCGTACATGTATTGCAACGACGTGAAGCCGCAGCGGATCGCGACTTCCGCGCTCGACGCGTTGCGGCTCGCGAGCAGCGCCTGCGCGGCCTCGAGCTTGTGACGCAGGATTTCCTGGTGCACGGTGCGCTGCAGTTCGCGCCGGAAGTGCTCTTCGAGCAGCGAGCGCGACACGCCGACATAGTCGGCGACCTGTTCGGTCTTGATCCCCTGGCACGCGTACTGCCGGATGAAATGCCGCGCGCGCATCACGTGCGGGCTCGCGAGCGGCTGGTGGCGCGTCGATTCGAGCACGTTGATGCCGACCGGCGGAACGAGGATGCGCTGTCCGGGAAAACGCGCGCCGCGCAGCATCCGGTGCAGCAGGTGCGCGGCGGTGCGGCCCATTTCCTCGGTGCCCTGGATCACCGACGACAGCGGAATGCGCGTCAGCGTGCGCGTGAGCGGATCGTTGTCGATGCCGATGATCGCGACCTGTTCCGGCACCGCGATGCCGGCGATCAGGCACGCCTGCAGCAGATGCCGCGCGCGCGCATCGGTGACCGCGATCACGCCGACGGGCTTCGGCAGCGCATGCAGCCAGCCGATCAGCTGCTCGATCGCGTGATTCCAGCCCGACGCGCTCGTCGACAGGCCGCGGTAGATCGGCGCGTCGAGCCCGTCCGCGCGCGCGAGGCGATCGAACGCGAGCTCGCGCTGCTGCGCCCAGCGGTTCTCCTGCGCGACCGGCAGGCTGTACATCGCGAAATGCGCGAGCCCCGCGCCGATCAGGTGCGTATAGGCGAGCGACACGAGCTTCGGGTTGTCGGTCGCAATATATGGGACGCCGTGCGGATACTGCGCGGGATCCTCGTACGACGAGCCGACCGCGACGATCGGCAGCGGCGAGCCGGCGAGCGCGTCGGCGACGGCCGGATCGTCGAAGTCCGCGATGATGCCGTCGCCGTCGAAGCGTTCGATGCCGGCGAGCCGGCAGCGGAAGTCGTCCTCGAGGAACAGGTCCCACACGACACGCGTCGTGTGCAGGTACTGGCCGATGCCGCTGATGATCTCGCGGTCGTAGACCTTGTTCGCGTTGAACAGCAGCGCGATGCGGTGCGGTGTCTGGGCGGAAGAGGCGCGGGTCATGTCGGTCTCGGGGCGGGCGCCGCTCGGGCGTCTTGCCGTTGTCTCCGGGGCGCGCGGACGGTGCCGCGCGATGCTCTGGTGTCCGGCGATTGTAGGCCGGAACGCGCACCGCGCGCAGCGGCTGGCAAGAAACGTTAAGCATGCTGCGCAATTTCGCAATTGCCGGCCGGCAGGCGCGCGGGCACGATCCAGCCAACCGGATTCGGCCGCGTGCGTCGTCGTCGCGACGCGCGTTGCGCCGCAACAAGACCCTGCACGGAGACGCCATGTCGTATTTCGAACACATTCCCGCGATTCGCTACGAAGGCCCGCAGTCGGACAATCCGCTGGCTTACCACCATTACGACGCCGAGAAGCGCGTGCTCGGCAAGACGCTCGCCGAGCATCTGCGGATTGCCGTCTGCTACTGGCATACGTTCGTGTGGCCGGGGCACGACATCTTCGGGCAGGGCGCGTTCCAGCGGCCGTGGCAGCAGCCTGGCGACGCGCTCGAACGTGCGCGCATGAAGGCGGACGCGGCATTCGAGTTCTTCACGAAGCTCGGCACGCCTTTCTATACGTTCCACGACACCGACGTCGCGCCGGAAGGCGACACCCTGCGCGAATACGCGGCCAATTTCGCGCGGATGGTCGACTATCTCGGCGAGCGCCAGAAGGCGAGCGGCGTGCGGCTGCTGTGGGGCACCGCGAACCTGTTCTCGCACCCGCGCTTCGCGGCGGGCGCCGCGACGAACCCGAACCCGGACGTATTCGCGTGGGCCGCGACCCAGGTGTGCCACGCGCTCGACGCGACGCACCGGCTCGGCGGCGAGAACTACGTGCTGTGGGGCGGCCGGGAAGGCTACGAGACGCTGCTCAATACCGACCTGAAGCGCGAGCGCGAGCAGTTCGCGCGCTTCCTGTCGATGGTGGTCGAGCACAAGCACCGGATCGGCTTCACGGGCGCGCTGCTGATCGAGCCGAAGCCGCAGGAGCCGACCAAGCACCAGTACGACTACGACGTCGCGACCGTGCACGGCTTTCTCGTGCAGTATGGACTGCAGAACGAGATCCGCGTGAACATCGAGGCGAACCACGCGACGCTCGCCGGTCATTCGTTCCATCACGAAATCGCGAACGCGTTCGCGCTCGGCGTGTTCGGCAGCGTCGACGCGAACCGTGGCGATCCGCAGAACGGCTGGGACACCGACCAGTTCCCGAACAGCGTCGAGGAGCTGACGCTCGCGTTCTACGAGATCCTCCGCCACGGCGGCTTCACGACCGGCGGGATGAACTTCGACGCGAAGGTGCGGCGCCAGAGCGTCGATCCGGAAGACCTGTTCTACGGCCATGTCGGCGCGATCGACGTGCTCGCGCTCGCGCTCGAACGCGCGGCGGTGCTGGTCGAGAACGACCGGCTCGACGCGCTGCGCCGGCAGCGCTACGCGCAGTGGGACGACGCGTTCGGCCGCAAGATCCTGTCGGGCGGTTACACGCTGCAGTCGCTCGCGGACGACGCGCTCGCGCGCGGCGTGGACCCGCGGCACGCGAGCGGCGCGCAGGAGCGGCTCGAGAACATCGTGAACCAGGCAATCTACGGGCTGCGCTGACGCCATGTATCTCGGACTCGATCTCGGCACGTCGGGCGTGAAGGCGGTGCTGCTCGATCGCGACGGTGCGGTGCGGGCAAGCGCGAGCCACCCGTTGGCGGTGAGCCGGCCGCGGCCGCGCTGGTCGGAACAGGCGCCGCACGACTGGTGGGACGCCGCCTGCGGCGCGCTCGCCGCGGTCGTCGCCGATGCCAGCGCGGGCGGCATCGATCCGCGCGACATCGCCGCACTCGGGCTCACCGGCCAGATGCACGGCGCGACGCTGCTCGACGCGCATGGCGACGTACTGCGCCCCGCGATCCTGTGGAACGACGGCCGCGCCGATGCGGAGTGCGCGGAACTCGAGCGGCTCGCGCCCGCGCTGCGCACGGTGGCAGGCAACGTCGCGATGCCGGGCTTCACCGCACCGAAGCTGCTGTGGGTGCGCCGGCACGAGCCCGATGTGTTCGCACGCATCGCGCACGTGCTGCTGCCGAAGGATTATCTGCGCTACCGGCTGACCGGTGCGTTCGCAACCGATCCGTCGGATGCCGCCGGCACGTTGTGGCTCGACGTCGCGAAGCGCGACTACGACGACACGCTGCTCGCCGCGTGCGGGTTGTCGCGCGCGCAGATGCCGGTGGTGTTCGAGGGCAACCGCGTGACGGGCACGCTGCTGCCGGCCGTCGCGCGCGCACTCGGGCTGCGCGAGATCCCGGTGGTGGCCGGCGGCGGCGACAACGCGGCCGGCGCGGTCGGCGTGGGGATCGTGCGGCCCGGCGATGCAATGCTGTCGCTCGGCACGTCGGGCGTGTATTTCGCGGTGTCGGACGGGTTTCGCGCCAACCCCGAATCGGCGGTGCACAGCTTCTGTCATGCGCTGCCCGATACGTGGCACCTGATGTCGGTGATGCTGAACGCGGCCGGCTGCGTCGACTTCACCGCGCAACTGACCGGTTACGACGGCGTCGCGGCGCTGCTCGCCGATGCCGAGGCGAACGCGCGCGCGACCCGTCCGTGGTTCCTGCCTTACCTGAGCGGCGAGCGCACGCCGCACAACGACGTGAATGCGAAGGGCGTGTTCTACGGGCTCACGCCCGACACGCAGCGCGCGGATCTCGCGAACGCGACGCTCGAAGGCGTCGGCTTCGCGCTGGTCGACGGCATCGATGCGCTGCATGCGGCCGGGCTCGAACCCGCCGGCATCACGGTGATCGGCGGCGGCTCGCGCAGTGCTTACTGGACGCAGATGCTCGCCGACCTGAGCGGACGCGCGCTGACGCTGCGCGCGGGTGGCGAGGTCGGTCCGGCGCTCGGTGCCGCGCGCCTTGCTCGCCTCGCGCTCGAACCGGATACGCCGCTCGGCGACGTGTGCCCGCAACCGCCGGTCGTCGCGGTGCGCGAGCCCGATCTCGCGCGGCACGCGTGGTATCGCGACATGCGGCGGCCGACGTTTCGTGCGCTTTATCGCGCGCTCGAACCGGTGTTCGCGACGGGCGCGTGACGCGCGGATGGCGCGTGCGGTTCGCATCGCACGATGCCGCGCGTTGCGAGGACTCGATGCGGGCGGCGCACTCATGCGCCCGCCCGATGTTCGTGAGGTTGTTCGACAAGTTTGATAACAAGGAGTGGAGACAATGAAATCCGTGACGCGTCGTACCGTATTGAGTTCGCTTGCCGGCGCCGCTGCGCTGGCGATGTTCGCGCTGGGCGCGCCGCTCGCGCATGCGAGCAAGGACAAGCCCGAGATCGGCTTCTGCATCGACGACCTGCGCGTCGAGCGCTGGTCGCGCGATCGCGACTATTTCGTCGCGGCCGCGACGAAGCTCGGCGCCAAGGTATCCGTACAGTCGGCCGACGCGAGCGAGGCGCGGCAGATCTCGCAGATCGAGAACCTGATCTCGCGCGGCGTCGACGTGATCGTGATCGTGCCGTTCAATTCGAAGACGCTCGGCAACGTCGTCGCCGAAGCGCGCAAGGCCGGCATCAAGGTCGTGTCGTACGACCGCCTGATCCTCGACGCGGATGTCGACGCGTACATCTCGTTCGACAACCAGAAGGTCGGCGAGCTGCAGGCGCAGGGCGTGTTCGACGCGAAGCCGAAGGGCAATTATTTCCTGCTCGGCGGCGCGCCGACCGACAACAACGCGAAGATGCTGCGCGAGGGCCAGCTGAAGGTGCTGAAGCCGGCGATCGACCGCGGCGACATCAAGGTCGTCGGCCAGCAGTGGGTGCCGGAGTGGAGCGCATCGACCGCGCTGCGGATCGTCGAGGACGCGCTGACCGCGAACAACAACAAGATCGACGCGATCGTCGCGTCGAACGACGGCACCGCGGGAGGCGCGATCCAGGCGCTCGCCGCGCAGCACCTGGCCGGCAAGGTGCCCGTGTCCGGGCAGGATGCGGACCTCGCGGCCGTCAAGCGCGTGATCGCCGGCACGCAGACGATGACCGTCTACAAGCCGCTGAAGCTGATCGCGAGCGAAGCCGCGAAGCTCGCGGTCGATCTCGCGAAGGGTGCGAAGCCCGCGTTCAACGCGCAATACGACAACGGCAAGATGAAGGTCGACACGGTGCTGCTGCAGCCGACGCTCCTGACCAAGCGCAACGTCGACGTCGTCGTGAAGGACGGCTTCTACACCCAGGCCCAGCTCGCGAGCCAGTAACCGCTCGATGGGCATGATGCACGCGGCCGGCGAGATGCGGCCGCACATGGTCCGGCCGCGTGCGCACTGCGAGGCAATGAACGTATGACCGAACCCTTGCTGACGATGCGCGGCATCGTCAAGGCATTCGACGGCGTGAAGGCGCTCGACGGCATCGACCTGACCGTGCGCCCCGGCGAGTGCGTCGGCCTGTGCGGCGAGAACGGCGCCGGCAAGTCGACGCTGATGAAAGTGCTGTCGGGCGTCTACCCGCACGGCACGTGGGACGGCGAGATCCGCTGGGAAGGCGCGCCGCTCGCGGCGTCCGGCGTGCGCGACACCGAACGCGCGGGCATCGTGATCATCCACCAGGAACTGATGCTGGTGCCCGAGCTGTCGGTCGCCGAGAACATCTTCCTCGGCAACGAGATCACGCTGCCCGGCGGGCGCATGCACTATGCGGAGATGGTGCGGCGTTCGGAAGCGCTGCTGCGCGAGCTGCGGATCGACGCGATCAACGTCGCGCAGCCGGTGATGAACTACGGCGGCGGCCATCAGCAGCTGATCGAGATCGCGAAGGCGCTGAACAAGCGCGCGAAGCTGCTGATCCTCGACGAGCCGTCGTCGTCGCTGAGTGCCGCCGAGACGCGCATCCTGCTCGACATCGTGCGCGACCTGAAGCGCCGCGGCGTCGCGTGCGTATACATCTCGCACAAGCTCGACGAAGTCGACGCAGTGTGCGACACGGTGACCGTGATCCGCGACGGCCGCCATGTCGCGACCGAGCCGATGCATGCGCTGACCACCGACCGGATCATCGCGATGATGGTCGGCCGCGAGATTCGCAACCTGTATCCGCGCGAGCCGCACGAGATCGGCGACGTCGTGCTGGAGGCGCGCAACGTGACCTGTCACGACGTGACGAACCCGCGCCGCAAGCGCGTGGACGACGTGTCGTTCAGCGTGCGGCGCGGCGAGATCCTCGGCGTCGCCGGGCTCGTCGGCGCGGGTCGCACCGAGTTGATGCAGGCGATCTTCGGCGCGTATCCGGGGGCGAGCACGGCGACCGTGCGGATGAACGGCCAGCCGCTCGCGATCCGCTCGCCGGCCGATGCGATCCGCGCGGGCATCGCGATGGTGCCGGAGGATCGCAAGCGCCACGGGATCGTGCCGCAACTCGGTGTCGGCCACAACATCACGCTGTCGGTGCTGCGCCGTTTCGCCGCGCGCGGGCGGATCGACGCGGCCGCCGAACTCGATGCGATCCGCACCGAGATGCAGCGGCTGTCGGTGCGCGCGGCACACCCGTTCCTGCCGATCGCGAGCCTGTCCGGGGGCAACCAGCAGAAGGCCGTGCTCGCGCGGATGCTGCTGGCCGACCCGCAGGTGCTGATCCTCGACGAACCGACGCGCGGCGTCGACGTCGGCGCGAAGGCCGAGATCTACCGGCTGATCTTCGCGCTCGCGAAACGCGGCGTCGCGCTGATCGTCGTGTCGTCGGAGCTGCCGGAAGTGCTCGGGCTCGCCGATCGTGTGCTGGTGATCGGCGAAGGCGAGCTGCGCGGCGATTTCGTCAACGACGGTCTCACGCAGGAACAGATCCTCGGCGCCGCGCTGAAACCCGCGCGGCAGCCGTCCGAACCCATTGCAGCGAGTGCGTCATGAATACCGAACTTTCTTCTTCTCCCGCCGTGCCGCCGGGCGCCGACGCGCGTCGCACGCACGGCCATCCGCTGCGCCAGGTGTTCGTGCGCTACAAGGTCCTCGCGCTGCTGTTCGCGGTCGCGGCGATCTGGGTGTTCTTCTCGGTGCTGACCGACGGCGCGTTCGTCACGCCGCGCAACGTGTCGAACCTGCTGCGGCAGATGTCGATCACCGGGATGCTCGCGTGCGGCATGGTGTTCGCGATCATCGCGGGCGAGATCGACCTGTCGGTCGGCTCGCTGCTCGGGCTGCTCGGCGGTGTCGCGGCGATCCTCGACGTCAATCGGCACTGGCCGGTCGCCGTGACGGTGCCGGCGGTGCTCGCGCTCGGCGTGCTGGTCGGGCTGTTCAACGGCTGGTGGTCGACCTACCGGCGCGTGCCGTCGTTCATCGTCGGGCTGGGCGGGATGCTCGCGTTCCGCGGGATCCTGCTCGGCGTGACGGGCGGCTCTACGATCGCGCCGGTGTCCGACGGCTTCGTGTTCATCGGCCAGGGCTATCTGCCGCGCGCGGCCGGCGACGGCCTCGCGGTGCTGCTGTTCGCGCTCGTCGCGCTGCTGGTGCTGCGGCAGCGCGCCACGCGGCACCGCTACCGGCTCGCCGTCGCGCCGCTGTGGCAGGACGTCGCGAAGGTCGTCGGCGCCGGGGCCGTGCTGTTCGCGTTCGTCGCGACGCTCGACCGCTACGGCGGCATTCCGGTGCCGGTGCTGCTGCTGCTCGCGCTGCTCGGCGCGTTCTCGTGGATCGCGACGCAGACCGTGTTCGGCCGGCGCATCTATGCAGTGGGTTCGAACCTGGAGGCGACGCGGCTGTCGGGCGTCGACACCGATCGCGTGAAGCTCGCGATCTTCGCGCTGATGGGGCTGATGTGCGCGTTCGCGGGCATCGTCAACACCGCGCGGCTCGCGGCCGGCTCGCCGTCGGCCGGCACGATGGGCGAACTCGACGCGATCGCCGCGTGCTTCATCGGCGGCACGTCGATGCGCGGCGGGTCGGGCACCGTCTACGGCGCGCTGATCGGCGCGCTCGTGATGGCGAGCCTCGACAACGGGATGTCGATGCTCGACGTCGACGCGTACTGGCAGATGATCGTCAAGGGCGCGGTGCTGGTGCTGGCCGTGTGGATCGACGTGGTGTCGCGCTCGAACCGGCGCTGAGGCGGCGTTCTACCGCGCCTGCGCCTCGATGAAATCGACGCACGCCCGCGGCGGCGGCACGAAGCGCCGCCGCGGGTAGTACGGATAACCCGCGCGGGCGTCCGGCGACGGGCCGTTGACCTGCGCGACGCCTGAATGCAGCGGAATCCGGCGCCCGTTCCGCGACTACGTGCGGTCGCGATGGCGCGCGCGCGTCGCGCCCGTGATTACCGCGATGCCGAACAGAATGACGGCGACGATCTCGATGATGTGCTGCGACACATGCAGCGTCATCAGGCCCCATGCCACGCCGGCGATGAAAACGATCCATCCGAGCAGGTAGATAAGCAGGGTCATCACTTTTCTCCTGTAATTGTGGGTCATGACGCCGGTTGCCTGCGTTGCAATATCTGCCGGGCAACCGGCAATCCGGGATGTGCGCATATTTCGTACCCGGTGCGGCCGCGTCGTGCGCCAGATCTCAGGGATCGATTGTGCGCAGGCGTCTATTCGGACGCGAACATCAGGATCACGCGGCGAGCCAAGTCCGAACGAGTCGCGCAACCTGCTTCCTGCGCTCGATCATCACCATGTGCCCTTCGCCTGGCAGCGCATGATGGGTCACCGACGGCACCCACGCGGAAGTTTCGAGCGCCGCGTCGGCGAAGATCGGGTCGTCGGCGCCGCCGACGATCAACGTATCCGCGCGGATCCGCCGCGGCCACGGCGTATCGTCGCGTGCATCGTCACGCAATGCGCGCAGCGTGCGGACGATGACGTGTCGTTCGTTGACCGATGACGCGACGTGGCGGCGTCGACTGAACAGCGCCGCGCGCAGGAGCATGTTGCGCCAGCTGGCGCGGAAGCATCCGGACATCGTTTCGAGCAGACGGACGAAATCGGAGCGGGTCGTATGCACGATTTGCTGCTCGATGAGCCGGTAGCCTTTCGGGGCAAGGCGATGCGCGCTCGACACCAGCCCGAGTCGCGAGACGCGTTCCGGGTGGGCGGCCGCGAGGCGCGCCGCCACGACGCCGCCGAACGAGATGCCGATGAGCGTCGTGCACTGCCAATGCGCGGCGATGCCGCGCGCGAGATGCTCGACGATGTCGGCGATTCGGTATTGCGCACCGGGCTTGTCAGGATACCCGAGCAGGACGAATGGCGTGTCGGGCGGCAAGATACCGGCGACGCGGAGCAGGTCGCGCCGCAGCCGGCGCTTGGTCGTCTTCGAGACGAAGGCTTGTCCGCCGTTCAGTACGATGACCGCGGGCGGTTCGCTACCCACCTGTGCGGCCAGGATGCCGCCGTCCAGCTGCATCGTTCGAACGCGGCGAGCACCGATCCGGAACGCGGTCGATTCGTCCGGTATGCGGTTCATGCGCTACCTCCTGATGAAAAGGTGCCGGCATCAACGCCGGGCAAGCATGCCGACGGTTAATGGCTTATAGGACCCGTCGACAATTCAAAATATGGCGGATGTCCGTCGTACGCGCTGAAACAGAAAATGCCCGATGCGGCGCAGCGGGCGTTCTGGCGTCTGGTTACCGTCAGGTTTGGTAACGGACTATTGATTAAAGACCACGCTTTAAACGCCCTGCATAATCACTGGCTGCTTCATTCAATGAATGGCTGGTGTCGATTGTCGCGATCAGTTCCTCCACGAACCACGGAAGGACGAGCGTCGTTTCTGCGCTCGACAAACGGACTTTCACGCGCTGCGAAGCGTAATCCGGTTGAGGTAGCGTCACGGGCAGAGCGCCATCGGATTGCGGCGTGTCAGCCGCAATGGCTTGACCGTGCGAAAGCTGCGCATTTATCAAAAGCGCAAATGCCATGATTGCGCGTCGGACAGGTTTCTTCATTTTTCGCCATTCCCTGCGAGAAAATATGAATCGGAAAAGCAGGGAAATGATCCTAGCGAATCTGCTGCGCGAAAAGTATGTGAAATTTGTCATTATCTGTGCGAAAGCTCATGCTGAGTGTCCGGGTGGACACATGCACTCGGACCTAGACGACCGAGAAACGAGACCTTCGAAGCAGAATGGCGGTTTGCCGCCGACGGGACGGCCGACGGCAAACCGAATCGAACTGAAACGCGTTAGTGATCGACGCAAACAGGCTACGCGGTGCGCCCGGCGTGACCCGACGGCCGCTGCCGGTTACGACGCCGACAACCTGACCGATACCCCCGTCGCCGTATAAACCGGCGTCGCCTTGAACCCGTCGACCGTCACCGTCGAGAACTTCGCGGAAGCCGCCGCGCCGTCGATCAGCGCGATCGTGTCGCCGGCCTTCGGCGCATAGCCGTTCACGAACTTCACGTGCAGCGTGCCGCCGGCGACGGTGAACGGGCCGCCCACGCGCAGGCGCCCGCCGCCGTTGCCGTCGATGTCTAGTTCGAGCGTCGTGTTGTCGAGCTGCGTGTAGCGCGTCGCGATCGTGACGGGTGCGCTGGCCGCGATCTTCACGCTGCCGCCGGCGCCGACGTACACGTCGCCGGTGCCGAACGCGCTTGCCGATGCCGCGGCGAGCGTGCCGCCGCTGACCTGCGTGCCGCCCGTATAGCGGTTGTCGCCCGCCAGCGTCAGCGTGCCGGTGCCTTGCAGCGTCAGCTTGCCCGCGCCCGCGATGTCGTTGCGCCACTGGTCGGCCGCATTGAGCCCGCCCTGCGACGCATCCATCGACACGATCACGTTGCCGTTGAACGCGCCGTAGCCGTCGCCCGCGGCGAACAGGTTCAGGCGGCCCCAGCCTTCCGCATCGTCCATCACCGGATAGCCGGACTGCACTTCGGTGGTCTTCAGCACGACGCGCCGCTGGTCGGCGCTCAGGTACGGGAAGCGCGTCTGCAGCAGCACCTCCGCGCCCTTCGGCACGACGGGCGGTGCATCGGTCGATTCGATCGCGCCGAAGCCGAACGTCATGCGGCGCGTGAAAGCGGCCTTGTTGGTCGCGTAATCGGCGAACCGGTCGGTGGCCGTCGTGCCCGAATGCGCGAACGCGGCGAAGGTTGCGCCGGTCGTCCCCGTGAGTTGCTGAAGCGCCTGGTGAGCCTGACCGTACGCGGCCTGCGCGTCGCTCGCGTACGCGGTGAGGTTCGCCGCGCTGATGGCCAGCGCGAGCATGCGGCCGCCGATCACGTCGAGCGGCGAGTGCATGCCGGCGAGGATCCGGTTCTCGCCCAGTTCGAGGCCGCGGCTGACCATCTCCTGGAAGCGCTCCGGCACGAGCCACGCCATCGTCATCGCGTCGCGCATCGCTTCGGCCGTGTGACCGCTGATGAAGCCGCCGTCGGTCGCGGGCGTCGTGCTTTCCGCCGGCACGAGCGTCGGCGCGACGACCACGCTCGCGCTCCAGCGGTACGGCCGTGCGTACTTGTAGAAGCGCTTCGACGGTTCGGTCGACGCGTTGTTGCCCATTTCGTTGAGCAGGTCGACGACTTTCCCGAAGTTCGCGTTGGCGCTGCTGCCGACGCCGACGTTGTTGCCGCTGTCGTTGTACAGCACCGTGGTGGCGTCGGCGGGCACGCTGGTGATGCTGGTCGTCTGCTGCGCGGCCGTGCGCCACACGTCGGTGAGCGGGCCCATGCCGTCGGTCACGCTGTAACCCTTGCCGCGCCGGTCGTCGAAGTAGGCGGCATCGGCCTGCTGTTGCGTGCGCGCGGTCGTTGCGTTGACCACGTATTGAACATTGGCTGCCAGCACCGTGTCGTTCAGGATCGTGCCGCACGGCGTGCCGCTGCCGGGCAGGCCCGAGCAGGTCGACGGCGAGATCGCCGGAAACGCGCCGTTCGCGGCCGCGGTCACGCCCGCGTCGACGAGCATCGTCGACGGCTGCCACAGGTCGAGGAAGCGGCTCACCACGCGTACCGCGGCGTTGGTCGACAGCGTCGCATAGCGCGCGTCGCCGCGCTGGTTGGTCGCGATGTTGTCGACGAAGGCCGGCACGCTCGGCACGGGTGCGCTGTCGACGAAGCCGGGGTCGGCCGGCGGCGCCGGCATGGCCGCGCTGGTCGGGGTGGTCGACGCGACATCGTCGCCGCCGCCGCACGCGGCGAGAACGATCGCACTCGACAGCGCTGCGACGTGCAGCGGGAAACGGCTTCGTGACGCAAACATGCAAAACTCCATCCGGTGTGTTGAAGATGGCGGATTGTCGTGGGCGATCGTGACGCAGCCGTTAAGGATTTGTTGCGGGGCGCGGTCGAAGCGCGCGAATGCTCACTATTTGGTGAATTCGTGATACTGAACGTGATGGACGAGGCGAGCCGGCCATCGGCAGCGCATCGCAACGCGCCGGCCATGCGTGCGTCCGGCCGGACTGGTGTTCCCCGGAACGACGACGATAACCGGCGCGATCACGCCGCCTCGGCGGCCGAATCCGCGTCGGCGCGGCACACGCGGTTTCTGCCGTGCCGCTTGGCCGCATAGAGCGCGAGGTCCGCCTGATGCGACAGCGCATGCACGGTCCGCGGGTGCGCGCGATGGCCGGTCGCGCAGCCGATGCTGACCGTGAACGGCGGAATCGTTGCATCGAAGCCGTCGAGCCGGCTGTGTTCGACCGCGCACCGGATCGCTTCCGCGACTTCCGCGGCGCCGCTTTCGTCCGTATCGGGCAGCACCGCGACGAATTCCTCGCCGCCGTAGCGTGCCGCGATGTCGCCGCGCCGCCGCACGTTCGCGCGGATGCATTCGGCGAGAAAGCGCAGCGCCGTGTCGCCTTGCGCATGGCCGTAGCGGTCGTTGTATTGCTTGAAGTGGTCGGCGTCGATGAACAGCACCGACAGGCTGCCGCCGCTGCCGCGCTGCAGCCGCGCCCATTCGTCGGCGAGCGCGGCATCGAGCGCGCGGCGGTTGTGCAGGCCCGTCAGCGGATCGGTGCGTGTCTGGTCGGTGAGCAGCGTCTGCTTGCGCAGGTTGTCGCGCAGCGCGAACGCGAGCAGCCACACCACCGCGCAGAACAGCGCGCCGATGACGGACGCCGACACGCCGACCGTCCACGTCAGGCGCGTGATGCCGGCCAGCACGTCGCCCTCGGCCGGGGCCACGACCGCGATCAACGGCGTGCCGGGCACGTGCTGGTACGTATAAAGCCGCGCGACGCCGTCGATGCTCGAGCGCGCCGCATAGAAGCCCGAGTCGCGGCTCAGCATCTGCGCGAACGACTTCGTGCGGCGCAGCCGGCTGATCTGCTGATCGCTCAACGGCGGGTTTCTCGCGAGGATCGTGCCGTCCGCGCGCAGGATCGCGCTGACGCCGTGCGGTCCGACGTTCAGGCGCGACAGCAGGTGATCGAAGTAGGCGAGGTCGATCGCGACCACCACGATGCCGTCGAACGAGTGATCCGGCCGTTCGATGCGCCGCGACAGCGCGATGGATCTCGTGCCGCCGCGCGAACGTGCGCTATACGCCTCGGACACGTAAAGGCCGACGTTGTGCGCATCGCGATGAACCTTGAAGTAGTCGCGATCGCTGAAATCCCAGTTGTGGAGCGGGCCGCAGCATCCGTCGATCTGCCGGCCGTCGCGGTTCGTCACGCCCATGCCGGTCATGTATTGCGCGGTCGTGCGCTCGAACAGCACGTCGTGACGCAGCCCGGTGTCGATGCGCGCGACCGCGGGGTTGCGGAGGTTGGCGGCGAGTGCGACGAGCGCATTGTTGGACGTTTCGACGGTGCGCCCGATCTCGCTGACCAGGACGGCGGCGACGTTGCGCGACGTCTCGTGCGCATGTTCGACCACTTCGCTGCGTGCGGCCCACAGCGTGGCCGCGCTGATGCCGAGCGCCGCCAGCGACATCAGCGTGCCCAGCACGCCGACGATCAAGTAATTGCGGCCGGCCCAGTCGGCAATTTTCTCGATCGAAGTGGGTGCAGGCATGGCTGGCGCTCGTGCGGGAAGCTCGCTGCGTCTGCAGCGGCGCGGGTCAAATCCGGGTTAACGGCAAGTATGCCCGGAAATCGAGGTCGATTCGCGCCGAGATCGCCGCACCCGGCGCCGCAAACGTGTGCGGCAGCGGCGCACCGCGCAACGGGCATGCAGCCGCGGCGGCGCCGGGCGGCTGCATGCGATCGGCGCGGGATCAGTCGAGCCCGCCCTGGCACAGGTACTTGATCGACAGATAGTCGTCGAGCCCGTAGCGCGAGCCTTCGCGGCCGTAGCCCGATTCCTTCACGCCGCCGAACGGTGCGGCCTCGCTCGCGAGCGCGCCTTCGTTGATCCCGACGATGCCGGTTTCGAGCCGCGCCGACACGCGCGCGATGCGCCGCACGTCCTGCGTGTAGAAATACGCGGCAAGCCCGAACGGCGTGTCGTTCGCGGCATCGACGGCTTCGTCCTCGGTATCGAACCGGAACAGCGCGGCGACCGGGCCGAAGGTTTCCTCGCAGGTCAGCTGCATGTCGGCGGTTGCGTCGGCGAGCACCGTCGGCGCGTAGTAGTGCGGCCCGAGTTCTGTCAGGCGCGTGCCGCCCGTCAGCACGCGCGCGCCGCGCTCGATCGCGTCGCCGACGTGGCGCGCGATCTTGTCGACCGCGCGCGCGTTGATCATCGGGCCGATCTGCGCGGCCGGGTCGGTTGCAGGCGCAACCTTCAGCGCGGCAACGCGCGCGGCGAGCTTCGCGGCGAAAGCCTCGTAGACGCCGGCCTGCACGTACACGCGGTTCGGCGACACGCAGGTCTGGCCGCCGTTGCGGAACTTGGCGGCCATCAGCCCGTCGACCGCGGCGTCGAGCTCGGCATCGTCGAACACGATGAACGGCGCATTGCCGCCGAGCTCCAGCGACAGCTTCTTCAGCGTCGCGGCCGACTCGCGCGCGAGCAGCTTGCCGACGGGCGTCGAGCCGGTGAACGTGATCTTGCGCACGCGGCCGTCGGCGAGCCAGTCGGCCACCGCGTCGATGCCGCGTTCGCGCGACGCGGCGATCAGGTTCAGCACGCCGGGCGGCACGCCGGCTTCCTGCGCGAGGAAGGCCAGCGCGAGCGCGGTGAGCGGCGTGTCCTCCGCCGGCTTCGCGACAACCGTGCAGCCGGCCGCGAGCGCGGGCGCGATCTTGCGCGCGATCATCGCGAGCGGGAAATTCCACGGCGTGATCGCGGCGACGATGCCGATCGGCTCCTTCACCGCACTCAACCGCTTGCCGCGCTGCTGCTGCGGAATCAGGTCGCCATACGTGCGCGTCGCTTCCTCGGCGAACCACTGCACGTACGACGCGCCATAGGCAACTTCGCCGCGCGCTTCGGCGAGCGGCTTGCCCTGTTCGCGCGACATCAGCTTCGCGAGATCGTCGGTGTGCGCGACGATCGCCGCGTGCCACGCGCGCAGGATCGCGGCGCGTTCGCGCGCGGGCGTCGCGCGCCAGCCGGGCAGCGCGCGTGCGGCCGCGTCGGTCGCGGCGCGCGCGTCGGCGGTGCCGCTGTCGGGTGCGTGGGCAACGAGGTCGAGCGTCGCCGGATCGGTGACGTCGAAGCGACGGCCGTCGAGCGCGTCGCGCCAGGTGCCGTCGATCAGGTTGGCGGCGCGAACGAGTTCGGTGCGGGACAGCGTAAGCGGCATGACAGGTCCTTGGTGAGGCGGTTCGGCGGCGACGCCGGCGCGCGACGACCCCGCGCGGACAGCGGGCTGCCGCGTTCAAGGGTGCCGCGTGCTGCGGTCAGTGCCGTTCGCCGAACAGCGATTCGAGCGGGTAGTGCCGTTTGACGAACGGCGACTTGATGATCACGTAACTGAAATACTTCTCGATGCCGATGTTCTGCTCGAGCAGCCCTTCGACGATCGTCTGGTAATGGCTCACGCTGCGCGTGATGAACTTCAGCAGATAGTCGTAGCCGCCACTCGCGAGGTGGCATTCGACGATCTCGTCGACGTTGCGGATCGCCGCCACGAAGCGGTCGAAGTCCTCGCGCCGGTGGTCGGCCAGCGTGACCTCGGTGAACACGACCTGCACGTCGCCGAGCTTCTCGAGCTGGATGTGCGCGCCGTAGCCGCCGATGTAGCCGGCCTTCTCGAGCCGCTTCACGCGGATCAGGCACGGGCTCGGCGACAGCCCGACCGCATCGGCCAGCTCGACGTTGGTCATGCGGCCGCGCTTCTGCAACTGGGAGAGGATGCGCAGGTCGATGCGATCCAGCTTGCTGTCCGTCATGGTTACGTGAGAGGGGAAAAAATGGAATGTCCGGTTACTTTAGAGTCGAACGATGGCCGCCACAAGCCCGGCTTTCCCTCGGCCCGTCAGGCCGGCTGCGCATGCGCGACGTCGAGCGCGCGCTGCACGCCCGGGTCGGCCAGCACGTCGTCGAGCGTGTTGCGCACGCGTTCGAACATCAGGTCGAACTCGCCCGCGGTGAAGCTCAGCGCCGGCGCGAAACCGAGCACGCCGTCGCCGAACGCGCGAAACACCACGCCGTTCGCGTACGCGGCCGCCGCGATCTTGTCCGGCACGTTCAGCGCCGGGTCGAAGCGCGTCTTGTGCGCCTTGTCGGCCACCAGCTCGAGCGCGCCGAGCAGGCCGGCCGAACGCGCGTCGCCGACGAGCGGATGCGCGCGCAGCGCATCGAGCCCCGCCGCGAAGCGCGGCGCCAGCGCCTGGCCGTTCGCGAGCAGCCCGCCTTCGTGATAGAGCTTCAGCACCTCGAGGCCGATCGCCGCGCTGACCGGATGCGCGGAATACGTATGCCCGTGACCGACCGCGGCCGACTCCGCGCGGCTGCCCGCGATGCCTTCGTAGATTTCGTCGGACATCAGCACCGCGCCCATCGGCGCGTAGCCGGCGGTCAGGCCCTTCGCGACGGTCATCAGGTCCGGGTCGACCTGTTCGGTCTCGCACGCGAACAGCGGGCCCGTGCGGCCGAAGCCGGTGATCACCTCGTCGGCGACGAACAGGATGCCGAGGCGCCGGCACGCGTCGCGCATCGCCTTCAGCCAGCCGGCCGGCGGCACGATCACGCCGCCGGAACCCTGCACCGGTTCGCAGAAGAACGCGGCGACGTTGTCCGCGCCGAGTTCGGCGACTTTCGCTTCCAGCGCGGCGACCGACGCGGCGATCAGCGCCTGCGGATCGTCGCCGAGCGGATGGCGGTACGGGTAGGGCGACGGGATGTGGTGCTGGTCCGCGCGCGGCAGGTCGAAATGACGGTGGAACGCCGGCAGCGCGGTCAGGCCGGCGCCGATCGACGACGAGCCGTGATAGCCGCGCTCGAGCGCGATCATGTGCTTCTTCGACGGGCGGCCGGTCGCGTTGAAATAGTGCGTGATGAAGCGCACCGCGGAGTCGACCGCGTCCGAGCCGCCGAGCGTGAAGTACACGCGGTTCAGCGAAGGCGGCGCGAGCGCGGCGAGCCGCTCGGCCAGCTCGATCGCCGGTTGCGAGCCGAAATGGAAATAGCCGGTCGCGTAGGGCAGCTTCGCCATCTGGTCGGCGGCGGCCTTCACGATGCTGTCGCGGCCGTAGCCGACGTTCACGCACCACAGGCCCGAGAACGCATCGAGCAGCGTATGGCCGTCGGCGTCGCGCAGGAACACGCCGCTCGCGGAGTCGAGCACGGTGACGCCGCGCGCCTCGTGCACGCGGTAATTGACGACGGGGTGGATCAGGTGTTGACGATCGGCTTCGATCAGCGCGGCTTGGTTCATGGCGGGGAGGGACTCTCGTCGGGTGTCAGCGTGAGTTCATGCTACCGGGCGAGAAATCCGCACGTGTCTTCAATTTGCGCCCTGAAACGTATGAAAACGGTGTTTGCACGGGACGCTTCGGCATTTTCTGCTGCGCGCCCCGCCGGGCCGGGCGCGCGCGTCAGTAGCCGCGCGCGCGATCGACGACGCCGATCATCGGCTGGCCCGCGCGGTGGCGCGCGAGGTTCGCGAGCACGGCGTCGACCGCGGTATCGGGCCGCGTCGCGCTCGCGATGTGCGGCGTGATCCGGATACGCGCGTGCGTCCAGAACGGGTGGCCGGCCGGCAACGGCTCGGGGTCCGTCACGTCGAGGATCGCGCTGTCGAGCCGGCCGCTCGCGAGCGCCGCGAGCAACGCGGCCTCGTCGAGCTGCGGGCCGCGCCCGACCTGCACGAGCGACGCGCCGGCCGGCAGCGCGTCGAACACGCGCGCGCCGAGCAGCCCGCGCGTGCCGTCGGTGAGCGGGAGCAGGCAGATCAGGATGTCGGTGCGCGCGAGGAACGCGTCGAGTGCCGCGTCGCCCGCGTAGCAGTCGATGCCGTCGAGCGTGCGCGGCGTGCGGCTCCAGCCGGCGCACGGGAAGCCGAAGCGCCGCAGCGTGTCGAGCACGGCCTGGCCGAGCGTGCCGAGCCCGAGCACGCCGACGCGCCGCGACGCGGCCGCGCGCACCGGCCGCTCGCGCCACACCTGCGCGCGCTGCTGCGTCGCGTAGTCGAACAGGTCGCGGTGGATCGTCAGCACCGCCTGCGTCACGTACTCGACCATCCCTTCGACGATGCCCGGCTCGATCATCCGCACGACCGGGATGTGCGCGGGCACGCGCGACAGGTCGAACTGGTCGATGCCGGCGCCGACGGAGAACACGACCTCGAGATTCGGCAGCAGCGCGGCCGGATCGTCGGGCGGCTGCCAGGCGGCGAGATAGCGGACGGTTTCAGGATCGCCGAGGTCCGGCCAGATCCGGAACGGGAGGTCGGGCGCCTGTTGCGCGAAGCGCTGCGCCCATTGCGCGCCGCGCACCGGGTCGGCCTTGTAGAGAAAGCTCATCGCGCGTGCCGCTCAGCCGAGTGCTTGGTTGACGATCGCGAACGTGCGCAGCGCCGGGTCGCGCGCGGGCGCCGCGCCGCGCGCCATCGCGACGACCGTGTCGACGCGCGGCAGCCCGAGCCCCTGCAGCCAGTCCGACAGCCCGCTGTCGCCCGGCACGTCGAGCCGCACGAACATCCCTTCGTGCAGCGCGAGCCAGTGGCTGATCAGCGCCTGCGCGCGCAGCGCGTCGGGCGCGATCACCGGGCCGATCACATGGCCGCGGCCGAAGCGGCGGAACAGCGCGAAGCCGAGCAGTTCGCCGTCGCGATCGAGCGCGATCCCGTTCGCGACGCCGAGCAGCGCATCGATCACCGCGTCGCGCGGATAACCTGCCGCGCGCGAGGCGAGCGCCGCGAGGCGCGGGCCGTCGTTGGTGCCGAGCGGGCGCAGGCGCTCGCCCGGCGGCAGCGAGATCAGCGGCGGCTGGAACGCGGCACCCTGGTGCTGGTCGATCGTGCCGATCGCCTCGAAGCCGAATTTCACGTAGAGCGGTTCGCCGGACGGCGTCGCATGCAGGAAGATCGTGCGTGCGCCGAGGCTGTCGACGACGCGCGCGAGCAGTTCGCGGCCGATGCCGCGGCTCTGGCGCTCGGGCGACACGATCACCATGCCGAGCGACGCGTGCGCGTCGCCGAAGCGCCAGCCGAGCGCGGTGCCGACGATGCCGCCTTCGTCTTCGGCGACGAAGCCGTGGCCGAGCTGGAGCGCGAAGCGCCAGTCGTCGAGACGGTGCGGCCACTTGACCGCTTCCGACAGACGATGCGCGGCGGGCAGGTCGGTGTCGGTGAACGGACGATAGATGAGCGTGCTGGAAGGGTTGAGATCGGACACGCCGGACTCCGGATGGGTAGGAATGACATATCGACTCTGCCAGCGACACCGCGGCGCGGATAGGACGATTCGCCTGTTTTCCGGCGACGGCGGGCGGCCGGGCGAGATCGACGCAAACCGGCGCGATCGGCGCGCGCGAACGCGCGCTTCATGCCGGCGCGGCCCGCCAATCCGACAGCTTCTGCTGTGGGAATGACACTACGATGGAACTGCAGCGGCGCCGCCCGGGCGAGCCGCGCCGGGCCCGCCGGGTAGTTGGCGCGCCGCGGTTGCGCGAAGCATGCCGGGCGGCCCGCGGCGCCGCGCGCGGCCGTGCCGCAGATCGTGCTGCCCGCGGCCTGCAACACGCGGCGAATCTGCGTTTCGACCGGCGTCGAACGATGCGCGACGGATTTTTTGCCCTGATTCAATTGCGTTGAACCCAGCCCGTCCCCGGCCCTGCCGGGGTTTCATACCGACAGGACCTCACCATGATCCAATTTGAACCGAAGTTCATCACGTTCGACTGCTACGGCACGCTGACCCGCTTCCAGATGGCGGACCTGGCGCGCGAGATCTACGCGGACCGGCTGTCGCCGGTCGCGATGGAGGATTTCGTGCGCGCGTTCGCCGCCTATCGGCTCGACGAGGTGCTCGGGGCGTGGAAGCCGTACCGCGACGTCGTCGTCAACGCGATCCGGCGCACCTGCGCGCGCATCGGCACGCCGTTCGACGAAGCCGAGGCCGAGCGCTTCTATCATGCGGTGCCGACGTGGGGCCCGCATCCGGACGTGCCGGCCGGCCTGTCGCGGCTCGCGCAGAAGTACAAGCTCGTGATCCTGTCGAACGCCATGGACGAGCAGATCATGAGCAACGTCGACAAGCTCGGCGCGCCGTTCCATGCGGTGTTCACCGCGCAGCAGGCGCAGTCGTACAAGCCGCGCATGCAGGGCTTCGAATACATGTTCGGCAAGCTCGGCTGCAAGCCCGAGGACGTGCTGCACGTGTCGTCGAGCCTGCGCTACGACCTGATGACGGCCGAGGATCTCGGCATCAAGCACAAGGCGTTCGTCAATCGCGGGCACGAGCCGGGCACGCCGTTCTACAACTATTACGAGGTGTCCGACATCGGCCACCTCGCGACGCAGCTCGGGCTGTAAGCGTCGCCGCGCCGGCGCGCGGCGGCGTGCGCTGCGTGCGCGGCCGTGCCGGCATGCCCGTCGAGATCGGCCATGAGGGGGCGCGACGGCCTTGCCGCTTTACGCGTTCGCTCACCGCACGAACCAAGGGTAATTACCGATACGGCGCCATTCAAGGCGGGGCCGTCCGAGCCGATATATGTACCGAACGGTTAATATCGCGAGGCCCCCGCATGAAGTTGTCCACGAAACTGCTGATGCTCGTCGTCGCGGCGCTGCTCGGCGTTGCATTGCTCGCCGCGATGTCGCTGCACACGCTGCGCGACGCGCTGATCGACAGCCGTCGTGACGAGATCGTCATTCTGCTGACCAAAGCCGAGCATCTGGTCGACTCGTATCGCGCGATGCAGGCGAGCGGAACGCTCACCCGGGAGCAGGCCCAGCAGCAGGCCAAGGCCGCGTTGTCCGCGCTCAATGCGAATTCGAAGAGCTACTACTGGGTGACGACATCCGACGGCGTCAACCTCGTGCATCCGAACGCGAAGTTCATCGGCACCCGCGCGAAGGGCAACCGCACGACCAGCGGCCTGACCGACAGCGAGGCTTACCGCGCCGGAATGGCCCAGGCGCATTTCGCGCTCGTCGACGTGCTGATCAAGCGCAGCCCGGACGCGGACGTGGAGCCGAAACTCCAGGGCGTGGTCGCCGTTCCGGACTGGGACTGGTGGATCGGCACCGGATTCTTCTACGACGACATCAACGCGGCGTTTGCGCGGCTCGCGCAGGTGCTCGGCGCCATCACGCTTGTCATCGCCGCGGCGCTCGCGGCGATCGCGTGGGGGGTGTTGCGCAGCGTCCGGCGGACGCTGGGCGGCGAGCCCGCACAGGCGGCCGGGATCGCGGCCCGCATCGCCGCCGGCGAACTGGACGTGCAGTTCGATACGGCGCGCGCCGCGCCGGGCAGCCTGCTCGTCGCGCTCGGCGACATGAAGGCGCGACTCACCGAAACCATCGCCGACATCCAGACCACGACCCGCTCGATTGCCGTCGGCACCGGCGAGATCGCGCAAGGCAACCTGGACCTGTCCCAGCGCACGGAGGAACAGGCCGCGTCGCTGCAGCAAACGGCCGCCAGCATGGAACAGATCACGTCGACGGTCAAACAGAATGCCGACAATGCGCGTCAGGCGAATGCGCTCGTGACCCACGCGAAGGAGGCGACCGAACTCGGCGGCGCGGCCGTGCGGGAAGTCGTCGAAACGATGCGGCAGATTTCGGACGGATCGGTGCGGATCGCCGACATTACCGTCGTGATCGAGAGCATCGCGTTCCAGACCAACATTCTCGCGCTCAATGCCGCGGTCGAAGCCGCGCGGGCCGGCGAGGAAGGGCGCGGGTTCGCGGTCGTGGCCGCGGAGGTCCGCTCGCTCGCGCAACGCAGCGCGGCGGCCGCGAAAGACATCAAGGGATTGATCGAGGTGTCGGTCGAGCGGGTCGGCAGCGGCAGCCGGCTCGTCGAGACGGCCGGCGCGCGCATGACGGAGATCGTCCGGTCGATCGACCGGGTCGCCGACATCATGGGCGAGATTACCGCGGCATCCGCCGAGCAAAGTACCGGCATCGAACAGATCGGCCTGGCGGTCGCGCAGATGGATGAAGTGACCCAGCAGAATGCCGCGCTGGTGGAGCAGGCCGCCGCGGCCGCGTCCTCGCTGGATGAACAGGCGGCACGGTTGAGGGCCGCCGTATCGGTGTTCAGGCTGACGGCTTGATTGCTCGACTGTCTGACTGTCTGACTGTCTGACTGCGTGACTGCGTGACTGCGTGACTGCGTGACCGTGTGACCGCCCGACTGCCCGACTGCCCGACTGCCTGATTGCTCGACGTCTGACTGCCTGACCGCCTGACCGCCCGACTGCTGGCCGCCGCGTGCGCACCCGCCGGCAACGCCATCACCTCGTTTTCCTGACGCCACGCCGGCAAGTGTTCGGCGTGGTGCTCACCAACCTGCCGGCGCCGACCGCGTCGCAGCGGGGAGTCGCGGCTTGACGGCCCGTCACGGGTTCGCGCCCGGCGTCGGATCATCCGGCCGCATCCCTGTTGTCCGCCCGTCGTCCGGCAAAGCCGCTTCGACGTCGCGGAAATCTCCTGACCTTTCATGCGCCGGGCGTCCTCGCGGCCGGCGCCCGCCGTCCGGTGCGCGCGCGACGTTCCGGTCGCACCGGGCGCCGCGGGCCGCGAGCGCGCATTCCACACAAACATGCGGTTTGCGAGTGTCGAACGCGTTTCGGATGCCGCGCGGCCAATTTTGTCGGCGCAATCTGCCGCGCGTATCACTTTACGATTTCCTTCGTCGCGCACGTATCGCGCAGCGGTCGCGACGCGGCATCGAGCCGATGGCGGTACGCGTGGTCACGCAGCAAATCATGCTGCGCGGGCGGTCCAAAACGGTCGAATCGTATCGTGCAGCCGCCCCGAATCGCGATAACCCGCATTTTGGCGATGCTTAAATGAACTCAATGCGCACGACGTCGCGCCCGCGACCAGCACACGGGCACGACGGGATTCTCGAACCACGCTGGACCCCAGGACCCACTTTCCACAGTCAGGAGCAGTTCGGATGAGCGACGATATCGACAACGGCAGCAAGGGCGGCTTCACGCGCCGCGACATGATGCGGGTCATGGCGGCGAGCGGCATGATGGCCGCCGGCGCCGGCGGGCTGCTGATGCAACCCGGGACTGCCTTTGCGGCACCCGCGCCCAAGCGCGGCGGCAAGATTCGGGTTGCGAACGAATCGGGCTCGACGGCCGATACGCTCGACCCGGCCAAGGGTTCGACGGGCGCCGACTACATTCGTTTCTTCATGTTCTACAGCGGCCTCACGCAGCTCGATGCGAGCCTGACGCCGCAGATGAATCTCGCCCAGTCGTTGCAGACGACCGACGCGAAGACGTGGATCATCAAGCTGCGCAAGGGCGTCACGTTCCACGACGGGAAGCCGGTCACGCCGGCCGACGTGGTGTACTCGCTGATGCGCCACAAGAACGCGGCCACCGCGTCGAAGGTCAAGCCGCTCGCCGATCAGTTCGCCGACGCGAAGGCGAGCGGCCCGGACGAGGTCACGCTCGTGCTCGCGAGCGCGAATGCCGATCTGCCGGTGATCCTCGCGACGCCGCAACTCGTGATCGTCAAGGACGGCACGACCGATTTCAGCACCGGCATCGGTTGCGGCCCGTACAAGCTGAAGTCGTTCAAGCCGGGCGTGTCGACCGTCGGCGTGCGCAACGACAGCTACTTCAAGCCGGGGATGCCGTACCTCGACGAGATCGAGCTGATCGGCATCAGCGACAGCGCCGCGCGCCTGAACGCGCTGCTGTCGGGCGACGTGCACCTGATCAACGCGATCGATCCGCGCTCGACGCAGCGGGTCGCGTCGACGCCGGGCTATGCGCTGCAGGAAACCAAGTCGGGGCTCTATACCGACCTGATCATGCGCAGCGACAACCCGATCGTCGCGAACCCCGATTTCGTCGAAGGGATGAAGTACCTGTTCAATCGCGAGCAGATCCGCTCGGCTGTGTTCCGCGGCTACGCGGTGATCGGCAACGACCAGCCGATCCCGCCGGGGCATCGCTACTTCAACGCGTCGCTGCCGCAGCGGCCGTACGATCCGGACAAGGCGAAGTTCCTGTTCCAGAAGGCGGGCGCGCTGGGCGCCGCGCTGCCGCCGATCTATGCGACCTCCGACGCGAACGGGTCGATCGAGATGGCCGTGCTGCTGCAGCAGGCCGGCCAGAAGATCGGGCTGAACCTGCAGGTGAACCGCGTGTCGGCGGACGGCTACTGGTCGAATCACTGGATGAAGCATCCGCTCGGCTTCGGCAATATCAACCCGCGTTCGAGCGCCGACGTGCTGTTCACGCAGTTCTTCAAGTCGGACGCGCCGTGGAACGAGTCGGGCTGGAAGAACCCGAAGTTCGACCAGCTGCTGCTCGCCGCGCGCTCGGAAACCGACGACGCGAAGCGCAAGCAGATGTACGGCGACATGCAGGTGCTCGTCGCGCAGCAGTGCAGGGTCGGCATCCCGGCCTTCATCAGCTTCCTCGACGGCTACGACAAGCGGATCGCGGGCCTCGGCTCGATCCCGACCGGCGGGATGATGGGCTTCATGTTCGCCGAGCACGTGTGGTGGAACGCCTGACGCCGGCGCGTGCCGCCGCCGTGCGGCCGGTGCGGATTGCCGCGCCGGCCGCACGCGGCCTTTACGGGAGTGAAGTTTCATGAATCGAATCCTGCTTGGACTGATCGGCCGGCGCATCGCGGTCACCGCGCTGACGCTGCTGATCGTGTCCGCGATCATCTTCACGATCACGAACCTGCTGCCGGGCGATGCCGCGCAGGCCGCGCTCGGCCAGTCGGCGACGCCCGAGACGGTCGCCGCGCTGCGCCAGCAGTTCGGCCTCGACATGCCGGCCCACGTGCGCTACCTGAACTGGCTCACCGGGCTGCTGCACGGCGATTTCGGCCGTTCGCTGTCCGGCGACATGCCGGTGTCGGCGATGATCGGCGGGCGCCTGCCGAAGTCGCTCGCGCTCGCGGCGATCACGACCGCCGTGTCGGTGCCGATCGCGCTGCTGCTCGGCATCCTCGCGGCGGTCAAGCGCGAGTCGGTGGTCGACCGCGTGATCAGCCTCGGCACGCTGGCGCTCGTCGCGACGCCTGAGTTCCTGATCGCGACCGTCGCCGTGCTCGTGCTCGCCGTGAAGCTGCACTGGCTGTCCGCGCTGTCGTACAGCGGCCCGATCGAGAGCCTGCACGATTTCCTGCGCGCGTACGCGATGCCGGTGCTGACGCTGTGCGCGGTCGTGATCGCACAGATGGCGCGGATGACGCGCGCCGCGGTGATCGAGCAGTTGAGCGCGTCGTATGTCGAGATGGCCGTGCTGAAGGGCGCGAGCCCCGCGCGCGTCGTGCTGCGCCATGCGCTGCCGAACGCGATCGGGCCGATCGCCAATGCGATCGCGCTGAGCCTGTCGTACCTGCTCGGCGGCGTGATCGTCGTCGAGACGATCTTCAACTATCCGGGCCTCGCGAGCCTGATGGTCGATGCGGTCGGCAATCGCGATTTCCCGCTGGTCCAGGCCTGCACGCTGATCTTCTGCGTCGCCTACCTGACGCTCGTGCTGTTCGCCGACCTCTGCTCGATCGTGTCGAACCCGAGATTGCGGACCTGAGCGTCCCGCCCACCTTCCGAGATGCCGATCATGCACCCGACCGAACCCGTTCATCGCAGCAGCGCGCTGCCGCCGTCAGGCGAACCGCGCTCGCCGTCGGGAGGCGCGACGCCGCCCGCCGCGCCGTCCCCCGACCAGCCGCGCAAGCGCCGCGCCGCGCGCATCAGACTGACGACCGGCGGCCGCATCGGCCTGTCGATGGTCGGCCTGATGCTGTTCATCGCGGTGTTCGCGCCGCTGCTCGCGCCGCACGACGTCGGCGCGATCGTCACGCCGGACGTGTTCGCGCCGTTCAGCGCGAAGCTGCCGTTCGGCGCCGACTTCCTCGGCCGCGACATGCTGAGCCGGATCCTGTACGGCACCCGGCTGACCGTGCTGCTCGCGCTCGCGGCCGTGCTGCTCGCCGCGCTGACCGGCACGACGCTCGGGCTGCTCGCGACCGTGTCGGGCCGCGCGGTCGACGAGACGATGAGCCGGCTGCTCGACGCGCTCACGTCGATTCCGTCGAAGATGTTCGCGCTGATGTTCGTCGCGGCCTTCGGCTCGTCGCTGCCGCTGCTGGTCCTCACCGCCGCGGTCAGCTACATGCCGGGCTCGTACCGGATCGCACGCGCGCTGGCGGTCAACATCAGCACGCTCGAATTCGTGCAGGTGGCGCGGGCGCGCGGCGAGAGCGCGCTGTACATCGCCTGTGTCGAGATGCTGCCGAACATGATCCATCCGATGCTCGCCGATACGGGGCTGCGCTTCACGTTCGTCGTGCTGCTGCTGAGCGGCCTGAGCTTTCTCGGGCTCGGCGTGCAGCCGCCGTACGCGGACCTCGGCTCGCTCGTGCGCGAGAACATCGCGAGCCTCGGCGACGGCTCGGCCGTCGCGATCATGCCCGCGGTCGCGATCGCGATCCTGACGGTGGGCGTCAACCTGTTGATCGATGGCCTGCCGCATCGCGGCCGCCGCAAGGGCGCGGCCGCGGCCGCGGGAGAACACTGATGCGAGATGAATCGACTCCCCTCGTCGAGGTGCGCGGGCTGCGCGTGGTCGGCGGCCGGCCGGGCGGCGAGGAAACGACGATCGTCCACGGCGTCGACTTCGAGATCGCGCGCGGCGAGGTGCTCGCGCTGATCGGCGAATCGGGCTCCGGCAAGACGACGATCGCGCTGTCGCTGATGGGCCATGCGCGCACCGGCTGCCGGATCGCCGGCGGCGCGGTGAAGATCGGCGGCACGGACGTCTGCACGCTGTCCGCGCAAGGCCTGACCGCGCTGCGCGGTCGCAAGGTCGCGTACATCGCACAGAGCGCGGCCGCCGCGTTCAACCCGTCGCGCACGATTCTCGACCAGGTGATCGAGAGTGCGCTGATCCACAAGACGATGACGAAGCGCGACGCGCAGGCGAAGGCGGTCGAGCTGTTCCGCGCGCTCGCGCTGCCGGAGCCCGAGACGATCGGCAAGCGTTATCCGCACCAGGTGTCGGGCGGCCAGCTGCAGCGGCTGATGGCCGCGATGGCGCTGATCACCGATCCGGAGCTCGTGATCCTCGACGAGCCGACCACCGCGCTCGACGTGACCACGCAGATCGACGTGCTGCAGGCGTTCAAGAGCGTGATCCGGCGCTACGGGATGAGCGCGGTGTACGTGTCGCACGATCTGGCGGTGGTCGCGCAGATGGCCGACCGGATCGTCGTGCTGAGCGACGGCGTGATCCGCGAAGCCGGCGCGACCGGGCAGATCCTGCATGCGCCGGCGCACCCGTACACGCAGAGCCTGATCGCGGCCGTCACGCCGAACGATGCGCAACGCGACGAGAAACCGGCGCCGGCCGAACCGGCGCCGCTGCTCGACGTGCGTGGTGCGGTCGCCGGTTACGGCGGCCGGACGGCAAAGGGCTGGCCCGCGAAGCTGATCCTGCACGAAGTCGACCTGCGCATCGGGCGCGGGCAGACGGTCGGCGTGATCGGCGAATCGGGCTCGGGCAAGACGACGCTCGCCAAGGTGATCGCGGGCCTGGTCCCGGCGGCGGCCGGGAAGATTCTGCTCGACGGCGAGCCGCTCGCGCTCGATATCGCCAAGCGCACGAAGGAGCAGCACCGCCGCGTGCAGATCGTGTTCCAGAACGCCGATACCGCGCTCAATCCGGTGCATACCGTCGAGCGCACGCTCGCGCGGCCGCTCGCGTTCTATCACGGGATCAAGGGCGCGCGTGCGCGGCAGCGCGTCGCAGAGCTGCTCGAACTCGTGCGGCTGCCGCCCGCGGTGGCCTCGCGGCGTACCGGCGAGCTGTCCGGCGGGCAGAAGCAGCGCGTGAACCTCGCGCGCGCGCTCGCGGCCGAGCCCGACCTGATCCTGTGCGACGAAGTCACGTCGGCGCTCGATACGGTCGTCGGTGCCGCGATCATGGATCTGCTGCGCGACCTGCAGGCGAAGCTCGGCGTGTCGTACGTGTTCATCACGCACGACATCGCGAAGGTGCGCGCGATCAGCGACGACATCGTCGTGCTGTACGCGGGCCGCCGTGTCGAAACCGGTAGCCGCGACGCGCTGTGCGCGCCGCCTTATCACCCGTATTCGCATCTGCTGGTGTCGTCCGCGCCGGAGCTGCGCGCGGGCTGGCTCGACGATGCGGCCGAGCGTTGCCACCGGCCGCTGGTGCCGATCGGCGAGCGCGAGAACGACGCCGAGCTGTGTCCGTTCCTGTCGCGCTGCGCGATGCGCGTGGACGGCGTCTGCAACCGGACGGCACCGGCGCTGCGCACGCTCGGCAACGGCGCGCAGGTGCTGTGCCATCGCAGCGAGGAAGACCTCGCGCGCTTCCAGGCGGAGCCGGCGCCGGTGGGTGCCGCGCCCGAGCAGCCGGTGCAGCTGTAGCGCGCGACACGCCGGAAGTTCACCGCGCGCGACGTGGCAAGTGAAGCGGCGAACGGCGCACCGCATAGTCTGCTGCGGCGGTCGCGCAAAACGGCGCTTTGTGCGCGTGCCGCGCGCGAATACGCGGCAACTGCGGTTTTTGATGGTGATTAAATGATTTCCCATGAACGGCCGCCGATCGTCGTCGCCGACATGCTCGAGAAGAATCCGATGAAATTCGAATCGTACTGGCTGGATACCCGCCCCGCGTTTCGCGCCGGCTGCGAAGGGCCCGTCGAAGGGCGCGCCGACGTGGTCGTGATCGGCGGCGGCTTCACCGGCCTGTCGGCGGCGCTGGCGCTCGCGCAGCGCGGCGTATCGGTGGTCGTGCTCGAAGCCGCGCAGGTCGCGGGCGAAGCGTCCGGCCGCAACGGCGGCCAGTGCAACACGGGCGTCGCACAGGATTACGCGTCGCTGGCCGCGCGCATCGGCGCGGAGCCGGCGAAGCAGTTCTATCGCGCGTACGAAAGCGCGGTGAAGAGCGTCGAGACGATCGTCGCCGAGCACGCGATCGACTGCGATTTCCGGCGGGCGGGCAAGCTGAAGCTCGCCGCGAAGCCGCAGCATTTCGCGGGGCTCGAAAAGACCTTCGACGCGTTGCGCCGCGATGTCGATCCGGACATCGAACTGATCGAGCCGGCGCGGATTCGCGACGAAGTCGCTTCCGACGGTTTCTACGGCGGACTCCTGCAGCGCAACGGCGCGCAGATGCACATGGGCAAGTTCGGCGTCGGGCTTGCGCAGGCAGCCGTGCGCGCCGGCGCACGCGTGTACGAGCATGCGGCCGTCACGCAGCTCGAGCGGCTCGACGGCGAGCGCCACGCGATCACCTGCACGCGCGGCAGGATCGTCGCCGATCGCGTGCTGGTCGCGACCGGCGCATCGCAGCACGGCCCGTTCGGCTGGTTCCGCCGGCGCATCGCGCCGGTCGGCAGCTTCATCGTCGTGACCGAGCCGCTGCCCGACGCGCAATTGAACCGGCTGTTCCCGCAGCGCCGCGCCTACGTGACGTCGCGCCAGATCGGCAACTACTTCCGCGTGACGCCCGACAACCGGCTGCTGTTCGGTGGCCGCGCGCGCTTCGCGATGTCGAGCCCGCGCTCCGACGCGAAAAGCGGCGACATCCTGCGCGCCGGCATGGCCGGGTATTTCCCGGAACTGGCCAAGGTGCGGCTCGATTACTGCTGGGGCGGGCTGGTGGACATCACCGCCGACCGGCTGCCGCGCGCGGGCCAGCACGACGGGCTCTATTACTCGATGGGCTACAGCGGCCACGGCGTGCAGATGTCGGTGCACATGGGCCGCGTGATGGCCGACGTGCTGTACGGCGCCGCCGCGTCGAATCCGTGGCGCGACCTCGAATGGCCGGCGATGCCCGGCCATTTCGGGCACGCGTGGTTTCTGCCGATCGTCGGCGCGTATTACCGGATCCAGGATTTCCTGCACTGAAGCGACTGCCCCCGGAGGATTGGATATGACCGCACGATTCGTTTGCCCGCTCGCCGCCGGCAACGGCCGCCGCGACGGGACCGGCGGCGACACGATGGCCGGGCCGGGCGCGCCCGGCGCCGCGCCGCGCGCTGCCGCGCAGGCGGCCGCATGAGGACGGCGAGCATGGTCACCCTGTTCCACGACGCGGACGAAGGCGCGACGCCTCGCGCACCGCGTGTTCCGCAGCCCGTATCGCCGGCGATCGGCGACGTGCTGCGCACGATCGATGCGTCATTCGCGCAGCCGCTGAACCTCGACACGCTCGCGGCGGTGGCCGGATTGAGCGTGTCGCGTTTCACCGCACGCTTTCGCGGCGAAGTCGGGTTGTCGCCGCACCGGTATCTGTGCCTCGTGCGCGTGCGGCGTGCGCAGGACTTGCTGCGCGCCGGCCTCGCGCCTTCGGTCGTCGCGACCGAGGTCGGCTTCTTCGATCAGAGCCACCTGTGCCGGCATTTCCGGCGGGTACTCGGGATCACGCCGCGCGATTACGTGGTCGCGCGGCCGGGCACGCCTGCGCGGCCGTCTTCGATGCGCGCGCACACCGAGCGCCGCGCAGCGTCGTGTCACGCCGCGTAGGCGCAACGGCGACGGGCACGCCTGACGGATGGCCGGCGAGCGCGCCGGCGAACGACCATTTCCGATATCGCGCGACGGTTTTCAACCCGGCCGCCGCGCACTGCACAGGAGCAGAAATGACCGCAGCTTTCGTGTTGCACCGTGCCGACGGCGCACCTTCGTCAACCGCGTTTCGCCAGCAGGCGTTCGGCGCGAACGATCCGTTCGCGCGCCATCGGGAGATCGCCTGGGAAGGGCCCGACGCGATGGCCGCCGGACGTATCGCCTTCGCCGGCGAACTCGACGTGGCGAGCTTTCCGCACATCGAAACCATCGCGATCATCGAAGGCGAGCTGACGCTCGAAGCGGCCGGCGCCGCACCGCTCGTACTGGGCCCGGGAGAAGGGGCCGTGATCGGCGGCGGCACGGCGCTGCGCGTCACCGCGGCATCGCGCGTGCTGTTCACGTTCTGCGCGGCCGCGTGCGCGACACCGACGCAGCGCGGCGTGTTCGCGCTGCGTGCCGACGCCGACTTCAAGCCGTCCGCGACGCTGCCGCCGGAGGTCCTGCTCGGCCCCGCGCCGCAATGCCGCAGCGACAACGTGTTCGTCGACGACGGCGCCGCGTACTGCGCGGGCACGTGGGATTCGACGCCGTATCACCGGATCGTTCGCCCGCATCGCGTGAACGAGTTCATGCTCCTGCTGGCCGGCAGCGTCCGGTTCGCGGCGCCCGACGGCAGCGTGCTGTCGCTCGGCGCCGGCGACGCGCTGTTCGTGCCGCGCGGCGCGTCGATCGGGTGGGAAAGCAGCGAGCGCGTGGCGAAATTCTACGTCGTGCAGAACGTCCACGTATCCACCGAACGAGACTGACCATGTCCCCTCCGCTGCGCCTTATCGAAACCTCGCCCACGCTGCCGGCCTCGGCCGACGTCGTCGTGATCGGCGGCGGCATCATCGGCGTCTTTACCGCGTACTACCTCGCCCGGCGCGGCATGTCGGTCGCGCTGGTCGAGAAGGGCCGCATCGGCGCCGAGCAGTCGAGCCGCAACTGGGGCTGGTGCCGGCAGCAGAACCGCGACGCGCGCGAATTGCCGATGGCGAGCAAGAGCATCGACCTGTGGGAACGATTCGCCGCCGAATCCGGCGAAGACACGGGCTTTCATCGCTGCGGGCTGCTGTATCTGAGCAATGACGAGGCCGAGCTGTCCCGCTGGGCCAGCTGGGGCGACTTCGCGAAGACCGCGGGCGTGACGACGTACATGCTCGACAGCAAGCAGGCCGGCGAGCGCGGGCGCGTGACGGGCCGGCAGTGGAAGGGCGGCGTGTTCTCGCCGACCGACGGCACGGCCGACCCGGGCAAGGCCGCGCCGGCCGTGGCGGCTGCACTGATGAAGCTGGGCGGCAGCGTCCACCAGCAGTGTGCTGCGCGCGGGATCGAACTCGAGGGCGGGCGCGTCGGCGGCGTGGTCACCGAGGCCGGCGTCATCAGGACGAAGACGGTCGTGCTCGCCGGCGGCGCGTGGGCGTCGTCGTTCTGCCGCCAGCTCGGCATCCGCTTTCCGCAGGCGTCGATCCGTCAGTCGATCCTGAGCGTGTCGCCCGTCGAACAGCGCTTGCCGGACGCGCTGTACACCTCCGGCGTGTCCGTCACGCGCCGCGACGACGGACGCTACGCGCTGGCCATCAGCGGCCGCGCGCGCGTGGACGTGACGCCGCAGTTCCTGCGGTTCGCCCCGCAGTTCGTGCCGATGTTCGCGAAGCGCTGGCGCAATCTGCTGCCGGGCGGCCTCGAGGGCATGCGCGGCGGCCACGAAACGCTCAAGCGGTGGCGGCTCGATGCGCCGACCCCGATGGAGGCGGTGCGCATCCTCGATCCGAAGCCCGACATGCCGACCGTCACCGAAACCTATCGTCGTGCCGTCGAATTGCTGCCCGAACTGCGCGAAGCCACGATCACGCACGCATGGGCCGGGTACGTCGACAGCACGCCGGACGGCGTCCCGGGTATCGGCGAAGTGCCGGGCGTGCCGGGATTGATCCTGGCGGCAGGCTTTTCCGGACACGGTTTCGGCATCGGCCCCGGCGCCGGTCACCTGATCGCGGATCTCGCCACCGGGGCGCCGCCGATCGTGGACCCGGTACCGTATCAGCCGGGCCGGTTCGCCGATTCCGCCTGGGGCAAGGTTGCCGATTTCTAGTGTGAGGCCGTCTCGCGGACGATGGTGGCGGCCTCCGGGCTTCCGCCGTTCGCCGGTGCATGGTATCGATTCAAGGACACCCCGCAATGCATTCACCCATCGATTCACCGGTTCGTCACCTGATGGAAGCCGGCAGGCTGGAGCGCTTCTTCATCGACGGCGACTGGGTCTTGCCTGACGGCGGCGACCGGTTCGCGGTCGTCAGCCCGTCCACCGAAGACACGCTGTGCGAGATCCCGCTCGGCAATGCACGCGACGCCGACTGCGCGGTGCAGGCCGCGCGCAATGCTTTCGAGCGCTGGGCCGCGACTTCGCCGCAGCAACGCGCCACACTGCTCGACCGCGTTCACGCGTTGATGCTGGAGCGTGCCGAACGGTTCGCGCTCGCGCTCGCGATGGAAATGGGCGCGCCGATCAATTACGCACGCGGCGCCCATGTGCCGCTCGCAGCCGAACATATCCGCGTCGCGCGCGACAATCTGGCCAGTTACCCGTTCCTGACACGGCGCGGGACGACCGCGATCGTGCGCGAGCCGATCGGCGTGTGCGCGCTGATCACACCGTGGAACTGGCCGATCTATCAAATCACGGCGAAGGTCGGCCCGGCGCTCGCGGCAGGCTGCACGGTGGTGTTGAAACCCAGCGAGCTGTCGCCGCTCAGCGCGTTGCTGTTTGCCGAAGTGATCGCCGATGCGGGCGTGCCCGCCGGCGTGTTCAACCTGGTGAGCGGCAGCGGAACCGAAGTGGGCGCGGCGCTCGCGTCGCACCCGGAGGTCGACATGGTGTCGATCACCGGGTCGACGCGTGCCGGCGTGCTGGTCGCGCAGGCCGCGGCGCCGACCGTCAAGCGCGTCGCGCAGGAACTTGGCGGCAAGTCGCCGAACATCGTATTGCCCGATGCGGACCTGTCGCGCGCCATCGCGCCGGGCGTCGCCGCCGCGTTCCGCAACATGGGCCAGTCGTGCAGCGCGCCGACCCGGATGATCGTGCCGCGCAGCGTGCTGGGCCGCGTCGAGGCGCTGGCCGTCGCGGCAACGCAGCAGCTGGTCGTCGGCGATCCGTTCGCCGACACGACGACGCATGGTCCGCTGGCCAATCGCGCGCAGTTCGGCCGGGTCGCGCAGATGATCGACGCGGGCCTCGACGAACGGGCGAAACTGATCGCCGGCGGCCCCGGGCGGCCGGCGGGATTCGACCGCGGCTTTTATGCGCGGCCAACCGTGTTTTCCGACGTCCGCACCGACATGACGATCGCGCAGCAGGAGATCTTCGGTCCGGTCCTCGCGATCCTGCCTTACGATACCGTCGACGAGGCCGTCGCCATCGCGAACGATACGGTCTATGGGCTCGGCGCGCATGTGCAGGGCACCGACAAGGAACGCGTGCGCGCGGTGGCCGCGCGCCTGCGCTCGGGTCAGGTCCATCTGAACTACCCGGCGTGGGATCCTCAGGCACCGTTCGGCGGGTACAAGCAGTCGGGCAACGGCCGCGAGTACGGGATCGAAGGGATGGAGGAGTACATGGAGGTCAAGTCGATCGTGGGTTTTGGCGATTGACGTAGCCGCTGCGTGCGAGCGCGGCCGCAGTACAGAATGGAAGCCGTCTACTTTCCGAAGGTGCCGACATTGGATAATTCCGACCTCCCCGAGACGTCCCTGAAAGCCCATTGCGCGCACTGGGCGACCTTGCGTCGCGACCTGCATGCGCATCCCGAGTTGCGGTTCGAGGAATACAGGACGGCCGACGTCGTCGCCCGCGAGCTTGAAGATCTCGGCTATGCGGTGTCGCGCGGGCTGGGCGGCACGGGCGTCGTCGCGAGCCTGCCGGGTGCGGACCGGGGCCGCGGAATCGTGCTCCGCGCGGACCTGGATGCGTTGCCGATCCAGGAGGCCAACGACTTCGCGCACGCATCGGGCGCGCAAGGCGTCATGCATGCGTGCGGGCATGACGGGCATACCGTCATGCTGCTCGGCGCCGCGCGCATCCTGAAGGGCCTGCCGCAGTTGCCGGGCACCGTGCATTTCGTGTTTCAGCCCGGGGAAGAGGGCGGCGCCGGCGCGCGCAAGATGATCGACGACGGGCTGTTCGCGCAATGTCCGACGGAAGCCGTGTTCGGCATGCACAACTGGCCCGGTTTGCCGGCCGGGCAGTTCGGGTTGCGTACCGGCGCCATCATGGCCGCCGGCTGCCGATTCAGGATCACGGTGACGGGCAAGGGCGCGCATGCGGCGCAGCCGCACCTGGGCATCGACCCCGTGCCGCTCGCCTGTTCGATGGTGCTGCAGTGTCAGACCATTGCCGCGCGGCACAAGGATCCGGTGGACCCAGCCGTCATTTCCGTCTGCATGTTCCATGCGGGCACGACGGACAACGTCATTCCGGACAACGCCGAGTTGCGCGGGACGATCCGCACGCTGTCGTCGGCATTGCAGCAACAACTGCAGCGCGACGTCCGGCTCGTGTGCGAAGGGCTGGCCGCGGCTTATGGCGCGCACGTCGACGTCGAGTTCTTTCAGTACTATCCGGCGACGGTCAACACGCCGGCCGAGACCGCACTCTGCGAAGCTGTGATTCGCGACACGTTCGGCGACGAGCGGCTTCACCCCGACGTGCCGCCGAACATGACGTCCGAAGACTTCGGCTTCATGCTGGAGGAGCGCCCGGGCGCGTACGTGCTGATCGGCAACGCGCCGGCGGGAGCGGCCGCGCCGGCGCTGCATCACCCGACGTACGATTTCAACGACGACATCATTCCGGCCGGCGTTCGCTACTGGGTCGCCTTGGCACAGCGTTACTTCACGCGATCGTCGTGAGTGCGTGCCGCAACGGCGGGCGACGTCCAATCCAATCCGGCTGAGACCGCGCGATTCGCAGGCGCTCGTACCGCGGAGACTCGAATATCGTCGGTCCGAGGTTGCCCGCGAAACGCGCGAGACAGGCGCTTTCGTGCATGCCGACCGCGCGCGCCGGTTGCTCGACCTTCGGCAGGTTGTTCAGCGAAGGCGGTGGACGGCGAATCGCCGTGCGCACGAACCAGGACTGAAATGGTCCGAAGCGATCAGGCAAGTCCGTGCGCAAGCAACGAGCGTGTCAAGCCGGAGAGGTCTCCGCAGTTTCCGGTGGCCCGTCGTCGCTATTCACGATACTCGTGTTCGTGCATGTGTTCATGCTCGTGTTCGTGTTCGCGCCACGGATCACGTTCACGCGGATGACGATGCATCCATGCCTCGTGCTCCCAGTAACGATGGCCGTCCCAGTAGCGGTCGCCGTGCATGCCAATCGTGACCGACACACCCGGCGCCGGGGCGGGCTCCTCGTACCTCGGTGGCGGTACGACGTAGGTTTGCGCGAAGGCCGTGCCGGCCGCGACGAGCGCGCCGCCTGCCACGAGTGTCGCCAGAATTCGGCGGTTTGCAATGGTCATGGGCTTCATAGCGCTGTCCTCCATTCAATACCGGAGAACGCGCACGATTCGTTCCCAAACGGGGCGGCAGCGCTTCGTTGCTATGTCAACCACGCCACCCGCGTCGCTTCGCAGCCAGCACCCATCCGGCGGCGGCACGCACGACGTCATCGTCGCTGCGGATTTGACATGCAATCGCTTCGAGGCACAGTGCGACGCTTAAAGGGAAGGAGTACAGAGCATGATGACGCGAAGCGTACGCACACGCGGACAGGTGTACGGCGCACTCGTCATTTCGGTTCCGATCCGACAAAGGAACACTTACATCGAATTGAAACGAAATGGAGGGAAACGGGGAAAAGTCTGACCAGGGGGAATCGAATTTGCGATCGAGGGGCGTGAAGATTACCCGTTCCCGCCATGCGATGTCGGGTCGAATATCACAACTATCCGAAGGGAAGCCCCTGCACCGCGTTGCGAGAAGGCGCGCACTCGTCGGGATCACGGTTTTCCGCATCAGGCCGCCCGGCGCAGAGGCGGCGAGTCATTGCGTCAAGGAAAGACGCGCCATGGCGTCGTCTTTCTCGGTTACGCATCCACGTGCAGACGGCATAGGTGTTGCTCATTGCGCTGGCGGTGTTCGCCGCCGTGAACGCAAGCATGGCGTCACGATGGACTGATGCGCGTCCGTAACCGGCTATCTCGTGCTCATGTCCATTCAATGGATACGTCCGCCGAACAGACCGAGCAGCCCGATGATGATCAGGTAGAGCGCAACGATGTAATTCAGCAGGCGCGGTACCACGAGGATGAGAATGCCGGCGATCAGCGAAACCAGCGGGCCGGCGCTAGTGACGATATTCATGCTTCCTCCGCAAGATTGGCAACGAGTGGCCACAGCCTGCCTTGCCTCCGGCACCCGTTACAGACGCGCGAGCCGGCGAGCGTCCAGCCTTCGACCGTCAACTCGCTGGTCACAAGCGCGAACGCTTCAGCCGTCGCAAGCGCCGTGCCTGCACCGACGTTTTCATCGCGATTCGCTCAGCGTGCCGGATCGGCATTCGCGGTTCGCGCACCCGTCAGCCTCAAGGAGAAACTCATGAACAAAGATCAGGTAAAGGGCCGCCTCAGGGAAGCAAAGGGCAAACTGAAGGAGCTGGTTGGCAAGGTCGTGGGAAATCCAACGGACAGATTGACGGGCAAGGCCGAACAGATCGTCGGCAAGACACAGGCATCATTCGGCGATGCGAAGGAGCGACTCAAGAAGCGGCAATAGAGCCTGACGTGGGAGACACCGAACTGGAAGCCATAGGCACTGGCTTCGCTCAACGCAGGTGAGGCGGTAAGTAATGAACCCCGAATTGCTCCGCCAGTTGGGCGAGCTGCCGATCGGCAGCGGTCCATTCGTTGATGAACGAATCATCAGCCGGCCTGACACGGGCCGGGCGGGACACCGTCGCCAGCGTGAGCCGACTACGAAGGTCAGTCCGCCGAAAACCCGTTCACACAACGGCACTGTTTACGTACGGGGAACCGCTCATGGGAGCGAACTCGTCGCCCCCCGTTCAAGCAACGCTGAATACGCGATATCGAAAGCTCGAATACTTGGTTGGGCACGCAAGGATGCTTCGCTAGTATCCAACGCTCCCATGCGAGCAGGAACCGGAAGGTTCCCGGTTGCGCCGCCCGTTGCGGCATTTCGCGACTTTCCAACGGCTGACATGTCTCCCCACTTGAATCCCGACGGCACGGCCGGCGACGTCACGCGCCGGCTGGCCGCAGCGATCGCGTGCGCCGAGCCCGCGCGTAATCCGCCCGCCATCGCTGCCGCGCGGCGCGGCCTGCTCGACTTCCTTGCCGCCGCGTTCGCCGGCGCTCGCGACAACGGTTACCGCAAGCTGCTGGCGGCGTGCGGTCGGGATTCGGCCGGCGCCGCAGCGGTGATCGGCAGTGCGATACCGGCGTCGCCGCAACATGCCGCGCTGCTCAACGGCTATGCAGGCCATGCGCTCGATTACGACGACGTGCACAGCAGCGTGCGCGGCCATCCCGGCACCGTGCTGCTGCCGGCGTTGCTCGCGCTCGCGCAGGTGCGCGCACGCAGCGCGCTCGAACTGCTCGACGCCTACGTCGTCGGCGTCGAGACGATGGCGCGGATCGGTCTCGCGCTCGGCAGCCGCCACTACGAACTCGGTTTCCACAACACCGCGACGCTCGGCACGCTCGGCGCGGCCGCCGCCGCGGCGCGTCTGGCCGGGCTCGATGCGGCGGCCACCGAAAACGCGCTCGGCATCGCCGCGACGCAATCGGCCGGGCTGCGCCTGCAGTTCGGCACCGAGATCAAGCCGTTGCACGCGGGCCTTGCCGCGCGCGCGGGGCTGTTCGCCGTGGCGCTCGCCGAGGCCGGACTGACCGGCGCACCGGGCGCACTCGACGGCCCGGAAGGATTCTTCGCCGTGTTCGGCGGCGGCGCGTCGCAGCCGGCGCGCGTGCTGGCCGACTGGGGCGCGCCGTGGCAGATCGTGTCGCCCGGCCTGTACTTCAAGCCGTGGCCGTGCTGCACGGCAACCCATTACGCCGTGCAGGCCGCGCTCGATCTGCGCGAGCGCCACCGCATCGCGCCGGCGGACATCGAGGGCATCGTGGTCACGTTCCCGCCGGGCGGCGACACGCCGCTGTCGGACCGACTGCCGGCCACCGGCCTCGAAGCGCGCTTCAGCGTGGAATACGCGGTGGCGGCCGCACTGACGGACGGGCCGCCCGGCGTCGCGACGTTCGCCGACGTGCCCGTGCGCGACGACCTGATCGCGCTCGCCGCACGCGTGACGCGGCGCCACGATGCCGCGGCGCCGCGCGCGTCGACCGATCCCGCGACGCGTTTCTCGGTCGTCGAGATTGCGCTGCGCAACGGCGACACGCTTCGGCAACGCACCGAACGCCTCGTCGGTGCCGACGACCTTGCCGCGAAGTTCGCGGACGCGACCGCCCACGATCCCGCACTCGCGTTCGTCCCGGAACTGATCGATACGATGCGCAGCACGGCCGATCTTGCCCGACTTTTCCACACCTTTACGTCGCTTCAATCATGAGCACCGAACGCAGCACACCTTCCCGCCGCCAGATGCGCCTCGGGTTGTTCCTCCAGGGCGCAGGACACCACGTCGCCGGCTGGCGCCATCCCGATGCCGAATCCGGCAGCGAGAACTTCGATCTGCTGCGCCGCGTCGTGCAGACCGCCGAGCGCGCGAAGTTCGACATGGTCTTCCTGGCCGACGGCTTGACGAGCGGCCCCGACGCGCATCCGTCGATGGCGATGCGCTTCGAGCCGCTGAGCCTGCTGTCGGCGCTCGCGATGCATACGCGGCACATCGGCCTTGCGGCGACCGCGTCCACGACGTATAGCGAGCCTTACCATATCGCGCGCGTGTTCGCATCGCTCGACCACCTGAGCGGCGGGCGCGCGGCATGGAACGTCGTGACGACTTCGTATGACCGCACCGCCGCGAATTTCACGCGCGGCAATCATCCGGATCACGCGCAGCGCTACGAGATGGCCGGCGAATTCGTCGATGTCGTGAAGGGGCTGTGGGACAGCTGGGACGACGACGCGCTCGTCAGGGACAAGGCGCGCGGCGTGTATTTCGACCCGGCGAAGGTGCACACGCTCGATCACGCCGGGCGCTTCTTCAACGTGAAGGGGCCGCTCAACGCGTCGCGCCCGCCGCAGGGCCATCCGGTCGTGATTCAGGCCGGCTCGTCGGGCCCCGGCCAGGAGCTTGCCGCGCGCACCGCGGAAGTCGTGTTCACCGCGCAGCAGACGCTCGAGGAAGCGCAGGCCTTCTATCGCGACCTGAAGGGTCGGCTCGCGGCATACGGCCGCGCCGAGGACGCGCTTGCCGTGATGCCGGGCGTGTTTCCGGTGATCGGCCGCACCGAGCAGGAGGCCAAGGACAAGTATGCGCAGCTCCAGCAATGGACGGATACGTCGGGCGCGCTGACGCTGCTGTCCGACCGTCTCGGCCACGACGTGTCGAAGTATCCGCTCGACGGCCCGCTGCCCGACCTGCCCGAATCCGATCAGCTGAAGAGCCGCGCGAAGCTGCTCACCGATCTCGCGCGCCGCGAGAACCTCACGCTGCGCGAACTCTACTATCTCGTCGCCGGCGCGCGCGGGCATCGGATCGTATGGGGCACGCCGACGCAGGTCGCCGACGCGCTCGAGGAATGGTTCGACGGCGGCGCCGCGGACGGTTTCAACATCATGCCGCCGTATTTCCCGGGCGGACTCGACGATTTCGTCGGGCAGGTCGTGCCGGAACTGCAACGGCGCGGCCTGTTCCGCACCGAATACGAGGGCACGACGCTGCGCGACCATCTCGGGCTCGCGCGCCCGCCGAGCCGCTACGCAGCGCGCTGAGTCAGACCGCGAAGCGCGTCAGGTCGAGTGCGATCGGCGCGCTGTCGCGGCTTGCCTGTGGGCTGCCGGCCGGGCCGAGCGCATGCGCGAGGAAGGCCCGCGTGCGCGTGCTTTGCGGCGCGCGGAACAGCTGCGCGGCCGACCCGTGCTCGACGATCACGCCCGCCTCGGTGAAATAGACGACGTCGCTGATTTCCTCGGCGAAGCGCATCTCGTGCGTGACGAGCACGCAGGTCATGCCGTCGCGCACGAGATCGCGAATCACCGACAGCACGTCGCCGACGGTTTCCGGATCGAGCGCGGACGTCACTTCGTCGAACAGGATCAGGTCGGGCTGCATCGCGAGCGCGCGGGCGATCGCGACGCGCTGCTGCTGGCCGCCCGACAGCTCGCCGGGGTAGGCGTGCGCCTTGTCCGCGAGACGCACGCGTTCGAGCAGCGCGTGTGCGGTGCGCACCGCATCGTTGCGATCGCGGCCGAGAATCCGGACCGGGGCGACGACGAGGTTGTCGAGCACGCTCAGGTGCGGAAACAGGTTGTATTGCTGGAACACGAAGCCGACCCGCTTGCGCAGCGCGATTTCGTCGCGCTCCGATGCGAGCAGGTCGACGCGCGTGCCGTCGACCTCGATCAGGCCGCGCTGCGGCCGCAACAGCCCGGTGATGCAACGCAGGATCGTCGATTTGCCGGAGCCGGACGGGCCGATGATGGACACGGCCTGGCCGCGGTGCACGTCGAGATCGATGCCGCGCAGCACGGGCGTCGTGCCGTAGGACAGGTGCACGTCGCGCAGGCGGACGAGCGGCTCGTCCGCGCCGCGCGGAGTTTCAGTGGAATGCATGACGTCTTTCGAGAAGGCGGGTGAAACGGGCGATCGGGTAGCAGTACGCGAAAAACAGGCCGAGTACCGTGAAATAGACGACGACGGTGAAGTCGGCTCGCGCGACGGTGTTGCTCGCGACCTGCGCGGTGTCGAGCAGGTCGTGCACGCCGACCAGCGACGCGAGCGCGGTGGCCATCGCGATGCTCGCATACAGGTTCATCCACGGCGGCAGCATGCGGCGTACGCATTGCGGCAGGATGATCCAGCGGAACACTTGCGCGCGGCTGAACGCGAGCGAGCGTGCGGCGTCCCACTGCGCATGCGGAATCGACTGGATCGCGCCGCGGAAGATTTCCGCGAAGTTCGCGCTCGCGGGCAGCGCGAGGCCGAGCGTTACCTTGAACCAGTCCGGAAACGGCAGCGACGCATGGCCGAACCTGATTTCGAACGGGAACACGTAGGTCGAAAAATAGATCAGCACGAGCAGCGGCGCGTTGCGGAACAACTGCACGTACGCGCGCGCCAGCACGCGCGCGATGCCGAGCCGCGACAGCGTCAGCGGGCCGAGTACGAGGCCGGCGAGCGTGCCGATCGCGATCGCGATCGCGCTGATGCCGATGTTGACCAGCATCGCCTTGCCGAGCGCCGGCAGCCATGTGGCGAGCGCGACGAGGGTCGGGTGACGGCGGCCCGCGACGGCCAGCGCGACGACGGCCAGCGCGGCCAGGGTTGCCGCGACGGCGCGCCATCGCACGAGGCGCGCGGGCTGCGCGTGCATGTCAATGGCCATAGCCGGGTATCCTCAGGCGGTGTTCCAGCCAACGTCCCGCGAGGTTGACCGTGAACGTGAGCGCGCCGAAGAAGAGCAGGATCAGGATCATCAACTCGAGCACATTGTCGCGTTGCGTCCAGATCATGATCGACGCATAGGTGACGTCGCCGACGGCGATCGCCGAGGCGACCGTCGTCATCTTCACGAGATCGACCAGGTTGTTGACGAGCGCGGGCAGCGCGAAGCGTATCGCGAGCGGCAGCTGCACGTGCCAGAGCCGCTGGCGGCGGCTGTAGCCGAGCGACTGCGCAGCCTCGAGCGTTGCGCGCGGTACCGCTTCGAGGCCGGCGCGCAGCGCTTCCGCATGGAACGCGCCCTTGTGCAGCGAGATCACGATGACGCTCCAGATGAACGGCGTCAGCGGATTGCCGCCCAGATTGCGCAGTGCGGCGCTGATCAGCATGTTGACGACGAGGAACGCGCAGAACAATTGCACGAGCGTCGGCGTGTTGCGGGTGACCTCGACGAATGCGCGCGCGGGGCGCGCGAGCGCCGCGCTCGGCGACACCAGCAGCGCGGCGAGCACGACGCCGCAGGCGAGGCTGCCGACCGCGGTCGCGATCGACAGTTCGAGCGTCACGCCCATCCCGTGCACGAACGACGCGCGTTCGTCCGGGGCGAGCACGAAGCTGTAATCGAGGCCGAACTTGCGGAGCGCTTCGACGGCGGCGGCCACCGTCATGTGCGCTGCGCCTTGAGCTTCGCGTGCAGGTCGAGCACGGCTTGCGACGGCGTCATGCCGTTCTTGCGCTCGACGTCGAGCAGCCAGCCGCTGCGGTGCCAATCCTGAACGATCCGGTCGAGCGCGCCCTGCGTGTCGGTCTCGCCCTTGCGGACCCAGATCACCGCCGGCGACGGAATCAGGTCGGTCGACAGCGGCGTCGTATAGTCCTTCCAGTCGGGGTTGCGCGCGACGAGCATGCGCAACGTCGGCGCGACGTGCACGGCGGCCACGCAGTTGTTGCCGCGAAGTGCGAGCAGCGATTCCGGCTGGCCGCGGAAGGCCTTCACCTGCGCGCCGTATTCCGTCGCGAGCGGCTTCGTGTAGTTGCTGCCTTGCGACACGCAGACCGGCTTGCCGCGCAAGTCGGCCCAGGACTTGATGCCGCTGTCCTTGCGCGCGATCAGCGCGCCGCCGATGGATTCGAACGGCGTCGGCGCATACGACAGGATCTCCGCGCGCTCCGTCGTCAGCTCCATGTTGGCGATCAGCGCGTCGACCTTGCCCTGCTGCAGGAACTGCACGCGGTTCGACGGCTGAACCGGTGTCAGCTCGACGTCGACGCCGAGTCGTTTCGCGACGTCGTTCGCCAGATCGACGTTGAAGCCGACCGGCTTTTGCGTCGCGGGATCGAGCGAGCCGAACGGCGGGCCCGACAGGATCACGCCGATCGTGATCGTGTGACGTTGATGGATGCGATCGAGCGTGCTGTCCGCGCGGGCGACGCCGGAAAAAACGGAAAGGAGGGCGGCGACGCACAGCGCGTGGCCCGACGTAGTGCGAAACGATCTGCTGAACATGGGAAAGAGGAACGTTGTTTGAGCGACGCGGGGCGGCGCATCGCGCGCCCGGTTGTCGGGAGCTCGTATTTTCGGGATGTGGAACGCATCCAAGAACCAAGAAATTCTCATACCGTTATCTGGTCCTTAGATTTACGCAGAGGAAGGCGGCGCTCTAGCGGCTGGAATGGCGATGTGGCGGAGGGTTTATGCAGGTTACCCACTCCGCCGTGCACGGCTTCGCAACCGCACGCTACGCTGACCGCCCGATTACCGTTTTGTAATCAAAGGCGTTTGCGCCCGCACGCAGCGATCCCTTGTCACCGTTTGCCGGTAACATCGCCGGATGTCATCACGAAAGCGACGGAGCCGGCCATGCGTATCCTGATAGTCGAAGACGAACCGAAGACGGGGGCCTACCTGAAGAAGGGGCTCGAGGAATCGGGCTTCAGCGTCGATCTTGCGAAGGACGGCGGCGAAGGGCTGACGCTCGCGCAGGAAGAGCGTTACGACGTGATCGTGCTCGACGTGATGCTGCCCGTGCTCGATGGCTGGGGCGTGCTCAAGCGGCTGCGCGACACGCATACGACGCCGGTGCTGTTCCTGACCGCGCGCGACGACGTGCAGGATCGCGTGCACGGCCTCGAACTCGGCGCCGACGACTACCTCGTGAAGCCGTTCGCGTTCGTCGAGCTGCTTGCCCGCATCCGGACGCTCGCGCGTCGCGGGCCGCCGCGCGAGACCGAACACCTGGCGGTCGGCGATCTGGAAATCGACGTGGTGCGCCGCCGCGTGAAGCGCGGCGCCACGCGCATCGACCTCACGCCGCGCGAATTCTCGCTGCTGCAGCTGCTCGCGCGCCGGCAGGGCGAGGTGCTGAGCCGCACGCAGATCGCATCGTATGTATGGGACATGAATTTCGACAGCGACACCAACGTCGTCGAGGTCGCGATCCGGCGCCTGCGCGCGAAGATCGACGACGCGTTTCCGGTCAAGCTGATCCATACCGTGCGCGGCGTCGGCTATGTGCTCGAACCGAAGGACGACGCATGACGCGGCCGCGCTCGCTTGCCGCGACGCTCGCGCTCGCGTTCGCCGCGACCACGCTCGCCGCGTTCGCGCTGGTCGGCGCATACGTGTATGCGGGCCTCGAACGGCAGGTGAACACGCAGGACGACCTCGACATCGTGCTGGCCGCGCGCCACACGCGCCGGCTCGCGGGCGAGCTCGAGTCGCTCGATGCAGTCCGCACGCATGCCGAGCGGTTGACGAGCCAGGTGCTCGGCAACGAGGCGCTGTCGATGGCCGCCGTCGATGCGCGCGGCGACGTGCTCGCGCGCCACAACGTGCGGCTCGCCGCGCTCGACGATGCGCCTGCCGCCGCGTCGGTTCCGCTGGCCGACGCGCAGCTGTTCGCGCCGCATGCGGCGCCGGTTCCGGCGGACGAGCGGATCACGGCCGACCGGCTCGTCACGTGGACGGCCGACAACGGCACGCCGATGCGTGGCGTCGTGATCGAGGCCGCGCTCGGCGACCGCACGCCGATCCGCATCGCGATCGCGCGCAACATGCACGACCGCGCCGACCTGCTCGACGGCTACCGCGACCGGCTCGAGATCGCCGGCGGGCTCGGCGCGCTGTTCGCGCTGCTGCTCGGCTACTGGCTGATCCGCACGGCGCTCGCGCCGCTGCGCGAGATCGTCGACAACACCGGCCGGATCACCGTCGACAAGCTCGACACGCGGCTCGACGCGTCGCGTGCACCGAGCGAGCTGCGCGCGCTCGTCGACGCGCAGAACGCGATGCTCGGCCGCCTGCAGCAGGCATTCGCGCATCTGTCGCAATTCAGCGCCGATCTCGCGCACGACCTGCGCACGCCGCTGAACAACATGCGTGGCGCCACTGAAGTCGCGCTCGCGCGGCCGCGTGCGGCCGACGAGTACCAGGCGCTGCTCGAATCGAATCTCGAGGAATACGATCGTCTCGCACGGATGATCGAGAACGTGCTGTTTCTCGCGCGCGCCGAGCATCCGAGCTTCGTCACGCGGCAGCGCGCGTTCGACGTGCACGACGAACTCGAGCGCATCGCGGAGTATTTCGAGGGGCTCGCGGACGAAGCGGGCTCGACGTTGCGCGTCGAAGGGCGGGGGCAACTGACCGCCGACGTCGAGCTGTTTCGTCGCGCCGTCGGCAACCTGCTCGCGAACGCGCTGCGTTACACGCCCGCCGGCGGCGTCATTACGCTGAGTGTCGATGACGCCGCCGACGCGGTGCGCGTCGTCGTCGCGAATCCGGGCGAGCCGATCGATCCGGCGCTGCTGCCGCGGATCTTCGACCGGTTCGTGCGCGGCGATCCCGCCCGCAGCGGCGGGGTGCCGGGCGGCACGGCCGGGCTCGGCCTCGCGATCGTGCGCTCGGTGATGGAACTGCACGGCGGCACCGCGCAGGTCGAAAGCGACGCGCGCGGCACGCGCTTCGTGCTCACGTTCAACCGGCCGTCGGCTGCGTGACGACGGGATCGGGTAACGCGGCGACCGGGCGTTCGTGCGTGCCGGTGTTCGATTCCTCATCCGCGCTCGCTTGCCAGCCGCCGCCCAGCGCCTTCAACAACCCGACCGCGGCCTCCATCCGGCGCGCGTCGATCTGATCGGCCGTGCGCCGGTTCGTCAGCGCGATCGTCTGCGCGGTCACCACGTCCAGATAGCTGACGGCGCCGGCGTTGAAGCGATTCGTCGTCAGCCGCAGCGACAGGTCGGCCGCGTCGGTCGCGCGCTGCTGGCTGCCGGCTTCGGACGCGAGCGCATCGATCGTCGACAACTGATCCTCGACCTGCTGGAACGCGACGAGTACGGTCTGCCGGTAATCTGCGACCGCGCCGTCGTACTGCGCATGCGCGCCGCGCAGCGATGCGCTGCGGCGACCGCCGTCGAACAGCGTGCCGGCGAGTTGCGGGCCGAGCGACCAGAACAGGCTCGGCGCGGCGAGCCACGGCGCGAAGAACGAACTCTCGAGGCCGGCGCTTGCCGACAGCACGAGATCGGGAAAGAACGCGGCACGCGCCTCGCCGATCTGCGCGTTCGCGGCCGCCACACGGCGCTCGGCGGCCGCGATGTCGGGCCGCCGTTCGAGCAGTTCCGACGGCATGCCGGCCGGAATGGCCGGCACGTGGAACGCCTGCACGCGCGGCGGCAGCGCGAACGTCGACGCGCTTTCGCCGACGAGCGTCGCGATCGCGTGCTGCAACTGCGCACGCGACGCGTCGATGTCGGTGTCCTGCGTGCGCGTCGATTCGAGTTGCGTCTCGGCTTGCGCGACCGCCGACGCATCGATCGCACCGGCCGCGAGCTGCTGCTTGAGCAGCGTCAGCGCGTCCGCGTATGCACGCACCGTGTCATCGAGCAACTGCTTTTGCGTGTCGAGCGAGCGTAGCGCGAAATAATCGGTCGCGAGTTCCGCCGTGACCGACAGCTTCACGGCCTGCAGGTCGGCCGTGCTCGCCGCGGCGTTCGCCTGCGCGCCCGTCACCGCGTCGCGCACGCGGCCGAACACGTCGGGTTCCCAGCTCGCGGCGACGCCGGCCTGGTAGTCGGGCGTCGTCTTGCCGGCGAGCGACGAGCCGAGCCGGTTCTGCGACACGCGCGCGCGGCTCTGCGCGGCACCCGCCGTGATCGTCGGCAGAAACCCGGCGTGCTGGTAGTCGACCATCGCGCGTGCCTGTTGCAGATCGGCGACGGCTTTTTTCACCGTCTGGTTCGACACGTCGACGCGCGCTTCGAGCGCGTTCAGGTCGGCGTCGCCGAACAGGGTCCACCATGCACCGCGCGCGGTCGCATCGGCCGGCATCGCGACGTGCCAGCCGGCCTGCGCGGTCGGTGCGCCCGCGTAGTGCGCGGGTACCGCGACGGCGGGCGGTGAATAGGGTGGCAACGTCGAGCACGCGGTCAACGTGGCCAATGCCGCGGCGGCGCCGAGCGCGACGGCGTGGCGGGCGAACGGGAGCGGGTGAGGAAGGCGCATGGCAGGTATCTCGTGAGTCGTCGTCGATGGGTCAACCGCGGGCGGGCGCAGGAGCGGGCGTCGACGCGGCCGGCGCGGTGCCGGCGGCGCGCAGCGGCGGCACGTCGCTGGCAATGGCCGCCGCCCCTGTTTGCGCGGCCTGCGCGGATGAAGCGGATGAAGCGGACGAAGCGGCCACCGGAGCCGCGGCGCGCACGGTCGACACGATCTTCACGGCTTCGCCGGCCGTGATCGCATCGCCCGGGTTGTCGATCACGCGATCGGTCGCCGCGAGCCCCGCGACGATCTCCACGCGCGTGCCGAAATCGCGCCCGATCTGCACGGTCTTCAGCACGGTTCGCCCGTTCGTACCGACGGTGGCGACCGTCACGCCGTTCGGGCGGAACAGCAGCGCACTGACCGGCAGGTCGAGCGCCGGCGCCGCGCTCGCCACGACGAGATGCGCCTGCGCGTACGCACCGGGCATCAGCGCGCCGTCGCGGTTGTCGACGTCGATCTCGACGCGCAGCGTGCGCGTGACGGGATCGATCGCGCCCGCGCTGCGCGCGACACGCGCGGCAAAGCGCCGCCCCGGATACTGAGGCGTCGTCAGGTAGACCGGCGTGCCGGTCGATACGCCGGTCGCGCTGTCCTGCGGCACGTCGACAAACACGCGCAGCGTGTCCGTCTGTTCGAGATGGAACAGTTCCCCGGACAGGCCCGGGCTGCCCGGCGTGCCGCCCGCGGTGACCAGCGTGCCGACGTCGACGCTGCGCGCGGTGATCACGCCGTCGAACGGCGCGGTGACGGACTCGTACGACACGAGTTCGGCAAGGTGCGCGACGTTCGCCTGCGCGGACGCGAGCATCGCGCGTTTCGCGTTCATGTCGGCGACCTTCGTGTCGGTGTCCTGCTGCGACACCGATTGCGTTTTCAGCATGTCCTGCCACCGCTGCGCGGTCGATTTCGCGTAGTCGTAGTTCGCCTGCGCGCTCGCTTCGTCGGCGCGCGCCTGGCGCAACTGCGCGTCGAGATCGGGCGCCGAGATCTGCGCGAGCGTCTGGCCGGCCTTCACGTGCGTGCCGAGATCGACGCTCCAGTGCGCGATGTAGCCGCTCGTGCGCGCGTAGATCGACGCGTCTGCATACGGCGCCACCGAACCGGGCAACGTCAGCGTCTGGTCGGCCGGCGCCGCGCCGGGCACGATGACCGACACCGGCAGCGCCTGTTGCTCGGCCACCTGTGCACGCTGTGCGGCGCGTGCATCGATACGCGGCACGATGCCGAGCGCGAGCAGCGCGGCGGCCAGCGCGATGGCCGCGACAGGCACGGCCAGCTTGCGGCCGCGGCGGGCCGGCGGGGTGTCGGGCGCGGCGGACGGCACGGCGGTGGCCGCGGTGGCCGATTCGGCGGCGGGCGGCGGGGCGACGGGTTCGATCGAGTCGTTCATGATGGGTCCGGGGTCGGGCGAATCGAAGGATGATGAGAAGGGGCGGCCGTCCGAGCTCAACGCAGCGCCGGCGCGTCGGGCGCGTGCTGCGTGCGCCGCGCGGCCGAGGCGTCGCGGCGCCGCGCGAGCCATGCGTGGACGAAGCCGAACAGCACCGGGACGAACAGCAGCGTCGAGAACGTGCCGAACGCGAGGCCGCCGATCACGGCGCGGCCGAGCGGCGCGTTCTGCTCGCCGCCGTCGCCGAGGCCGAGCGCCATCGGCAACATGCCGATCAGCATCGCGAGCGCGGTCATCACGACGGGCCGGAAGCGGCTGAAGCCGGCGTCGAGCGCCGCCTGCCACGGCGACGCGCCGCCCGCGAGCAGCTCGCGCGCCGCGTTCACGACGAGAATGCTGTTCGCGGTCGCGATGCCGATGCACAGGATCGTGCCGGTCAGCGCGGGCACCGACAGCGTGGTGCGCGTGACGAACAGCATCCACGCGATGCCGGCGAGCGATGCCGGCAGGCCGCCGACGATCACGAGCGGATCGAGCCACGACTGGAAATTGACGACCATCAGCAGGTAGACCAGCGAGATCGCGAGTGCGAGGCCGCCGAGCAGGCCCGCAAACGACTCGTGCATCGCCTGCACCTGGCCGCGCAGCACGATCGACGAGCCGGGCGGCAGCTGCGCGCGCGCGGCGTCGACGAGCTTCGTCACGTCGGCCGTGACGCCGCCGAGATCGCGCCCCTGCACCGACGCGAAGATGTCGAGCACCGGCTGCACGTTGTAGTGCGACACCACGGCCTGCTGCGTCGAGCGCGAGAACGTGCCGAGCGCGCCGAGCAGGTTCTGCGAGGGCGCGCCCGCGGCCGGGCCGCCAGCCGGCGTCTGCGGCGGGCGCGCGGTGCCGGCGGGCAGCGGCACGTTCGCGAGCGACTGCAGCGAATTCACCGTGTATTGCGGCGTCTGCACGAGCACCGGATAGCTGACGCCGTTGCGCGGATCGAGCCAGAAGTTCGGCGTCGTCTGCGAACTGCCGGACAGCGCGATCAGCAGATTTTGCGCGACGTCGCGCTGTTCGAGGCCGGCCTGGATCGCCTTCGTGCGGTCGACGTTCACGTCGATCGCCGGTTCGTCGCCGGGTTGCTGGATACGTGCGTCGACGAGCCCGCGCACGCCGCGCAGCTTCGCGAGCAGCGTATTCGCGACCGCGCGGTTCTGGTCGAGCTTGTTGCCGACGATCTGGATGTCGATCGGCGCGGGCAGCCCGAAATTGAGGATCTGGCTGACGATGTCGGCCGGCAGGAACGCGAACGTCACGCCGGGGAACGACTGCGCGAGCACGTTGCGCAGCCTGGCGACGTATGCGGCGGTCGACGCGTGGTTCGGCTTCAGCGTCACCAGCACGTCGGCGTCCTCGGTGCCGATCGGATCCGATGAATCGTACGTGAGGTTGATCCCGCTCACCGGCACGCCGATGTTGTCGAGCACGCCGGCGAGTTCGCCCGCCGGAATCACGCTGCGGATCTTCGCTTCGACCTCGTCGGTCAGCCGCGCGGTTTCCTCGATCCGCGTGCCGGTCGGCGCTCGCAGATGCAGGCGGATCTCGCCGGTGTCGACCGACGGGAAGAAGTCCTGCCCGGCGAACGCGTAGAGGCCCGTCGACGCGACGCATGCGAGCAGGAACGCGGCCGCGAAGCGGCGACGCCGCGCGATCGCCGCCGCGAGCAGCGCGCGATAGCGCAGCCGCACGGCTTCGAAGCGATGCTCGAACGCAGCCTGGAAACGCGCCAAATGCACGAGCGGCGCGAATACGCCGCGCGGCGGCCGGCCGTTTCCTGTTGCGCGCATCAGCGCCATCGCGAGGGTCGGCACCAGCGTGCGCGAGAAGAAGTACGACGCGATCATCGCGAAGATCACGGCCTCGGCCAGCGGCACGAACAGATAGCGCGCGACGCCCGTGAGCAGGAACATCGGCACGAACACGATGCAGATCGACAGCGTCGACACGAAGGTCGGCACCGCGATTTCTCCGGAGCCGGTCAGGATCGCGTCCTCGAGCGGCGCGCCGAGCTCGAGATGATGCGTGATGTTCTCGATCGCGACGGTCGCGTCGTCGACGAGGATCCCGACCGCGAGCGCGAGCCCGCCGAGCGTCATGATGTTGATGGTCTGGCCGAGCGCGGACAACGCGAGCAGCGACGTGAGCACCGCGAGCGGGATCGTGATCGCGATGATCAGCGTCGCGCGCCAGCTGCCGAGGAACAGCAGGATCATCAGCGCGGTCAGGCACGCGGCGATCAGCGCCTCGCGCACGACGCCCTGGACCGCCGCCTTCACGAACACCGACTGATCATCGAGCGGCGAAATGTGCAGCGCCTTCGGCAGCCCGGCCGCGATCTTCGGCAGCATCGCCTTCACCTGGTCGATGATCGTCAGCGTCGACGCGCTGCCGGTCTTCTCGACCGTCAGCAGCGCCGCGCGCTTGCCGTCCACCCGCACGATGTTGGTCTGCGGTGCGTAGCCGTCGCGAACGTGCGCGACGTCGCGCACGTACACGACATTGCCGCCGATCGTCTTCACCGGCAGATCGTTCAGCGCGGCGACCGTCTGCGTGCTGCCGTTCATCTGCACGTTGTATTCGTGCGTGCCGATCTTCGCGGTGCCGCCGGGCAGGATCAGGTTCTGCGCGTTGATCGCGTTCACGACGTCGATCGGCGCGAGCCCCTTCGCCTGCAGCGCGCGCGTATCGAGGTCGACGACGATCTGGCGGATCTTGCCGCCGAACGGCAGCGGCACCGCCGCGCCCTGGACGGTCGCGAGCTGCGTGCGGATGAAACTGTTGCCGAGGTCGTACAGCTGCTGCTCGGCGAGCGTGTCGCTCGACAGCCCGAGCTGCAGGATCGGCACCGTCGACGCGTTGTACGTGATGATGTTCGGCGGCAACGTGCCGGGCGGCAGGATGCGCAGGATCGACGCGGCATTGCTCGCGGCTTCCGCGATCGCGCGATTGATATCGGCGCCCGGGTGGAAGAAGATCTTCACGACCGACACGCCGTTCAGCGACTGCGACTCGATGTGCTCGATGTCGTCGACGTCGGACGTGAGCGCACGCTCGTAGTTCGACGTGATCCGCTTGGCCATGTCCTCCGCGGAGAAGCCGTTGTATGACCAGACGATGCTGACGACCGGAATGTCGATGCTCGGGAAGATGTCGGTCGGCGTGCGCAGCAGCGCAAGCGGTCCCGCGATGAAGATCAGCAGTGCGAGTACGACGAACGTGTAGGGCCTGCGTAACGCCAGCCGGACGATCCACATGATGGTGCTCCTCGAAGCAGGGCATGGATGCCGCGTGCGATGCGGCGAGCGTGCAGTCTGCCGGCGCGGCGTTGACCCGACCCTGACCCGAGGATTACGAAACCGTTATCTGTGCTGGCGCGCAGGTGCGAGTGTCCGACCGGACGGGCCGGCCCGTGACCGACATGCGGCCGCGATCAGATGACAAGACCGTAATCGAAGCCTCACCTTCCGGAAAGCGCGCGAATCGCAGAATGGACACAACTCTTCATCACATCGATGCGGAGCGGATGTCCGGCCTGATCTGCGGACGCGAACATGCCATCTTGAGAGGTGAACATCATGAACAACCTGATTCGTGCAGTCCTGCTGTCCTGTGCGCTGAGCGCACCGATCTTCGCATTTGCGCAAACCACCGACCATGCGGTCACGCGCGCCGACGTGCGCGCCGATCTCGTGCGGGTCGAGAAGGCCGGCTATAAGCCGGTCGGTAGCGATCCTTACTATCCAGCCGACATCCAGGCCGCGGAAGCGAAGATCGCCGCGCAGCCATCGCAATCGGTGGCTGCACGGCCGGGCGTCGCCGCAGAGACGACCGCGCAATCGCTCGCGTCGCTCGATACGGAGCAGACGTACGAGCATCACTGAGCCCGATTTTCAACTGCTATCCGCGGCCCGAAGGAAGCGGCCGCGGATTTCGAATGCGTCATCTGCCGGTCGGCGCCGTGCGCGCCGCGATCGTGAGTGAACGCGTCGGGCAGTACATCGCACGCACGGTCGTGCCGGCGGCGCATCTTCGGTGCACCCTCATCGAGTCTTTCCCGGGAGTTTCATCATGCATCCGACGCGCGCGAGGAAGAGCGACGGCAGCCGGTGCGGTGAATCAGCTTCCGGTTTACCGGTGTGTCATCCAGCAAGTAAAGCACTCGCTCGTGGAGCACTGCCGGCGATTTCGATACCCGAAGTGTTTCACGCCAGGTCAACACCGTGTCCAGATGCTCGTCATCCCGCAGCGGCCGATGCGCATTGAAATCGCTTTTCGGTGGCTTCGCGAAGCCTGTGTGGTAAGCAGCGGTGAAGGAGGGCGCTTCCGGTCGCACCACCGTTTACGCGTCGTTCAACCAGGGCATTTCAACGGGTGACACGACCAGTTGCCGGAATTCTCGCTTCAGATCGAAGATGAACCCGACCAGGATCATGGAGTCGGCGTAGGGAATCGGAAAGACCTGCGGATTCTCCGGCGTCCGCAGGGGCCGCTCTGGCGTGTCCGCTGTTGCTGCGGCGTTCTCGCGAACGCTTTCCAGGTCGTCAGCCATGGCCGGGCCACCGACTTTCAGCACACGGTTACGCAGCTCGCTGAAGGGTTCGATGCGCGCAGCGTCTTCGTGGTATTCGGGCACTTCATAAACGAACCAGGACATTGTCGTCTCCCATGAGAAGGGGCGCTATTCTAACGCTGCGCAAGGATCCACCAAAATCGGCCACGTTGTGCGACAGTCGGCTTGCAAGGCGTCTCCGGGTCTCAACTTTCAAGAACGCCTTGCGGGCGGTATCATTTGCGCTAAAATGAAGTATCAAATGATACTGAACGGGAGTCGCCATGTCACTCGTTACCCCTGAAGCCGTGGCTGCGGTCATGGGGCTGCGGCCGCTCCCGCATACGCTGGCGGAGCTGGAAGCGCTTGTGCGCGGCGGTCTGCCGAAGTCCGCGCTGCGCGCGGGCGTCGAACACGCGACGCAAGGCGCCGATGCTCGGCGCGCGCTGCTCGCCCGCATCATCCCCGAAGCGACCTACAAGCGCCGCCGCGATCGACTAACGCAAGACGAATCGGAGAAGACGGAGCGTCTGGCCCGGATCGTTGCAACGACCACCTACGTCTGGAACGACGAAGAGGACGCGCGGGAATTTTTGTCGACGCCACATCCTGAACTTGAGGGACGGGCGCCGCTCGATGTCGCGCTGACCGAGCTCGGTGCGCGCCGGGTTGAAGAGTTGCTCTGGAAACTGTTCTACGGGCTACCGGCATGAAGTTGTTTCGCATCGGTGACACGCGACACACGATCTGGAGCGGCACCGGCGCGATGCTGATCGGTGGCCGCTTTAATAGTCCGGGCCGGCCTGTCATCTACGCGGCGTCGACCTTCGCGGGTGCGATGCTCGAGGTGCTCGTGCATGCACGCATCGGCAAGGTGCCGAAAACCCACGGATGGGTCGAAGCAACCGTTCCCGACGACGTCAGCGTCGAACGCCATACGGCAGAAACGTTGCCGAGAGGATGGGGTGCGGCGGCACTGCAGGCAGCACGGCAGTTCGGCGACGAATGGATGGCAGAATCGCGTACAGCACTCCTGATCGTCCCTTCCGTCGTCGTCCGTGCAGAGTTCAACGTGCTCGTGAATCTGGCGCATCCTGACACCGCGCGGATCATCGTGACGGATCCACAACCGGTCGTGTGGGACGAGCGACTTTTTGCCATACCGCCAGTTGGCCGGTCATAAATGCTTGATGGTGGTCTGCTAACCAGCCTTCGAAGCGTCGGTTGCTCGCTCGTACCGCGACGCACGGTTGGAAGCCGATGTGGGAACCCATTCCGAAGCTTAAGCGAGTCGACATCGAAGCGTATGGCTTCGGGCTCACGATTGACGGTGTCGGCGTACCGCTTATTGCACGAATGCGTAGAGCCGCGAAAGATGTGCTGTCGGTCAAGATGCCGGAGCGGGATCCTCGGCAGATGAGTTTTCTCTAAACGTCAATTTCAACCTCGCCGTCGACGTATGGCCGCTTATCCTTGCAGGGGCAAGGTGGCCGAACTCGTTCCTGTGCAGGGGCGGTTGGGGGGCGACTCCTACCCCCTCAATCGCAGCTAGAGCGGGCTACACCGGTAAAGTGCATGGAAATCCAAGGGCCCCGTGTTGTGCCGCACAATACTTTCCGGTATCATTCACGCCCCCCACAAGCTGCGCATACGGATTTCGAGCGAGGCGTCCCGGCCTCGACCATCTTTGCGTATCACGATTCCGTTCGCATCCCGGCAGGCAACCCATTCTGGCGTCATGCTCGCGACGATCGTCGGCTCATCTGTCGAGGAGCATGTATTGGCAATTTCTGATCGGAACGATTCCACATCCCCTGAAATCACAGCCACGGCAAAAGCCGGCCGCCGTGTGTCAAAGGGAAAGCCCCAGGCCCTGACGCCGACGGACATCGCGTCACTGGCACGCCAGAATGAGGAGCGCCAGCACCAGATGCGCGCGTTGATCGCGCTCGGTCGCGAGCGCGGCTATCTCACCCACGCGGACATCAACGACCACCTGCCCGACAACTTTGCTCAAACGGCGGCGATGGATACCATCGTCAGCACGTTCAGCGACATGGGCGTGGCCGTGTACGAACAAGCGCCGGACGCCGAAGCGCTCCTGCTCACCGACGCTGCGCCGGCCGTGGCATCCGACGATCAGGCGGACGAGGAGGCGGAAGCTGCGCTATCGACCGTCGATTCCGAATTCGGCCGCACCACGGATCCGGTTCGGATGTACATGCGTGAGATGGGGGCCAGCGAACTGCTGACCCGCGCCGGTGAAATCGAGGTCGCGAAACGGATCGAAGATGGTCTACAGGACATGATTCAAGCGATTGCCGCGTGTCCGTCAATCGTGTCCACGATTCTTGCCGATGTCGACCGCATCGTGGCAGGCGAACTCCGCATCGACGAACTGGTCGATGGCATCAGTGTCGACGCCGATGAAAGCGAAATGACGCCGGAGTCCCAAGAAGAGGATGCGGAAGCACTCGCCGCCGACGATGATTCGGACGAAGACGACGTCGAAACGGATGCCGGGGATTCGGAGAAGGCGAACGCGGCGCGCCTCGAAGAACTCACGAACGACAGTCTTGCGATTTTCGCACGCGTGCGTGCACTGTTCGAGCAGTTGCCGGATGTGCCTGTCACTGGCGGTGCCCGTTCCGCAGCCGCTGCGCAAGTGCGCATGGCGATCCAGTGTGAGCTCGCGCCGATCCGCTTTACCGCCAAGACCATCGACCGCCTGTGCGCAATTGTCCATGGGCAAGTGACTGAGGTTCGCGCGATCGAGCGCAGTATCCTGGCGATTGCTGTCGACCGTTGCGGCATGCCGCGCGACGCGTTTGTCGACTCGTTCCCGGGCCACGAGACCGATCTTGAATGGACGACCCGAGCGGCGGCGACCTCGCAGCAGTTTGGCGCGGCGCTCGAGCGGCATCAGCCGGCGATTCAGGCGGCGCAGCAGAAACTCGTCGACATCGAGTCCCGGGTCTCGTTGCCGCTCCAGCAGCTCAAGCAGATCAACCGCCAGATGAGTGCCGCGGAACTGAAAATGCGGCAGGCCAAGCGCGAGATGATCGAGGCGAACCTTCGTCTTGTCATTTCAATCGCCAAGAAATACGTGAACCGCGGCATGCAGTTCCTGGATTTGATCCAGGAGGGCAATATCGGCCTGATGAAGGCCGTGGACAAGTTCGAATACCGGCGCGGCTGGAAGTTCTCGACCTACGCGACTTGGTGGGTCCGCCAGGCTGTCACGCGTGCGCTCGCCGATCAGGCGCGGACCATTCGCGTGCCGGTCCACATGATCGAGACGATCAACAAGCTGAATCGGATATCGCGCGAAATCTTGCAACAGACAGGGCAGGAAGCGCATCCCGCAGTGCTGGCAAAGCGCATGGAGATGTCCGAGGAGAAAGTGCTCGGTATCCTCAAGATCGCCAAGCAACCTGTCTCGCTCGAAACCCCGGTGGGTGACGACGCCGATGCAACACTCGGCGACATGATCGAGGATGTCTCGGCGAGTTCACCGGCCGAGGCGGCGATTCACGCGAACATGCGCGCGGCGATCGACGAGGCACTCGCCGGGTTGTCGCCGCGCGAAGCCAAGGTTCTGCGGATGCGATTCGGGCTCGACACAAACTCCGATCACACGCTTGAAGAGGTCGGCAAGCAGTTCGACGTGACCCGCGAGCGGATCCGTCAGATTGAGAGCAAGGCGATGCGCAAGCTGATGCATCCCAGCCGTGCAGACAAGCTCAGGCCCTTTCTTGAGCGCTGAGGCCATTTCGTCTTTCACCCTCGAACTCACTTCGCTGGCCGGAACAAGTCGGCAGGCGGCATGCCCGGCGAGATTTGCTGCTACGTCGCCCTCGGGAAATTCAGGCAACGTGCCTCCGAAAACTGAAAAAACGAACCCGATTGACACGGGGCGTCATATCAGCCGCCAAGGCACGGTTGCCCCGGCGCGCGCGTTCGACATCGAACCGCGTGGCGGGCAACGCGCCGGGTGTGAATCCGCGCGCACGGCGCCGCACGCGGCTTCGCTCGCCGTTACGCCGGGTTGCCGCTGCCGCCGGTGCCGCCGGTGGGCTTGCCAGCTGCCTTGCCGGCGTCACCCACCTTGCCGAGCAACGTCGCAGACGGCTGGCCGTTTCCTCCGAGCGCACCCTTCGATTTCAGCGCTTCGAGGTCCGAATCCTGGCCGGTCTGGCCTGGCTTGAACGGCGTCGTCAGGAACGCGGACGTCGACAGCGTGACGCCGGTTTCGTTCTTGATGGTCTGGGCAACCCCATTCGCCGCAGCCGCAACGACAGCGGGGTTCGTCAACGCGCTTTGATACGTCGGATTGGACGCGAGGCCCGACAGCAGCCCGTTCAGGTCCGTGCCCAGTTGCCCCGCCAGATAGGTCAGCAGCAGTTCGGTCAACGGCGTCACGTTGAACGTGCCGCCGCCGCTCGCGAACGAGTGCAGCGTGGTCGTCCCGTTCGTGCCGGTGATCGCGCACGGCCCCGCGAGCACAAACGTGACCGAGAAAGCGCCGTTCGCGTCGGCCGTGCCCGAACCGTTGCCGGTCGCGCACACGATCGTGATCGCCGCGTTCGCCATCGCTGCGCCGGTCGCGGCCGTGCCGTTGATCGTGGCCGACGACGCATTCGAAGGCGTCGTGCTCGGACTGTCGTCACCTCCGCCACAGGCCGCGAGCGTACCCGCGAGCGCAAACGTGCCGACTTGCAATGCCCTCAGTGCCGCTTTCTTCATGGTCTTCATTGATTTTCTCCGTTAGATCAACCCGATTTTCCCGAGGACTCTCCGGTCCCTCGATCATTGAATGCTTGCCTCGCGCGCGGCCGACGGCTGCACGCCGTCAGCCGGCAGCGCCGCCTCCGTCGCGGGCGGCGCCACGCCGGCGGAATGCGCGTAGCGCTTGTAGGCATCGCGCATCCGGTAAAGCTGCGTCGCGAAGTACTCGGCGCTGAAGCGCCCCTGGTTGAGCAGGAACTGTTGCGCGTTGTAGGCAAAGTCGAGATTCTCGGCGCCGTCTTGCGCGAGATAGTTCGACGATCCGACACGCGTGCGGAAATTGAGCGAGAACTGCTCGGGCCCGTTGATCTGCACGATCCCCGGCTTCATGCCCTGGCGCGGCGTCAACGGGAAACTGACCGACGCGCCGACGAACGAGCCGTGGCCGCTATGCCATCCCTGCACGCTGAACGACACGTCGTCGAACCAGCGCGTCAACGTGATCAGCGGGCCCTTGTCGCCACCGACATAGCGCGCGACGCCTGCCTCGATCCACATCTTCCATGCGGGCTCGACCCACCGGTACGTGAGCAGCGCGTTCTTCTCCGCCGGCAGCGCATCCTTGCCCGGCTCGTGATGCAGATAAGCGAGCTTCAGCCGCACCATGTCGGGACGGCCCGGTACGAACGCGGTCGTCTCGTTCTCGACGCCCAGGTACTGGAGGTCGAACTTGCCGAGCGCGGTCACGTTGAAAACGCGCGGCGCAATCCAGAAGCTCTGCACGAGCGCAACGGTCGACAGCCCGCCGCGCAAGCGGTATTGGTCGTAGACGCGGCCGTTGTCCATGTTCTTGCTGTTCGCAATCGGCACGATCACGCTCGAATACAGTTCCGCGCCGCGCCACAGCGGCACGAAGCCCTGGATTTTCGCGCCCACGGAGTAGTCGAAGTTGCCGTACTCAGTGCCGTAGAGGTAGTGCGTGACCGGCGCGACCTGGATCCGTACGAGCCCGTGCGCGCGGGCGTTACCTACCCACGCAATCGAATCGGCATCGTGCGTCGGCCGCGTGCGCATCGACAGCGACGCGCCGGCGGCGGTCGACGCGCCACCCGCGACGAAGCGCGCGTAGTCCGCCCGATCGACGCTCAACTCGCCCACCGGCTCGTTCGCCTTCTTGATTACGATGCGCACGGTCTCGACGCCCTTCGGCGCGTACTCCGCCGCCGCGCCGAGCGCGATGCCCAGCGCGTCCGCCTCGTTCTGGTTGTAGCGGTGGTTTTCATATTCGACGACGAGATCCGCGCCCGCCATGCCGGCGCGCACGCGCTCGAGTCCGGCGTCCGTCAGCGCGCGCACGATCCTGTCGAGCGCCGCCGGGTCCGGCGCCGCGTCGACTGCCGGCGCGGCGGTCCGAACGAGATCCGGCGGCGTGTGAAGCGACGGCATGACTCGATCGTCGCGTGACGCATCCGCCGCCGCAGGCGTGGCAGGCTCGATCCGCGTGAATGCGCTGAGCGGCGCGAGCGCGGCCGCAGGTCGCAGCGTGTCGTCGTCCGCTGCGCGCACGTCGTCCGGCGCCGATGTGCCTGCCGCGACAACCGGCGCGTCGCTACACAAGCCGTCGCCGCAGCGCGCGGCATCGAACCGCCGGCCGAGCGGAATCTGCACGCCGATCGAGAACGACGTGCGCGGCGCGATCCCGTCCGTATGCCTGAGCGAGCGCATCACGGTGCCCACGAGGCTCGCGTCGGCCAGCCACTTGATCGGCGGCGATTGGAAGCGGATGCCCGCATAGGGCGTTTTCGAATCGTGCTCCGCCAGCAGCGACAGGCCCGTGTGCCACAGCCGAAGCTCGGCGCCGCCGAACACCCCGTCGAGCCGGTCGCCGTGCCCGTAGCCGACCGTCAGCGTCGCGGGCCCGAGCACTTGCGATACGACACCGTAGGTGGACCGGAAGTAATGCGTTTGCCCGCCAACGTCATTGATGCCGATCGCGATGTCCGGCTGGTACGTGAAGACCTTCGGAATCGAGACCTTTGCGTTCGCCATCAGATGTCGAAGCACGATGTGGTCGTAGCCCGGCACCGTCGTGCGTACGTCGCCTGGATAGTTCGCCAGACCGCCGGATATCTCCACGTGCGGAAACAGGCCGATCGCGCCCCAGACGATGTCCGAACTCGTCGTCTGCTTCCCGAACCGTGGATCGATGTAGTTGTTGTATTGCCCCTCGAATGTTCCTTCAGGCAGCGTGAATCCGTATGGAATCAATAGCCCGCCGGACTGCCCCAGCGATGTCAGCACGGGCGTGCCCGCCGCACCAGCCGGCAGGGAAAATGCCACCGCTGCCCCCAGGGCAATGGCCGCCGGCTTGTTCGTGGTCGCGTTCGCACGTAGCTTGATCGTCATCGGTCGTGTACTTGGTTGTTCGTATCGTGTGTGGCATCCGACATCGCCGAACGTCGACATGCACCGCCGCGGCACTGGCATCGCTCGTGGCCGTGAACGCTCATGCGGCGACGATGCGATCGAAGATCCCTCTCGATCCTCTACCCAACCCCGTCCCGCGGAACGGCGAAGTGCCCGCATCACCTGCGACGCACCGGTATGCATAACTCCGATCGCTGTCGCGCGCCGATCACATGGGACCGTGATCGACACATGGCACCGTGATCGACACATGGCAACGCCCCCCCCAACATCGCGCGCCCGTTAGCGATTTGGCGCGCCCACCGCGTCCTGCCGCGTGGACCGTTCCCCGAAGCGACTCGCTCGCGCAATCAAGCCCGGCGACCGCAATCGGCACCGGGTGTCGTCAATATCATTTCATTCGCATAACTTATAATTAGACCGACTTTCACCCCATGCTCATGCGTCCGGCGATCGGGCCGACGCCGTGCGGTACACGTCCGCGGGCAATCGTTTCATTCAGACGTGCGCTTCCCATGGGTTCGCATGTCTCGCTGCTGTATTACCGATCGTTACCTATATGCGAGTAAGTCTAGTGGAAACCGGAAGCGCAATCTGCGCCGGATTCTTGATCAAATCCGACAACTTGAGTCGACGGAAATAAGCATGCCCGGGCGCGCGAACGGGATCGCCTTTCGCTTGAACACCGGATAAACCAGTATTGAATCAATCGCTTGATGCGTGCGTGCGCACCTTGGAGCGGCTCGAACAGTACCTCGACGTGCTCGCGCGATTTGGCTATGGCGATCGCGCTTCAATCGTGGCTTTTCATCCGGGTTATGCCGCTGTGACGACCTGGTCACTGGACAAACGGTTGACCGTGGCAGGACCGTTAAATGACCGGGCCGCGGCACCGGACGTGGCGAGCCGGGCGGTGCGCGTCCACCGGCGCGCAAACGCGGAGTCGCTGGAGTACCTCGTCGACAGAATGCCGGCAAGGACCAGGGACGCGTTGAATCAGAGGCTGTTCGTCATGGACATGTGTCCGACGCTCGTGCGCTATGTCGTCGAAGAGCAGAGACTGAACGATGTCCGGTCACTGTATGACTGGGACTACGCGGAAGCCTGGGGCGATAAAGATTACGCGGGCTTCCGGACAATCGACGACGCCGAACGCGCGCTGATCGAAGATGCGTTTCGGCGTAAGAATCTCGCGGTGCTGGAGGGTAATCGGAAATGTCTCGATGACGTCGTCTCCGCGCACGTCCGCGCGGCCGTCCCAGCACCGATCGACCACACCGACGAAGGCTGGGAGGCGTATTGCGAAGCATGTCGCCAAACCGAGTGCCGTGAGCGTGACGCACTCTATCCGATTCTTCACGTCGTGCTCAATGAGACCGCAGGCATGCCGCTACGCAGCGTGCTGGAGGCGGCGACACAGGCGGGGCCGACTTTTCTGCGGCAATGTGATCGACAGGGCTTACGCTATGGGCTGACTCCGTTCTTCGTCTATTCGGAGATGCCGGCATATCTGGCGCAGTCACGCTTTTCTCGCTTATGGAGTCAATTATATTCGGAGGTGAAATTGCATTAATTTGAATAAAAATTTCAAATAGTCTATGGCGATGGGATATATCCTGAATCACCTTGAATCGGTCCAGCTCGCGCATCGTCATCGTGGTCACGGGGATTCTCCGAGGGCGAGTGGTTGTTGATCCGCGCACTTGCCGAGGGCCTCGAATGGTCGTACGGCTGGAGCCTGCCGGCCGTGCAGCGCCTCCGCTTCCTGCTGGACTTCGGCTATGCGACCGGCCTGCGCGCGAGCGAGCTGGTCGGCGCGACGCTCGGCGACATCCGCCGGGACGAGCACGGCGGTCAGTGGCTGCACGTGCTTGGCAAGGATGGCAAGCTCGGCAAGATGGCGCTACCGTCACTCGCTCGAACCGCGCTGGATCGATATCTCGTGCAGCGCGGGCTGCCGATCACGCTCGCACGCTGGGACCCGGCGACGCCGCTCGTTGCGAGCCTTGACGAGGATGGCGCGGGCATCGAACCCAGACGGCTCTGGCGCGTGCTGCGACGGTTCTTCATGCTGGTGGCCGATGCAATCCAGGACGATCGGCCGGCGACCGCCGAAAAGCTGCGCCGCGCGAGCCCGCACTGGATGCGGCACACCCACGCGTCGCACGCGCTGGCGCGTGGTGCTGAGCTGATCATGGTGCGCGACAACCTGCGGCACGCCTCGATCTCGACGACATCGACCTACCTGCACAGCGACGAGGTGCAGCGAGCCCGGCAAATCGATCAGGCGTTTCGCTCACGGGATTTCAAGCAGTAGGCCTGCTTATGGCACCTTAAGCATAAGCACAATAGATTTCATAACTTCAAGGCTTATGATAGAAAATTGCGCTTCCCGTGTTCATCCCCCCATGAGCGCGCCGGGTCCGGTCAGCCGCGCCGCCCGGGCGAGTGTCATTTCCCGGTGTTCTGGGCGCCGCGATTGAAGGCGACCGCCGGCCGCGCGCTGCCGGCTCCCCACGCCTCGGCCGGCCGCCCGACGTGCAGCGTATCGAGCAACTGTCCCATGCCGGCGAACACCCGGTAGGCGCTCGCGGCTTCCGCATACTGGCCGCCGATGTAATCGATGCGCGCGCTGTAATACTCGTTCTCGGCATTGAGCAGATCGAGCAGCGAGCGCTGTCCGATGCCGAACTGCAGCATGTACGCTTCGCGCGTCGACGCACTGGAATCGACGTACTGCTTGAGCACGACCATCCGGTCGCGCGCGGTGAGGTACGCGTTGTACGCATGCGAAACGCTTTCCTGGATCTCGAGGCGCGTGCGATTGCGTTCCTCTTCCGCTTCGCGGATCTGCGCGTGCGCTTCGCCGATGCGCGCCTTGTCGGCGCCCCCTTGGAACAGGTTGTAGCGAAGACGCAGCATCACGCGGCGGTCGTTGGTCGGGCCGAGCACGCCGTCGCGGTCGTGGCTCGCGCTGAGCTCCAGGTCGAGGCGCGGCCACAGCGCGGCCTTGGCGCCGTCGTACCGGGCGCGTGCCTGGGCCACGTCCGCCTCGGCGCCGGCGAGCGACGGGTGGTTCGCCAGCGCCGCGTCCAGCGCGAGGCGTTCGGTCGGCGGCAGCGCGCCTTCCGGCGCCACCGGCTTGACGAGCGCATCCGGGGCCGAGCCTACGAGACGGGCGTAAGCCACTTCGGCATCCTTCAGGCTGCTTTGCTCGGTGCGCAAGTTGTCCTGGGCCAGCGCCAGCCGGCTTTCCGCCTGGTAAAGGTCGGCGCGGCGCCCGACGCCGCGGTCGCTGCGCAGCTTGATCTGGTCGTGGATCCGGCGATGGGATTCGAGGTTGTCCTCGGCGGCGGCCGTCGTCTCCCGGCGGCGCAGCACCTCGAGATAGGCGCCCACCACGCGCAGCGCCACGTCCTCGGACGTGGAGGCGACGCGATTGGCGGACGAGTCGATGCGCGCCTGCTGACGCGCCACTTCGCTCCTGACCGCGAAGCCGTCGAACAGCATCTGCGACAACGTCACGTTGGCATTGCGATGCGTGAACGTGGTCCGGTTCAGGCCGAGCAGGCGGGTCTCCACATCGTCGCGCTGCTCCTTGCCGATCGACGCGTCGACGTCCACGCGCGGCCAGTAGCCGGCCCGCGCCTGCTTCAGGCCCTGATCGGCCGCTTCGCGGTTATACGTGGTGGCGCGGACTTCGGGGTTGGTTCTGATCGCTTGCTCGACTGCTTCCTGGAGACTTTGCGCGGCGGCGAGCGACGAGGCGGCGGCAAGCGCCGACGCGAGTGCGAGCACGGCTAGCAGCGGGTAGTTTCGGTTCATCGACTCGTTTTCCTGTCGCCTGACGGCTGCCAGCAAGCAGCACGGCTCAGGCACGATCGGATATTTCGCGATGCTCGGAATCATGCGGCCGGCGCAGCTCGCCGGAATCACGTTGCGCCTTCTGGCAGCTTAGTCCATTCGACGGATTTCCCGTGAAGATATTCGCGTCGGTGCGCTGCGCAGGATGCGTCGGACCTGCCGCCGCGAGCGACGGCGTGCTGCATTCGATCGCGCGTGCACGCGTCGCTCGCGGGGCGTTCCGGCCGGCTAGACCTCCTGGACGTGGGGCAGCGGCGGCGGGGTGTAAGTGACGACGGTGCCGCTGCCTTGATCGTGCGAAAGCTGGAAGCCGCCGGCCGACAGGTTGCCCTGCAGCGCAACCTGCGCCGTGTGGGCGCCGTCGCTGACGGTCAGCGTGCCGCCCGTTCCGGTGTCGTTGGCCGTGAAGCTGAGCGTCGTGTGGTCGTTGAACAGGACATCCGCGAGATCGAGCGTATCGGCCGCGCCGAAGCCGCTGACCGTGCCGGTGAAGCCGGCGGACTGGTCCAGCTTGAGCGTACCGGCGGCGCCGTCGGCGAACGTCGTGTTTTCCGCGGACGCGCCGCCGAACTCCAGGGTCGCGGTGCCGCTGATCGTCGCGCTGCCGGCGCCCGTCACGTCGCCGTGGATCGTCAGGTTGCCGTTGTTGGCCCACAGGTTGCCCGTGTTCGCTACGGCGCTGTCGAGCACGAGGCCGCCGCTGCCGGTTGCCTCGAGCGTGCCCGTATTGACGACGGCGTGGGCGCCCGTGTCGATCACGAGCGCGTTGGCGCCGCTGGCGACGATCGTCCCTTCGTTGACGAGCGTCAGCTGGCCGGCGCCGAGCTGGCCGGCCCCGGCGATCGTGTTGTCGACGTTGACGAGCGTCGCGTCCGGCGTGCTGCCGAAGATGACGTTGTGGCTGTCGTCCGACAGCGTCACGTGACCGCCGCCTTCCAGCGTCGCGCTCCTGACCAGCACCTCGAACCGGGTCAGGTCGCCCGTCGATCCGAGCGCGATCGTGCCCGTGTTGTCGATCGTGCCGCCGACGGGAAGCATCGCGCCGTCGTTGACCGTCATGACGCCGGCGTTGGTCGTGACCGCCTCTTGGTCGAACACGAAATTGTCGCTGGTGAGGTCGGTGGCGTGAACGCCCGCCACCGTGATGGTCGCGCCGTCGCCCAGTGCAATCACCGCGTTGCCGTTGGCGTCGTCCGTCATGTGGGCCTGGACGTCGCTGAAGCTCGTGATGCCGGTGAATCCGACGAGGTCGATCTTGTCGGCGGCGAGGTCGAGATTGTGCAGCGTGTCGTTGCCGATCGGCTGCGCGAACACGAACAGGTCGTGGCTGGCGGATCCCGTGAGCTGATCGTCGCCGGACCACGCGAAGATCGGCGCGTTGGCCGCGAACGCTTCGACGTTGTCGGCGACCGTGACGGCCTGGTGGCTGCCGTCCGCGGCGGTCCAGGTTTCGGTCACGGTGAGCACCGTGGCGCCCGTGAAGGACGCGGGCGGCGTGACGGTGAGTGCGCCGAGATCGTTCGTCGGGACGAGCCATGCGCCGTTGCCGAGGTTGGTGCCGGCGTTCAGCGTCCAGCCGGACGGGATGCCGGCGATCGTCACCGCGAGGTCGGACGCATGGCCGGACGGATCGGCCAGCGCCAGATTGATCTCGGATCCGGCGACGCCGGCGGGCGCCGTGTGCGTCGAGGATCGCGTGTTGCCTGCCGTGTCCCACTCGGTCACGGTGAGGGAGTCCTTGTTGAGGTTGAGGCTCTGTTGCGTGAAGGCCCAGGTACCGGCGCTTTGTTGCGTTGCGCTGTAGTCGGCGTTGGTGGTGTTGTCGTGGACCGTCACTTTCCAGACGTTCGACGTGTCGGTGTTGGCTGTGAGCGTGTTCCCGCTGTATTGCCACGACAGCGTGGACGGGGCGGTGGTGTCGAGCGTGAAATTGAAGCTGGTCGCGTTCGAGATGTTGCCTGCCACGTCGATCTGGCGGACCTGCACGTTGTTCGTGCCTTCGACGGCGCTGAAGCTGGTGTTCCAGTGCGCGCCGTTGTCGATGCTGTACTGCACGGTGGCACCG
>NZ_CAJPHA010000018.1:0-191936 GCF_905339895.1 Burkholderia sp. BCC1988
AGATCAGCTCGCGTCCATCAAGCGCCCACACTTATCGGCTGTTAATTTTTAAAGAGCATTTCTGCGAGAACCCGAAGGTTTTCTCAGCAGCGCTGCGTTTTCAGCAGCAGAGAAGCGAGATTATCAACCGTTTTTTAAAACTCGTCAACAACTTTTTTAACTACTTCGTTGCGACGACTGCGGTTTAATTTCGTATGCACTGGAGTCGATAAAACCGACTTCAACAGCACCGCTTCCCTTCTTCCCCCGCGCCGCGTTTCCGTTAGCGCGAAAGAGGCGTGATTCTAAGCACCTGCCCCGGTCTCCGCAACCCCTTTTGTGAAATATTTTTGACATGCTACGCCGAGAGCGCGCTGCGCCGCCGCCGCGGTCATATATAAGCAACACGGCAGGAGCAGCCTCGGTCGCCCGTGAACCGCCCCGCCGCAGCGAACTCAATCTTCTGTCGATTACCGCCCAACCATCGCCCTCACCACGCCGTCCCGTCGAATCAGTCCGTGATACAGCGCCGCCGCGAAGTGCGCGAGGAACGTCAAGAAGAACAGATAGGCCAGCACGCGATGCGCAACCCGGAGCCAGGCGAACGCAACCGGATCAGCCGCAACGATCGCCGGCAACTGCACGCCGCCGCCCAAGGTCACCGGATACCCGCCAGCCGACAGCATCGCCCACCCGATCAGCGGCATCGCCAGCATCAGCGCATACAGCACCAGATGCGACCCATGCGCGGCAACCTTCTGCCACCAAGGCAAATCCTCAGGCAACGCCGGCGGCTTCGACGACAGCCGCACCACGATCCGCACACACACCAGCACCAGCACGGCAATCCCCAGCGGCTTGTGCAACGCCACCAGGAAATCGTGCCGCCCGGAAACCGACGCCACCATGCCTACCCCGATGAACAGCATCGCGACGATCATCGCGGCCATCACCCAATGCAGCAGCCTCGCCGGCAAGCCAAACGTCGTAGCAGCCTTCATCATCGTCCCTCCGCACTCAATCGCGCCGCGCCAGCCACGCCGGCCTCTTCACTCGTCCTGCGCAGATACGAATCCGCATACGCCGCCGACCGCGCCGCCAGCAACGGATCCCCCGACACCTGAATCCCCTGCGGCAGCACCGTCGGGTCGTAGTTCACGTCCCGGCACGGCCCGCTGTCCTGCGGCTCCACGCGATCGAGCACGAGCGTGCCCGCGTCGATCGTCATCCGCTGCGCGGGCCAGGTCTTCGTCGCGTCGTCCACCGGGTCGCCGGGTTCCGCCAGCGTGACCAGCAGCTTCCACTTCTGCGCGCCGTCCGCGATGCGCCGCGTCAGGTCCTGCTGCAAAACGTTCGGATCCGCGGCCGTCGCGACGTCCCCGGCGCCCGCCGTCTGCTCCGGCACGACGCGCCAACGCACCGCCTGGCGCTTGCCGGCCGCATCGACGAAGTAGAACGCGTTCAGCCCGTAATAGCTTTCGGTGACGTAGCTCGCGCTCGGCTTCGCACCCTTTACCCAGGCGCGGAACGCGGCCGTCTCCGGATGCGCGCCGAAAAACGCCTTCACCTTCGCCGGATCGGGCTTGCCCGTCGCCGGATCCGGCCGGGTCGCCAGCAGCTGCGCGTAGAACGCCTTCGGCGTCGCCACCGGAAACACCGGCATCGCGTTCATCCCGGTCCGCCATTGCTGGCCGTCCGGTGCGGTGAGCTTCAGCGCGAGGCTGCGGATCGGCACGCTGCTGTCGGGCGCATACGGATTCCCGCCCGGCAGCGCAAAGCGGCCGACCACCGGCGTGCGCACCGCCTTGAAGAACGGCGCGACCGAATACGCGCTCGCGGCGCCGTTGCCTTCGAAATAGCCGGTCACGCACACGCCCTTCGCGTGATTGCGCCGGAAACCCGGATGCTCGCCGCCGGCCGTCTGCAGCGCGTCGACGAGCCGGTGCGGGGTCAGACGCGCCGGCGCGAGCCAGCCGCCGACATACCCGAACGCCACGGCCACGCCGGCCACCGCGCCGCCGATCACGGCCCAGCGCCACCATCCGCGCCCAGGCTCGCGCGGCGGTGAAGAAGAGGATGATTGCTTCATGGATGCACTCCCGATCGTCAGATCATTGTCGAACGCGTGTAGGACGCCACCCGCGCCGCTTTATTCCATGAAGAAATTTTTCGTATGCTGACGGAATAAGCGGCGCCGACCGGCGTCCTACGCGGCATCTCCACGCTCATCGGCTCGCGCCCCCGGCCATGCCCTCAAACGCCCCCGACGACGACGCATTGCGCGAACTCATCCCCAGGCTGCGACGCTTCGCGCTCTGGCTGGCACGTGATGTCCACGCGGCCGACGATCTCGTCCAGTCGACGCTCGAGCGCGCGCTGTCGCGCTGGGCGAGCCGCCGCGACGACGCGTCGCTGCGCAGCTGGCTCTTCACGATCCTTTACCGGCAGTTTCTCGACGGCAAACGCAGCGCGAAGCGCTATGTGTGGCTGCTCGGCCGCATTCGCGACGACGACGAAGCGCACTGGCCGTCCGCCGAACGCGAGGTGGCCGCGCGCGCGACGCTCGAAGCGTTCGGCCGTTTGTCCGACGAGCAGCGCAGCCTGCTGCTGCTCGTCGCGGTCGAGGGCTTCACGTACCGGGAAGTCGCCGACCTGCTCGACGTGCCGATCGGCACCGTGATGTCGCGACTCTCCCGCGCCCGCCAGGCGCTGCGCCAGCTCAGCGACGGCGAGCTTCCCGCTCCTTCTCTCCGTTTGATGAAATGAATACGCTCCGTCCCGACGAACACGATCTCCAGGCCTATGTCGACGGCCAGCTCGACGACGATGCGCGCGCCGCGGTCGAGCGATATCTCGCGCTGCATCCGGAGAGTGCGGAACAGGTGAAGCAATGGCAGCAGGATGCGCAGCGGTTGCGGGCCGCGCTCGAAGGCGTGCGGATGCCCGGCGAGAATCCTGCGCTGGATCCGGCGGCGATTCGTGCGAAGCGTGCGGAGCGCTCGCGGGTGCGGTTCGCGATGGCGGCTTCGTTCGTGTTCTGTATCGGGCTCGGGACGTTTGGCGGGTGGCAGGCGCGTGGGTGGAACGCGGCGCCGCCGATTGCGCCGATGAGCGATGCGGTCGAGGCTTACCGGATGATGGTGGTCGATCAGGCCGCGAAGGTGGATTTCCGGCCGAACGGTGCGGGCGATTTGCAGGGGTGGCTCACCCGCCGCGTCGGGGCATCGGCCAGGCTGCCGGATTTGAGTGCGGCGGGGTTCAGGCCGGTCGGCGGACGGTTGTTTACGACGGACAGTGGGGCCACGGCCGCGATGGTGCTCTATGAGGACGACGCCGGGCGGACGCTGAGCTTCTATCTGCGGCCCGCGGAATCGAAACATCGGCTGCTGCCGGCCGGGCAACGCGTGGATGGGTCGTTGCTGGCGCGGTATGGGTCGGTGAATGGGCTCAACTTCGCGGTGGTCGGGCCTGTGGATAGTCTTGGTGAGCACGCGGTCGTGAGGGCGCTCGATCAGCAGATTTGAGCTGGACGATATGCTGTCCGTTGGTGGCCGTTGTGCGCTGACTGCGGTCCGGCCGATGCGGTTCGACAAGCCTGAAAGCGCTCACGTTCACCGTTCGGGGTCACAGCGTTTAAATTCGCTTTCGTGGTGGTTGTCCACACCGCGAAGCTCGTCGCGGTGCGTTCCCGGATGGGTAGACCCACTTCGGTTCCGACGTCACAGGGTTTGGCGTCTTCTGGACGCAGGATATCCACATCGGCCGCAGCGGCTCGGCATGCCGTCTCTGGTTGAATCACTCACCTTCGACCCGCACAGCATTTCGAGTGTTTTTGGGTCGCGATATCCACATCGCCCTCGCCGAGCTAGTACACAGGATTTCGATTCGGCCGCTCACGGGTTGTTCGCATGCGCGTGAGCGCTTCGAATCAATGTGTTCCCGAGGGGGGCACACAGCGTTCCTGATTGTTTTGCGTGCCGGTTGTCCACACGCGACAATCGGGCGCTACGGCCGCACGGACATCACTTGGGCGAGTAAGCCCCGAGAATCTCGCCGGTTTCCGGGGAGATCACGTACTTGATCGACGTCCCGAGCGGGCTTGCATTGCCGAGCCCACGCATGCCGGGAGGCATCTTCGCCACGAAGGTCACGCTGATTACGTGGTCCTCAGGCCCGGGATCCATTCTGGCCGCACTTTCGTCGGTGATACAGATCCTGAAGTTTTTCAGATCCTGCCCGGTCTTTGCAAACTCCTCATAGGCAGCCCTCAGACCGAGCAGCGCCGCGGTATCGAGATCGACGGAACACCGGCCGATGGCCCCGAAATTCAGCTTGGCCATCCGTCCTCCTGAGACATCCCGTTCACCTCACCCTTCTTTCTGCACGGCCATCAATTCCCTTAGGCAATCAGCACACGTTGCCGTCAGTAGTCCGATGGCTGCTTCCATCGACTCGTCGTCGTCAAAGCGGTAGACACCCCCTCCTTCACGCGTACCGCCCAGCTCACGCACTTTCGCCTCTTCGGATTCCAGCATGTAGCCGGGATACTCGATTTCGTGCCGCACGAGCAGCAGCGGGACGATCCGACGTCCGCCTTTCCAGTTGCTGTGGTCGTTGATGAGGTCGGATACGGTCCGCGTCACGAGCTCGCCGCCTACATGTCCGTGGGACGGGCAATTCATCAGCGGCATCGCGTCACCTGTTTCCCCGAATGAAATTGAGACGCACGCGTCAGTTGGTGAAGTGCATCGACCTTGGGCGGGTAAGGAGCTGCTTGGCCTGCGCACCATACGAAGCGCCGCCTCTTCCCGAGTTCGGCTACGCCCGTGTCGTAGTCGCTCAGGATTTCGAAAATCGTCCTGAGGCGGTCAGCTTCCATTACTTCCGGATCGTTAGCCGGCCATGTCTTGATAGCGACTTGGTACGCGTCTGCGAATATCTTGAAGGCATCGCATTTGGCTTTCCAGAGCGCAAGACTGGTCAGCCGTCGAAGCAGCCAGAACATCCTGCGCCGCGTCGTGTCGTCCGTCATGTCGTACGACGATGGCGTGTTCATCATAAGGGATCCTCATACAACCGCGGCCACATCGGTCATGAGCACTCGCAACGCGGCCAGCGATATCCGTTACCAGGGTCTCATCGACGGGTACCCTCATCGATCGGATCGAACCTGATGTTGAATCGTCGGCCTTTGAACCGACAACGATCCTGAACCCCGGCGATTCTACAGATACGAGCGTTCGAACTGGTCACCGGCTTCGACGTCGCTTGATCCATCCACCGCACGCAGTGCATATCCCGCCCGGATCACAGTCGACGGACTGTGCTTATCCAAAGGTGTTAACAGAGTTCGTATACATACGTAGTGATAGTTAACAAGCTCGGTGCCTCACAGTGGATAACCTCCGTAACGCCATGAATTTCCAAGACGAATCGGAACGCATAACCACAGGCGATGCACACGCAAAACTCTGTGAAGCACAGAACAACTTTTCGTCGATTCACAGCCGCGCCGACATATCCTCAATCGTTCCACTGTGAATCCAGAGGCTTGCCGGACGGTTATCCAGAGGGGAATGTGGATAACACCACAGCGCATCGACACGTTTTGCTGTGAGGCAAAGTGGTGAAGCGAACGTATCCCGCATCGCCAGGCACCATCGATCGTCATCGTCCGCACGCCCCGATTCAAAAAATTTTCACGAAGGGGCTTGCGCACCTCCAAAACCCTCTCTATAATTCGCGGCTTCTTAGGCTCGTAGCTCAGTTGGTTAGAGCACCACCTTGACATGGTGGGGGTCGTTGGTTCGAATCCAATCGAGCCTACCAACGAACAAAATGAAGGGGTCTGGCAGCTCGCATTGCCTACAGGCAATCCGGCTCGCCAACATACAAACGCCACGCGGCAACATCGCGTGGCGTTTTTCTTTTTGCGGTCGAAACTGCGCAGGCATGTGCAGATGCATCGTGTGCGATCCATGCACGACAGGCAGCCGGCAGTGGGTAAAAGCAGGGCGCAGAGCACGAAAAGCGGTCGCAAAGCCCCCGCTCGTTACGCATCAATGCAGATGCCTCAACTTGTCAGGATTCCGCACGACATAGATCGCGACGACCTTCCCGCCCTCGATCTCGAGAGCCGTCGTCTGCAGCTCGCCATCCGCTTCCAGTGTGACGAACCCCGGCAGCCCGTTGATGAACCCCGCGCGCACGAGCTTCGACGCATGCGTGGCGAACAGCTCGGCGAGGTACGCGTGCACCTTCATCACTCGCTCGAAGCCGAACACCGGCTTGCCCGCGGCCGAGCGCTTGCCGCCGCCGTCCGAATGCAGGCTCACGTCCTCGGCGAGCATCGCGCCGAGCGTGCGCATGTCGCCGCTGCGTGACGCCGCGAAAAACGCCTCGGCCAGCTCGATCCCGCGCTGCTTCTCGACATGAAACCGCGGCCGCGCCTCGCGCACATGCGTGCGCGCCCGCGCGGCGAGTTGCCGGCAGGCGGCCGGGTCACGCTGGATCGTCGTCGCGATCTCGTCGAACGCGAGGCCGAACACGTCGTGCAGCAGGAACGCCGCACGTTCGAGCGGCGACAACCGTTCGAGCGCGAGCATCAGCGGCAGCGTGACGTCCTCCTGCTCATCTTCCTCGACGACCGGCTCGGGCAGCCACGGGCCGATGTAGGTCTCGCGCTGGTGCCGCGCGGACTTCAGCTGGTCGAGGCACATGCGCATCACCATGCGGCGCAGGAACGCCTCGGGCACGCGCACCTCGGTGCGATCGACGTCCATCCAGCGGATGAACGCCTCCTGCACGATGTCCTCGGCGTCCGCGACGGAACCGAGCATCCGGTACGCGACGCGCATCAGCGTCCGATGCAGCGGGTCGAAGCTCGCCGCTGCGTCGGCCCGGTCTGCGGCGCCGCCGGCGGCCGGATCGAGGTGGGTCATCACGCCACCATCTTCGCGGTAGCGGCCTTCGCCTCGGCGGGATCGATCCACAGCCCGAAGCCGACGGCCAGCCGGTTCCAGCCGTTGATCACGTTGATCATCACCGTGAGTTTCACCTGTTCCTCCTGGCTGAAGTGGTCGTTCAGCGCCGCATACGCGGCCTCGTGCGCGCCATGGCCTTCCGACAGCCGCGTGAGCGCGTCGGTCCAGCCGAGCGCCGCGCGTTCGCGGTCGGTGTAGCAGGGCGCTTCACGCCACGCGGCCAGCAGGTTGATGCGCTGCTCGGTCTCGCCTTGCTCGCGCGCCGCGACGGTGTGCATGTTAAGGCAGTTCGCGCACGCGTTGATTTGCGACGCGCGGATCTTGACCAACTCGATCAGTGTCGGCTCGAGGCTCCCGGCAGCGGCGACCGAGACGGCCATCCAGTTCTTCATCAATGCGGGCGCGGCGGCAAACGGATTGAGTTTCGCAGTCATGGTTCCTTCTCCTTTCGTGTGGGTTCCGGCGATATGACGAGCGAGCACCCTGCGCCTGTGACATCGACGCAAAAAAATTTTCAAAAACAGGGAAGCGCGCGGAAGGCAGAGCGATTGAACGGCGGTGTCGAGGTCCGCGACACCGACGCGCGGACCCGTGCCGATTTCAATTCCATGGCGCCTCTCCCATGGCGAACCCGTGTCATCCGATCTTTCATGACGCCGGCGTGGATGTCATGAGGCGTCGGCATGGAGAACCCGCGGGCATACACATTGCGTTCACCCTCCGAGCCGCCGTCATGACGGGCATCGACGGTTTGTCATGCCGCCGCCCCGCGCATGATCAATGCTTTCATTTTTCTTTCGCGCTCGTTTCACCAGAAATCCGATTCGCGACGTTCACATTTCTGGCCCATACTGTTCTGCACGGGCAGATGAAGTCACGCCGTACCAGCGGCCCGGCGCGCGCGCCGGCTGCCCGACGACGCAGCAATGAAGGTCGCACGTCAGCCGCGCGCATCCGAGCGCAAGGCTTTCCTTTTTCCGGCAACGCAACGCAGCGAATCGCGACGTGAACGGTAAACCGATGAGCCTCCTTGCATCCCAGCTTCAGCGCCGTTACAAGGACGTGCGCGCCCATAGCATCGCGTTGACCGCGACGCTGTCCGCCGAAGACCAGGCCGTGCAGTCGATGCCCGACGCGAGTCCGGTGAAATGGCATCTCGCGCATACGACCTGGTTTTTCGAAACCGTCGTACTGATGCGTCGCGTGCGCGGCTACGCGCCGTTCGACGACGCGTTCCAGTTCCTCTTCAATTCCTATTACGAAGCGCTCGGCCCGCGTCATCCGCGGCCGCAGCGCGGGCTGCTCACGCGTCCGTCGCTCGATGAGGTGCACGCGTACCGGCAGTACGTCGACGATGCGATGCTGCGCGCGCTCGACGGTGCCGATCCGGCGTTGCTCGCCACGATCGCGCCCGAGATCGAGCTCGGCCTGCATCACGAACAGCAGCATCAGGAACTGATCGTCACGGACATGCTGCACGCGTTCTCGTGCAACCCGCTGAAGCCCGCGTTCCGGCCGCGCAACGGCGCCAATGCGCACGCCGGGCACGCCGCCTTGGCCGCGGGCGACGCCGGCCCGTTGCGCTGGCTGCATCAGCCGGGCGGGCTCGTCGAGATCGGCCACGATGGCGACGCGTTCTCGTTCGACAACGAACGGCCGCGCCATACCGCGCTCGTGCGTCCGTGCGAAATCGCGAACCGTCTCGTGACGAATGCCGAATTCGCGGCCTTCATCGCGGACGGCGGCTATGCACGCCCCGAATACTGGCTGTCCGACGGCTGGGCGACGGTGCAGCGGGAAGGGTGGCAAGGGCCCGCGTACTGGATTCCCGGCGACGACGGCGATCCGGCAGCCGCACACGCCTGGCGCGCGTTCGGCCTGCACGGCGTGGAGCCGCTCGCGCCCGATGCGCCCGTGTGTCACGTGAGCTTCTACGAGGCGGCGGCGTATGCAGAATGGGCCGGCGCACGCCTGCCGACGGAATTCGAATGGGAGGCCGCGTTCGGCGCGGATGGCATCGCGCAGATGCTCGGGCACGTCTGGCAGTGGACGCGTTCGTCCTACGAGCCGTATCCGGGCTTTCGGCCGCTCGCGGGCGTCGCTGCGGAATACAACGGCAAGTTCATGGTCGGCCAGCAAGTCCTGCGCGGCAGCAGCGTCGCGACCCCGCCGGGGCACGAACGGCCGACATACCGCAATTTCTTTCCGCCGGCCGCGCGCTGGCAATTCACGGGAGTGCGACTTGCGCGAGACGTCTGATCTGACGGCCACGAGCGGTGGCCTGCAACCCGCCCGCGATGCGCGGCCGAGCGCGTTCGAGCGCGACCTGATCGACGGGCTGTCGCGCACGCCGCGCAGCATTCCGCCGAAATACTTCTACGATGCGGCCGGCTCCGCGCTGTTCGATCGCATCTGCGAACTGCCGGAGTATTACCCGACGCGGACCGAACTCGGGATCCTGCGCGATCGCGCGGCCGAGATCGTGCGGCGCGTCGGCCCGCATGCGGACATCGTCGAATTCGGCGCGGGCTCGCTCGAGAAGATCCGCGTGCTGCTCGACGCGTGCGCGGACAACTACGCGAACGCGCCGGCGCGCTACGTGCCGATCGACATCTCGGCCGACTACCTGCACGGCGCGGCCGCGCGGCTGCGTGCCGCGTATCCGTGGCTCGACGTCGCGCCGCTCGCGGCCGACTACACGAAGGCCGAGCAGCTGGCCGAGCTGACCGGCACGCCACGCCGGCGCATCGGCTTCTTTCCCGGCTCGACGATCGGTAACTTCTCGCCGGAGGAAGCCGATACGTTCCTGCGCGACGCCGCGCGGCTGTTGCGCGGCGGCGGCCTGCTGGTCGGTGCGGATCTCGTGAAGGACGAACGCACGCTGCATCACGCGTACAACGACGCGCAGGGCGTGACCGCCCAGTTCAACCTGAACCTGCTCGCCCGCGCGAACGCGGAGCTCGGCGCGGATTTCGATCTCGACGCGTTCTCGCATTGCGCGTTCTACGACCGTGAGCTGCAGCGCATCGAGATGCATCTCGTCAGCGATATCGCGCAGACGGTGCACGTGCGCGGCCACGCGTTCCGCTTCGAGGCCGGCGAACGCATCCATACGGAGAACTCGCACAAGTTCACGATCGACGGCTTCCAGGCGATCGCGCGGCGTGCGGGCTTCGAGCCCGACACCGTGTGGACCGACGCGGACCACCTGTTCAGCGTGCACTGGCTGCGCAGCGTCGACGATATCCGCGCGTAACGTCGTCGCGAGTCGTCGCGATCCGCTCGCACGGCGTGCGCGGCGTGTGCGCGGACGCGTGCGGTCTGCATCGCCGGCCCGCGCGCCGGCAAAATTTCCCGACTCTCCCGATTCGATGCGTCGTTGCAACGGCGCGTCGAATCGCTCGTCACCCTTGTCCCGCAAGGCTTCGAGCCCCTCCGTAAACGTCCGTTACCGGTCTCGCACACCGGTTTCACCTGTGTCCGCCCGTGGTGCCTAGACTCCGAACCGTAGTCACATGACGCACGACACGTGCAGGGAGTCGCGAAATGAGCAAGAAACTTATTCTCGGTGCAGTTCTCGGCGTAGCGGCGCTGGCAGCTTCGGGCGTCGCATCGGCCCACGTCGACCTGTCGGTCGGCATCGGTGTGCCGGGCGTCTATGCGGCGCCGGCGCCGGTCTACGTCGCGCCGCCGCCGGTGACGTACGCGCCGGTTGGCTACTATCGCGATGACGACTGGCGTGAGCGTCAATGGCGCGAACACGAATGGCGCCGTCGTGAATGGCGCGAGCACGAGTGGCGCGAGCGCGGCTGGCGTGACGGCGACGGCTGGCGCGGCCGCTGGAACTGAACCGGGCAACCGGTTCACGAGGACACCGAGTACGACGACGAGAGGAGCGTGATCGCATGATGCCCATTCGACACATCAGGTATAGCGCGGCGGCCGCCGTCGTCGCGCTCGCAACGATCGGCAGCGCGCACGCGGCGGGCTGCATGAAGGGCGCGGTGGTGGGCGGCGTCGCCGGCCACTACGCGGGACATCACGCCGTGGTCGGCGCGGTCGGCGGCTGTATCGTGGGCCGCCACATGGCGAAGAAGCACGAGCAGGAACTGGCCGCGCAGCGCAAGGCCGCCGCGCAGGGCGTGCAGCCGGCGCAGTAAGCGTAGCCACCGGCGGAACGGCGCGATCGCGCCGTCTCCGCCTTTCGTTTCCCTTGTCGGGTGGCGGCCGACCGGCCGATTCATCAAGCGTGCCGAACGCCGGCGGATTGATCCGACGAAACCGCGCCGCGCGCGCCGTTACGATCATTTACAACGCCGCGCCGCACGAATCGCGCGCGTACCTAGAATGCAGTCACTCGAACGCGCTCCAGGGAGCAAACAATGAAAACGCAACGATATCTGTCCTCCGTGCTCGCAGCTGCGCTGCTCGCTCTCGGCGCCGTTTCCGCGCAGGCGGCGGGCGGCGGCAATGGGGGTGGTGGCGGTGGCGGTGGTGGTGGTGGCAACGGCGGCGGCCATGGCGCCGGCGGGATGGGCGGCATGGGTGCCAATGCGGGCGGCATGTCCGCCGGCCACATGAGCGGTGAAGCGCTGAGCAACTCGAACGGCATGCACGCGGGCGACCGCGACAAGGGCCTGTCGCGCGCAGCCGATCGCTCCGATTCGATCGCCGATCGTGCCGGCGCGCAGCCGGGCAGCGGTCACGGGCGCTCGCACGGGCACACCGCGCATGCATCGAAGTCCACGCGCCACGCGCATCGGAACGCATTCGGCCACACGCTGTAAGCGCGGCGCACGCATGCGGAAGAAGGGCGCTTCGGCGCCCTTTTTCATTGCCAGCGGACCAAGGGGCGCCGCGGTGTGTCGCGTTGCTCGTCGCGCATCGACCCCGATTTGCAACCAGCCGTAACCGCACGCACGAACGCGCCAGAATACGAACCGCTTTCACGCGAATGACAGGCGGATTCGCGCCCCCATACGCGGGCATCGCAGCAGCATCGCGGCCCGCGCCATGAAAAAAGGGCGGCTCGTCGCCGCCCTTCGTTTCAGCGTCCCGCGCCCGCCAGCGGCGCGACGGCTGCAACAGGCTCGAACAACGCGTCGGCCTGCCTGACGCGCACGAACCGCGCGGCCGCTCCGCCGTCCACCAGCGCCCGGAAATGCGCTTCGCCGCACGCGAGCTTCGCGCGATCGTGCTCGCTCGTCACGTCGCCGTCGGCATTCGGCGTATCGACGACGAAGTACAGCCGCTCGCCGCCATCCTGCTCCGCGAGCACCGCCCAGTCGGGGTGATAGCTGCCGAGCGGCGTCGGCACGCGGAACCATGCGGGCAGCTTCGCGTACAGCTTCACGCCGTCGTGCGCTTCCAGCGCATCGGCGAACGCGCGCTCGGCGTCGGTCTCGCACACGACGGCCTCGTGGATCGACTTCCGCGCATCCGGCCGCAGGTTGCGCAGATAACCGGTCAGCGCCTCGCTTTCGAACGACTCGAGCGCATGCACGTGGCGCTCGCCGAGCTTCCGGTACGCGATGCCGGCAACCAGCGCGAGCCGCTTGCAGCGGTTGATCGCATCGGCGGCCAGCGCGATGAACTGCTGCGGATTCACGCGGAAATCGTCGAGCCGGCCGCTGTCGGCCAGGATCGTCGCGAGCGAGCGGCGCGTGAGCTGCGTGCGGTCCTGCAGTTCGGTGAGCAGGTCGGGCAGCGGCAGCTCGCCTTCGTCGATCAGCACCGTGCCGGCGCCGGCCACCTCGATCGCCTCGATGCCGGCCTTGCCGATGTCGATCTCGGCCTTGCGCCACTGCAGCCGCGCGCGCGCGATGTCCGGCGCGTCGCGCAGCGCGGCCGTGCAGTCGCGCACGAGCTTCGCGTTGTCGAACTCGACGCTGTACACGGTGCGATGGCGGATGCGGTCCCACAACGCGCGGAAGTCGTCGCCGAACACGACGGCCTTGCCCGACGCGTCGCGCCGCAACGCGATCGCGCGCCGCTCGTCCGCATTGCGCACCGCGAAGCGGCCCGACAGCTTGCGCAGCGTCGCGACGATCGGCGCGCGCAGCGTCTCGAACGCCGCGGGCAGCACGAGCGCGCTCTGGCGCAGCGCGTCCTTCAGCCGGTCGAGCACCTTGCCTTGCGCGTCGACGTAGCCCTGCTCGTGCAGGTGCGTCCACAGCACGCGCGACAGCTCGATGCCGAGCGCGTGCGCGGGCCCGTCGCCTTCCTGCACCGGCAGCGCCGCGAACTGGTGTTCCTCGACGATCCCGAAACGGATGCCCGTGTCGGCCTCGATTTCCTTCTGCAGGTTCTCGGCGAACGACTCGTAGCGCTCGGTCGCGATCACGGTGAGCGTGTTTACGCCCGGATCGCGCACGCGTTCGCCGTCCTGGTCGACCGCGAGGCGCAGCCCGCGGCCGAGCGTCTGGCGGCGCTCGCGTTCGGTCTGGATGTCGCGCAGCGTGCAGATCTGAAACACGTTCGGGTTGTCCCAGCCTTCCTTCAGCGCCGAGTGCGAGAAGATGAACTTCAGCGGCGTGTCGAACGACAGCAGCGCTTCCTTCTCGCGCATGATGAGGCCGTACGCGCGCTCCGCGTTCTCGCGGGCCGCGGCGCTGCTTTCGCTCGTGTCGGTCCAGCCGCCCTTGCGGTCGATCGAGAAGTAACCGTTGTGCGCGCGCTCGACTTCGAGCGCGACGTCGACGCCGTCGAACAGCGCACGGTAGGCCGGCACACGCGCCGCGCGCGCATATTCTTCTTCGAAGATCAGCGCGTAGTCGCCCTTCACCGGCATCCCGTGCTCGTCGTAGCGGCGATAGCGTTCGACCGAATCGACGAAGAACAGCGACAGTACCTTCACGCCGCGCTCGGCGAGGCGCAATTCCTTGTCGAGATGCTCGCGGATCGTGCGGCGGATCATCTCGCGCTGCACGGCGAGCGTGTCGATGTCGCCGAACGCCTCGCCGAGCGACAGGAATGCCTCGCCTTCCGGATGGCGCAGCTCGACGTACTCGGCGCCCTTCACCGCATGCACTTCGCCGACCCGCAGCCCTGAATACAGCGCGCGCTTGGTCAGGCGTTCGAGGTCGTCGCCGTCGGTCGCCGTCACGATCTGGCGCTTCACGCCGGCCGCGGTCGCGACGTCGAGCTCGATGCGTGCGCTGATCGCACCGCGCCGGTTCGACACGCCGACGAGCCGCACGTAAGGCTTGTTGTGCGCATCCTCGACGATCGCCGACGCGATCTCGATCTGCTTGACGAGCTTGCGTTCGTACGCGTCGACCGCGTCGAGCCGGTACACCATGTGGTGACGGTCGACGTGCGTGGCCGAATAGCGCAGCGTGCAGAGCGGCGCCATCGCGGCGAGCGCTTCGCGGCCGCGCCCTTCGAGCCCGCCGTCGACGCTCTGCGGCTCGTCGACGATCACGATCGGCCGCGTCGCGCGGATCAGGTCGATCGGCTTCTCGCCGCCGGTCTTCTCGCTGTCCTTGTAAAGGTTGTTGATCTCTTTCTTGTTGATCGCGGCGACCGTCATCACCATGATCTGGATCGCCGCGCTCGCCGCGAAGTGGCGCACCTGGCCGAGCTTCGCGGAGTCGTACAGGAAGTAGTCGTACGGCACGCCCGCGTACAGCGCGCGGAAATGATCCTCGGTGATCGAGAGCGTCTTGTGCACGCCTTCCTTGATCGCGATCGACGGCACGACGATCACGAACTTCGTGAAGCCGTAGCGGCGGTTCAGCTCGAAGATCGTGCGCAGGTACACGTAGGTCTTGCCGGTGCCGGTCTCCATCTCGACGGTGAAGTCGCGCGAGCCGGGCTGGCCGGACGGCGGCAGCCCGCCGCGCAGCTGCACGTCGGCGAGGTTGCGCGCGAGCGCGTCGTCGGTCAGCGACAGCCGGTTGCCGACGCCTTGCTCCGACACCGCGAAGCCGAGCGAGCCTTGCGCCGCGGCCGTCGTGCCGGGCGCGGCGTTCGCGAGCACGCTGAAGTCGCCGCGATACGATTCCTGGCCGCGAAACAGGTCGCAGACGGCGTCGATCGCCTCGCGCTGGTAGTCGAGATCCGCTTCGAAATGCAGCCGCATCACAGGCTCCGCACGCGCTTCACGCCGTGCTGCTCGAGCAGCGCGGCGAGATTGAGCTTCGCGACGTCGTCGACGAAGCCGCTGTCGCGGAACAGGCACGTGACGTCGCGCGTGGCACCCGTCGCGTCGAGCAGCTCGACGATGCCGTCGGCGAGCGGGCCCGCGTCGTCGCGTGCGATGCGCGCGTCGAAGCACGCGACGATCGAGCGGCCGATCAGGTGCACCGTCTTGCCCGCGACCGGGTGATGCTCGACCGGCGTGCACAGATCGAGGCCGAGCTTCAACGTGAGTTCGGCGAGCAGGTCGTCCTCGCTGCGGCCGGTCTTCACGTGCTCGACGGAGGCGAACAGCGCGTGGTCGAAGTCGTCGCGGCGCGGATCCCATTCGATCACGTTGGTCGTGTCGAGCCGGTACACGCGGAAACCGAGGTCGCCATAGCTTTCCGGGTAGTCGCGCGCGACCTGCTGCGCGGCGCGGCGCAGGCGTTCCTTCGTGATTTCCGCGAGCGTCAGCGGCTTCTTCAGCTTCGCGCAGAAATCGGCGGCTGCGAGCTGCGTCTTGTCGCGGCGGTCGAGCGCCTCGGGCAACTGCACGAGGATGTAGCGGCGCGCGCCGCCGTCGGTCGCGTTCACCTGCATCACCGCGTGGCCGGTCGAGCCGGAGCCGGCGAAGCAGTCGAGCACGATGTCGTCGCCGCGCGTGCACCAGCCGATCACGGCTGCCGCGAAGTCGACCGGCTTCGGCTGGTCGAACGGGATGCCGAGCGTCTTCAGCAGCGCGTCGTCGGAGCCGGCGAACGGCAGCACCGACGGCACGTTCTCGTACATGTTCTCGTCGAGGTAGTAGATCCGCTGCGGCTGCGTGGTTTCATCCGGACCGAATTCGATCTGGCCGCGCTCGATCAGAGCCTGCATCGTCGCGGGCGGGTTGCGCCAGCCGCGCGCCGGCATCGCGCACGGCTTGCCGGTGACCGGGTGGATCAGCGGCGTGAAATACTCGTCCGGCGCCTTCTTCTTGTTCGGCCACGCCATCGACACGAGGCGGTACACGCGCCCGTCGGCCGACAGCCGGTCGTACATCACCTCGCCGCCGGACAGGTTGGTCTGCGCCTTCATCCACGCGCGGTAGGCCTTCTGCGCGTCCTTCGCGTTGCCGCTGCGGTACACCGCGTCGTGCGCGGCATCCAGCATGCGCTGCGCGTTGCGCTTCGGGCGCTTCAGCGGCGCCTGCTCGAGCAGCGTCTCGGCGTTGCGCGCGAACAGCACCAGCGATTCGTGCTGGTACGCGACGCCGCGCGCGTCGCCCTTCGGATTGCGCTTGTCCCACACGGCCACGCCGAGCTCGTTCTCCTCGCCGAAGATCTCGCGCAGCATCAGCACGAGCGCATGCACCTCGTGCTCGTCGATGTGCACGGCGATCAGCCCTTCGTCGGACAGCAGCGCGTGCGCGAGCTTCAGGCGCGGATACATCATGTTCAGCCAGTCGGTGTGGAACCGGCCGTTCGCCTCGGTGTTGGTGCTGCGCTTCACGCCGCCTTCGGTCTGACCCGTCATCGCCAGGTAGTGGCGGATGCTGTCGCTGAAGTCGTCCGGATAGACGAAATCGCTGCCGGTGTTGTACGGCGGGTCGATGTAGACGAGCTTCACCTTGCCCGCGTAGCTCTTGTGCAGCAGCTTCATCACGTCGAGGTTGTCGCCCTCGATCACGAGGTGGCGCGTGTCGTCCCATGCGACGCTGTCGGCAGGGCACGGACGCAGCGTGCCCGTCGACGGCGTGAGCGCGGCCTGGCGCGCGCTGCGCTTGCCGTGCCAGTGGAAGCCGTAGCGCTCGTCGGCGTCGCCGACGGTACGCTCGCCGACCAGCGCCTTGAGCACGTCGACGTCGACCGACGCGCCGTCCGGGCCTTCGGTCACGAGTTCGGGGAACAGCGCCTTCAGGCGCGCGACGTTGTCGGCGGTGAAATCCGTCGACATCGCCTGCGGGCTCGCCGCATCGAGTTTCTGCATCGTTTTTTCCATCGGAGCCCGGCCGCGTGCGCCAGGACGTCGGGCGCACTCACGGCTCCGGCGGCAATGGCCACCCGGGCAAACCCGAAACGCTAGCGAGTCGGTCGGCGCAGGTCAAGCACCGATGTGGGGCGATCGTGCGCGCATCGGCCGCGATCGCCCGCCGGACGGGCCGCAAGCGGCTTCGGGCCGGTGCTCGCGGCGGCGGTCGACGGGCGCTCCCCGAGGGCTCTGCGCAAGCCGAAAACGACGAAAAAACGGCGAAAAAAAGGGCACGGTCAGCGCGATGCGCCGCCGTGCCAGCATGGAGAATCCCGGATGGAGGGTGTGGCGGAGCCCGGCGGGCCCCGCCCGGATGACCGGCCCTCGGGTCAGAAGCGCGTGCGGATGCCCGACGTCAGTTCGAGCTGGTTCTTCGCGCCGAACGTCGACGACACCTTGTAGCCGCCATGCAGCTTCATGTAGTCGCCGGCCAGATACACCTCGGTGCGCTTGCTCAGGTGGTAGAACACCGACCCGTAGATCGTCTCCTTGAAGCCGTTGCCGACGCCGTTGGTCAGGCTGAACGCGCCGAGGTTCGCGTTCGGCGTGAAGCCGTCGGCGTTGTACGCGGCGTTCTTGATGCGCATCTGCTGATAACCGAGCTCGTAGTCGAGCGCGCCCTTCGGCGCGATCTTCATCGACACGGTCCACGAATCGTCGTGGCGCTGGCCGAGCGCGCCCTGGTCGCCGTTGTAGCGGAAGTAGCCGGCGTTCAGGCGCACGATGCTGAACGAGTAGTCGCCGCCGACCGAGAACGTCTGGTTCCTGAAGCCGTTGTGGTTCACGTGGTTGTAGAAGCCCGACACGGCGAACGGCCCGCCGTTGTAGCCGAGCGCGACCTGGTATGCGGAGCCGGTCGCGAACGAGGTCGAGTTGCTGAACTGGTAGCCGGCGCTCGCGAAGATGCCGTTGCTGAACAGCTTCTTCCACGCGACGCCGTTGTTGTAGCGCGTGCCGGTCGGGCCGGCCGCGTAGAAGATCATCTGCTTGAAGTTGTTCGAGTTGGTCCAGCCGCCTTCCTCGGTCGTCAGCTTCGCGGAGCCGTACGCGTCGCCGTAGATCGCCGACGCGTCGCGCGCGATCGTGTTCTGGAAGCCGGCCGTCAGCTTGCCGAAGCGCCCGTCCTCGACGCCGACCCAGGCGTCACGGTCGAAGATCTGGCCCTCGTCTTCCATCTGGCCGTTCGCGACCACGAATTCGCTTTCGAGGCGGAAGATGATCTTCGTGCCGCCACCGATGTCCTCGGCGCCTTTCAGGCCCCAGCGGCTGCCGCTGAACCACGGCTCGCCTTCGTTGCCCATGCCGATCACATGGTTGCCGTTGGCGTCGGCGTGGGTCCGGTAGGTCGGAAAGCTCAGGTCCATCAGGCCGTAAAGCTGCACGCTCGACTGCGCCTGCGCCTGGGTGCCGGCGCACAGGCCTGCCGCCGCGATGGAAAGGGCAAGGGTTTTTCGTTTCAAGATCGTCTCCTCCGAGCTGCCGCATTGAAATCTGTTTGTTGGCAGTACGTAATGTATGCCGATTGTTGCCGACCACAGCGAGAGGGCCGACGCATAGCATCGTAGAGGGGGCAATCCTTCACGCCGCTTTCCCGGAGGAAAGAATCGGATCGGTGAAAACACCGAAATCGCAATAATCGGGAATCGGGCAAGCCGGCAGCCCACGGGCTGCCAAAACAACATTACGTGCTGCGAATCGATGCCGCGGGCCGCGCCGTCAGTCCTGCGCGGTCTTCGCGCGCAGGATATAGCCGAGCCCGCGCAGCGTGATGATCTCGGCCGTGCTGAGCGCGAGCTGCTTGCGCAGCCGGTGGATGTAGATGTCGATCGCATCCGCGCTCGGCTCGTCGTCGAGCGCGAACACGCTGTCCATCAGCCGCGCTTTCGATACCGTCTTGTTCTGTTGCAGCATCAGCGTTTCGAGAATCGCATGCTCGCGGCGGCGCAGCGCGAGCACCGTGTCGCCGCAGCGGAATTCACGCGTGCCGAACGCATAGACGAGATCGCCGCACACGAGCTGCGTCGTGCCCACGCCGGCCTGCCGGCGGATCAGCGCGCGGATCCGCGCGACCAGCTCGCGCGATTCGAACGGCTTGACCACGTAGTCGTCGGCGCCCGCGCCGAAGCAGTCGACCTTGTCGTCGACCGAGCCGTGCGCGGTCAGCATCAGCACCGGCACGTTGTCGTTGCGGCGCCGCAATCGCGCGAGCACCTCCTTGCCGCTGATGCCAGGCAGCCGCATGTCGAGCAGCACCGCGTCGTACCGCTCCGTTTTCAGCACCGTATCCGCGCGCTCGCCGTCACCGACGCAGTCGACCGCGAAATCCTCGCCGCGCAGCAGGTTCACGATCCAGTGCGCGAGTTCGGCGTTGTCTTCGACCAGCAGGAGTTTCATGGCGACTTCATCTCTTCAAGGAAACGTCGGGCCGCCCCAAGTTTCCCGCCCGGCAGGAAGTCCCCTTGGGGGGCCTGGCGCGCAGCGACAGGTTTGGGCGCGCTCTTCAATCGTACGCGGGCAGCCGCACGGTAACGACGATACCGCGATTGCCGGGGCCCGGCGCGAGCGACGCGCTGCCGCCGTGCGCCTGCGCGATCTCGCGGACGATCGCGAGGCCCAGGCCCGAGCCTTCGGTGTCGGCCGACACGCGGTAGAACCGCTTGAACACGTGCGGCCGCGCTTCGGCCGGAATGCCGGGGCCGTTGTCGACCACCTCCAGCACGACCGCGGCGCCGTCGCGCCGTGCCGCGACCGTCACGCAGCCGCCCGGCTGCGTATAGCGCACCGCGTTGTCGACGAGGTTCATCACCAGCGCGGTCAGCAGGCTGTCGCTGCCCGCGACGTCGAGCCGTTCCCCGAGATCGGCGCCGAGGTCGATGTCGCGCTGCTGCGCGAGCACGATCGTTTCCTCGAGCACGCTCGACACGACGGCCGCGAGATCAACGCGATGCGTGAGCAGCGTCGACGGCGTCGCTTCCGCGTGCGCGAGCAGCAGCAGCTTGTCGGTCACGTCGGCCATCTTGCGGCTGCTGCGCTGCATGCTGTCGAGCACCGACGCCAGCTCGCGATCGTCATGGTCGCGCTGCTGCGCGTACTGGATCTGCGTGTCGAGCACCGCGATCGGCGTGCGCAGCTGGTGCGCGGCGTCGGCGATGAAGCGACGCTGCGTGGCCGTGTGCGTATTGAGCCGCGCGATGCACTGGTTGATCGCGTCGACGATCGGCCGCAGCTCGTGCTGCAGCCGCTCCGGGCGGATCGGCTCCAGTTCCATCGGCCCGCGGTCGGCGACGTCGTCCTTCAGCTTCATCAGCGGGCGCAGCTCGAGTGTGAGGCCGAGATAGACGAGCACGATCGCGAGCACCAGCATCAGCGACAGGCGCACGAGCTGCGGCCGCCAGATCGTCGCGACCATCGCGTCGTACGAGCGCGTCGTCTTCGCGACGATCACCGTGACCGTCTCGATCTGCCCCTCGTCGTACAGCTGGCGGTCGTAGGCGGCCGCGCGCAGCCGCACGCCGTCGAGCGACGTGTCGTACAGCGTCGGCTCGACCCCGTGCCGCCCGGGCACCGCGAGCGCCGGGTTGCCTGCGAGCAGCCGGTCGTGGCCGTCGATCACCTTGTAGAACACCGAATCGCCCGACGGCGATTCGAAGATCTCCAGCGCGGCCGGCGGCACGTCGGCCGCCGGCCGCCCGTTGCGCCATTCGACGTCCTCGCCGATCGTGCGCGCGGACGCGACGAGCGCGCTGTCCTGCACGAGCCCGGCCGTGCGCCGCGCGGTGTCGTACGACATCGCGCCCGCGATCAGCACGAAAGCCGCGAGCGGCAGCAGCAGCCACCACAAGAGCCGCCCGCGCAGGCTGTGCGCCATTCCGTCTCCTCAATGCCGAACCGCGCCGGGGCAACCGGCGCGGTTCGGGCGTGTCATTCGATGATGCGTGCGTTGCTCAGAACGCGGCGGGGCGCCACTTGAGCAAGCGCTTCTCGAGCCAGGTCAGCAGGTAGTCGGCGGCCAGCGCGACCACGGCCAGCACGATCATCGCCGCGAACACGCCGCTCGCGTTGAACGCGCCCTGGGCGGTGGAGATTAGCAGGCCGATGCCCTGCTTGGAACCCAGGAATTCGCCGACGACCGCACCGACCAGCGCGAAGCCGAAGCTCACGTGCAGGCTCGCGAGAATCCACGACAGCGCGGACGGAATCACGACCGACGTGGTGATCTGCCGGCGCGACGCGCCGAGGATCTGCGCGTTCGCGATGAGGTAGCGGTCCGCTTCGCGCACGCCCTGGAACGCATTGCCGAACACGACGAAGAACACCATCACGACGGCCAGCGCGATCTTCGACGCCATGCCGAGGCCGAGCGCGATCACGAAAATCGAGCCGAGCACGACGCGCGGGATCGAGTTCGCGATCTGGATATAGAGGCCGAACACGTCGGACATCAGCTTGTTGCGGCCGAGCACGATCCCGCAGAGCACGCCGGCGACCGAGCCGATCAGGAAGCCGATCGTGGTTTCCTCGAGCGTCACCCAGACCTGCGTAAGCAGCGGCCCTTGCGACGTGCCGTTCGCGAACCAGTCCTGGAGCTGCGCGAAGATCAGCGTCGGCTGCGAGAAGAAGAACGGATCGATCCACTTCAGGCGTGCGGCGAGTTCCCAGCCGCCCAGCACGACGACGAGCACGGCGATCCGCAGGCCGATGATCAGTTGCCGGCGGCGGCGCAGCCGGGTTTGAGCGGCACGCGACTCGTCCTCGAGCGACGTTGCCGGAATGGCGGTGGGGGGAAGCGTCATGTCGGTCATGCTCCTGTCCTGTCCTTGCTGCTGTCAGCCGATCTGCACTTCTTCGCGCAGGTCGTGCCAGATGTCCTTGGAAATTTCGATGAAGCGCGTGTCGTAGCGAATCTCCGACGTGACGCGCGGGCGCGGCAGGTCGATCTCGTACACGCGCTTGAGCGTCGCGGGGCGCGCGGTCAGCACGAACACGCGGTCGGCGAGCGCGATCGCCTCCTCGAGATCGTGCGTGACGAACACGACCGAGCCCTTGTTCGCGGACCACAGCTGCAGCAGCTCGTCCTGCATCAGCGTGCGCGTCTGCATGTCGAGCGCGGAGAACGGCTCGTCCATCAGCAGGATTTCCGGCTGGTTGATGAAGGTCTGCGCGAGCGCGACGCGCTTCCGCATCCCGCCGGAGAGCTGGTGCGGGTAGTGTTTCGTGAACTTGTCGAGGCCGACCTTGCGGATCCATTCCTCGGCCTGCGCGTAGACGACGTCCTTCGAGCGGCCGCGAAACAGCGGGCCTGCCGCGACGTTGTCGATCACGTTGCGCCACGGGAACACCGCGTCGGCCTGGAACACGAAGCCGATGCGCGGATCGATCCCGTCGACCGGGCGGCCCATCACGCGCACCTCGCCGGAAGCCGGCTTCAACAGCCCGGTGATCAGGTTCAGCGTGGTCGACTTGCCGCAGCCGGTCGGCCCGACGATCGCGATGAACTCGCCGCGCGCGACGCTCATGCTGAAGTCGCGCAGCGCGACGGTGGCCTTGCCTTCCGGCGAAATGAAGCGGCACGACACATTGCGAAACTCGATCGCCGGTGTGCTCGGAGAAACTGCCTGGGTCATCGCATTCGTCCTGCGGGTGATGAGGGCGCCGCATCGTGGCGGCGCCGGGCCGGTCAGCCGGGCCGGAACGGGGAACGCGCGGCGGCGGGATCGCCGCCGCCGGCGCCGAGATCGATTACTTCGCGTTCACGAAATCGTTGGTGTAGGTGCGCGCCAGGTCGATGTGCTTGCCCTTCACCGACGGGTTGAACGCCGACAGCACCTTCAGCACGGTCGCCGGGCCGTCGGCCGGCATCTTCGCGTCGGCGGTGTACATCGGCAGCGATGCCTTCAGCGCGGACACGTACAGCGCCTTGTCCTTCTGGTAGTCGGCCGGCATCTTCGCGGCGATCTCCTCGGCGCTGTGCGTGTGGATGAACTGCATCGTCTTCGCGAACGCGTGCGCGAGCTTGGTGGCTTCGGCCTTGTGCGAATCGGCCCACGCCGACTGCACGTACAGGCTCGCCGCCGGATAGGTGCCGCCGAGCGCGGCGCGCGTGCCTTCCAGCGTGCGCAGGTCGACCAGGACCTTCGCGTCGCCCATCTTCTCGAGCGCGGACACCGTCGGCTCGGTCGTCATCCCGGCGTCGATGCGGCCCTGCTTGATCGCGGCGATGAAGCTCGCGTCCGCGCCGACCGGCAGCATCGTGTACTGCGTCGACGGCACGCCGTGCTGCAGCGCGAGATATTGCGTGAGGAAGCTCGTCGACGAGCCGAGGCCGGTCACGCCGAGCGTCTTGCCCTTCGCGTCGGCCATCGACTTGAAGGTGGGTGCCGCCTTGGTCGACACCATCTCGACCTCGCCCGGCACCTGGCCGAACACGGCGATTGCCTTTACGTCCTTGCCCTTGCTCTGCAGGTCGATCGTGTGGTCGTAGAAGCCGACGACGCCCTGCACGGCGCCCGCCAGCAGCTCGTTCTCGGCGTCGACGCCGGCCGGCTGCGACAGCAGCTCGACGTCGAGCCCTTCGGCCTTGAAGTTGCCGAGCTCCTGCGTGAGCCGCGCGGGCAGGTAGATCAGCTTCGCGATCCCGCCGACCATGATCGTGATCTTGCCGCCGTCGTCGGCGAAAGCGGGGTGAGCGGCGAGCGCGCAGCTCAGGCTGGCTGCCACGGCGAGGGTGCGCAGGATGGGTCGCATCGGGGTCGTCTCCTTCGTTGTATTCGTATGGCGCGATGCTTGCTGCATCGTCCTGACGAGTATAGGGAGGCGAAACCTTCCGGTACCTTTCGCGGGCGGGCGATTCCTTTAGGGGTTTTCCAGCAATCGGCGGCTCAAGCGACCTGGCGCCACCCGATCAACACCCGCCCCATCGCATCCAGCCCCATGTCGAACAGATGCGACACGAACGGCACGAGGTTCGGGATCATCAGTTGCACGAGCAACAGCCCGACCAGCATCGTGACCGGAAAGCCGATCTGGAAGATGCCGATCTGCGGCGCCGCGCGGTTCAGGATCCCGAGCGCGAGGTTCGCGATCAGCAGCGCCGCGACGACCGGCAGCGCGAGCAGCAGCCCCATCTCGAACACGGTCGCGCCGAACGCGGCGAGCGTGCGCCAGCCCGGCGCGTGCAGCAGGTCGGCCGACACCGGCAGCGTCTGGAACGACGCGGCCAGCGCCGCGAACACCTGCAGGTGGCCGTCCACCGCGAGAAACGCGAGCATCGCGATCGCGTTCAGGAAGCGGCCCATCGCCGGCGTCGCGCCGTTCGAATGCGGGTCGAAGAAGGTCGCGAAGCCGAGCCCCATCGACAGGCCGATGAAGTCGCCGGCCGCCTCGACGGCCGCGAACACGATCTGCATCGTGAAGCCCATCGCGACGCCGATCAGGAACTGCGTGACGACGATCCAGATGCCCTGCGCGGAGAACACCGTGACGCCCGGCATCGCGCCGAGCGTCGGCGCGACGACCAGCGCCAGGAACGCGGCGATGCCGATCTTCACGCGCACCGGCACGGCCGCATGGCCGACCACGGGTGCCGTCGCGACGAGCGCGAGCATCCGCACGAACGGCCACAGGAAGGCCGTCAGCCAGCCGTTGAGCTGCGCGTAGGTAACCGAGAACATCGGCGGGGAACGAAAGCCGGACGCGCCGCTCAGCCGGCGCCGAGCGTCGCGACGTGCAGCAGCGTCTGCCGCAGGTAGTCGAGCATCGTCGTCAGCATCCACGGGCCGGCGATCACGAGCGTCGCGGCCACCGCGAGCAGCTTCGGGATGAACGACAGCGTCGATTCGTTGATCTGCGTCGCGGCCTGGAACAGGCTCACGACGAGGCCGACCGCGAGCGCGACCAGCAGCAGCGGGGCGGCCAGCAGCAGGCCGACCATCATCGCCTGGTGCGCCAGCGTCATCACCTGTTCGGGTGTCATCGTGCGCGTCCTCCGCTTACGTGAAGCTCTGCGCGAGCGAGCCGATCAGCAGCTGCCAGCCGTCGACCAGCACGAACAGCATCAGCTTGAACGGCAGCGACACGGTGGACGGCGACACCATCATCATCCCCATCGACATCAGCACGCTCGCGACGACCATGTCGATGATCAGGAACGGGATGAAGATCGTGAAGCCGATCTGGAAGCCGGTCTTCAGCTCGCTCGTGACGAACGCGGGCACCAGCAGCGACAGCGGCACGTCTTCCGGGCCCTGCATCGGCGCGGCCTTCGAGATCTTCGCGAACAGCGCGAGATCGGTCTCGCGGGTCTGCTTCAGCATGAAGGTCTTGAACGGCGCGACGCCGCGCTGCACGGCCTGCTCCATCGGCATCGAGCCGTCGGAAAACGGCTTGTAGCCGTCGGCGTACGCGCGGTCGAGCACCGGCGACATCACGAAGAAGGTGAGGAACATCGCGAGGCCGACCAGCACCTGGTTCGGCGGCGTCGTCGCGGTGCCGAGCGCCTGGCGCAGCAGCGACAGCACGATGATGATGCGCGTGAAGCTCGTCATCATCAGCAGCATCGCCGGCAGGAACGACAGCATCGTGAGCAGCAGCATCGTCTGCACGCTCAGCGAATAGGTGGTGCCGCCGTTCGGGCCCGGGCTCGTGTTGAACGCGGGCAGGCCGGCCGCCTGCGCGCACGCGAGCGCCGGGGCGACGCAGAGGATTAGCACGGGCGCGACGCGCGCCGCGCGACGCAGGAATTCGTGTTTCATCGGAATGCGAGTACGGAAAGAGGGCGCGACGCCATGTCAGCGGTCCTTGCCGCGTCCGAAGCGCTTCGCGGCTTCGCCCGCGAGCGCGTCGCGAAACCGCGCGCCGAACGTGCCTGGCTGGCCGCCGCCGGTTGCGGGGCCGCCGGCAGGAGCCTCGACCGTCGCGGTGGCCGCCGCCGAGCCGGCCGGCAGCGTATGCAGCAGCCGCACGTTGCCCGGCGCGACGCCGAGCACGAGCCAGGTGTCGCCGATCTCGACGATCGTCGCGCTTTCCTTCGCGCCGAGCCCGACGCTCGACACGACCTTCAGCGGGCCGCCGCGCCGCGCGGGCTGGAACCCGAAGCGGCGCGCGAGCCACGCGCAGCCGAATACGAGGCCGATCACGACCGCGAGCCCGACGAGCGTCTGCAGCACCGCGCCGACGCCGAGCGACGGCACGGCCGAGCCGACCGTCACGCTCGATGCGATGGCGCCGGCGTTGTTCACCGCGTTCATGTCGGCGGCGCCGGCCGGCGCGCACGCAAGCGACGCGGCAACGGCAGCCGCCGCCGCGATCGCGAACAGGCGCGCGCGGCGGCCGGACGTCACGACTTTCATCGATTCAGCTTCCGGATCCGTTCGGCCGGCGTGATGATGTCGGTCAGCCGGATGCCAAACTTGTCGTTGACCACCACGACCTCGCCCTGCGCGATCAGGCAGCCGTTCACGAGCACGTCCATCGGCTCGCCGGCGAGGCCGTCGAGCTCGACGACCGACCCCTGCGCGAGCTGCAGCAGGTTGCGGATCGCGATCTTGGTGCGGCCGAGCTCCACGGTCATCTTGACCGGGATGTCGAGAATCATCTCGATGTCGTTGTGCGTCGAGCTGGCCGCGGCCTTCGACAGCGGCTGGAACACGCCGGCGCCGGTCGCGCCCGCCTGCACCGGCTGCTGGTTCTGCTCGGCGAGCGCGGCAGCCCAGTCGTCAATGCCCGAATCCTCTTCCGCGGCGGCGGGCGCTGCCTGCACGGCCGCGGCCGATTCCGCGAGGGCCGCGTCGGCGAGTGCCTGCGGGTCGAGTTCGGTCGTCGGGTTCAGCTCACTCATATCCACCTTCCTTCATCGTGTCGCCCGCGCTGATCATCTTCTGTACGCGCAACGCATATTGACCATTGAAAATGCCGTAGCCGCACTCCATCACCGGCACGCCGTCGACCTTCGCGGTGATCGTGTCCGCGATCTCCAGCGGCAGCACGTCGCCCGCGCGCAGGTTCAGGATCTTCTCGAACGTCGACGGGATCTCGGCGAGATCCGCGCTCAGCTCGACCTCGGCCGACTGCACCTGCTGCGACAGCACGCGCACCCAGCGGCGGTCGACTTCGAGCGCCTCGCCCTGGATCGGCGACGCGAGCACGTCGCGGATCGGTTCGACCATCGAATACGGCATGCAGATGTGCAGCGTGCCGCCGGTCGGCCCGAACTCGATCGAGAACTGCGTGACGATCACGATCTCGTTCGGCGTCGCGACGTTCGCGAACTGCGTGTGCATCTCCGAGCGCACGAATTCGAACTGCAGCGGCCGCACGCTCTTCCACGCGGTCGTGTAGTGCTCGAACACGAGGTTCAGCAGCTTGCCGATGATCCGCTGCTCGGTGGCCGTGAAGTCGCGGCCCTCGACGCGCGTGTGGAAACGCCCGTCGCCGCCGAACAGGTTGTCGACGACGAAGAACACGAGGTTCGGGTCGAACACGAACAGCGACGTGCCGCGCAGCGGCTTCACGTGCACCAGGTTCAGGTTCGTCGGGATCGGCAGGTTGCGGGTGAACTCGCTGTACTTCTGTACCTTCACCTGGCTCACGGAGATTTCCGCCGTGCGCCGCATGAAGTTGAAGATGCCGATCCGCAAGAGGCGCGCGAAGCGGTCGTTGATGATCTCGAGGCCGGGCATCCGGCCGCGGACGATCCGCTCCTGCGTCGCGATGTTGTAGGGGCGGACGCCCGACGTATCGCGCTGCTCGTCGATTGCGTCGGTTTCGCCCGTGACGCCCTTGAGGAGGGCATCGACCTCCTCCTGGGACATGAACTCCTGGTGGCCCATGCGCGCTCCTTTTCCGGCCGCGTTACTGGACGACGAATTCGGTGAACAGCACGTCGTCGACCTTCGCGCGCTGGTTGCCCGGCTGCGTCGGCTGTTCGATCAGCTCGCGCAGCTCCTTCGCGAGCGAACGCTTGCCGTCCGGCGTCGCGAGATCCTCGGGATGCTTGTTCGACAGCGCGAGCAGGATCCGGCTGCGGGTCTCCGGCATGCGCGCGGTCAGCTGCTCCTGCGCCTTCGGGTCGGTGAGCTTCAGCGACAGGCCGACGCGCAGGTAGTGCTGCACGCCGTCGTCCGACTGCAGGTTGACGGTCAGCGGGTCGAGCGGGAAGAACACCGGAGCGGCCAGCGGCGCCGGTTCGGCGGGCGCGCTCGCATGGCCGACCCCGGTCTTGCTCAGGAACACGTACATGCCGCCCGCGGCGGCGGCCGCTGCGCCCAGCGCGATGACGGCGATGAGCGCGATGCGCTTGAACTTGCCGGACGAGGCCGGCTTGTCGGCAGTCGGGTTTGCGGTCGTGGAGGCCATGTGAATGCGTGCGTGATGTCTCGTAGCATGCATTGTTCGGCATCCGGGCCGAGCCCGATGGGCGGAAAAGAGGGGGGAATTGCGGCTATCTCAGCCGATTGTCGGCCGCGTGTCGGCTCGATGCAGGGTACGAGCGGCGGGAAAACGGCGTCTGCGAGCGGTGAGGCAGGCGACCGGCGGGCATCCGGGCCTTCGGGCGGGAAGGGCGGGCGGCGGCACCCGCCCGCGCATCGTCAGATCGGCAGCAGCGACAGCAGCGGCGCGATCAGCACCATCGCCACGCCCGCGATCATCATCGTGAGGCTCGACACGACGCCTTCCTCGCTGCCGATCTCGCGCGCCTTCGCCGTGCCCACGCCGTGGGCGGCCGCGCCGAACAGCGCGCCGCGCGCGAGCCGCGTGCGCATCGGCACCAGCGCGAGCACGATCTCGCCGAGCAGCATCCCGCAGATGCCGGTCGCGATCACGAACAGCGCGGTGAGATCCTTCGGCGCGTGGATCTTGTCGGACACGGCGAGCGCGAACGGGGTCGACACCGAGCGTGTCATCAGCGAGCGCTGCAGCTCGGGCGACAGGTGCAGCAGCTTCGCGAGCAGCAGCGATCCGCACACGCCGGCACCGATCCCGACCGCGACGCCGACCGACAGCGACAGCCAGTGGCGGCGGATCAGGTCGCGATACTCGTAGATCGGCACCGCGAACGCGATCGTCGCCGGGCCGAGCAGCCACATCAGCCAGCGCGTGTCGCGGAAGTAGACCGAATACGGGATGCCGGTCAGCACGACGAGCAGCGCCAGCACGCCCGGCACGAACACGAGCGGCGAGAACAGCAGCGTCTTCCTGTATGCGTAGAGCCGCTTCGACACGAAATACAGGACGACCGTCAGCACGAAGCAGCCGACGGAGATCGCGGTATTCACGCGGTCGGCGGACAGGTTCGACAGCAGCGCAAGCATCGCAGGCTCCGGCTCAGTGGGCCGACGCGGTCGCGAGGCGCGCACGGCGGCGCTCGGCGAACACGCGCTGCGCGGCGAGCCGGCGCTCGAGCTTCGCGGCGAGGTCGACCGCCACCGCCACCGCGACCATCACGAACGCGGTGCCGGCGAGCATGACCAGCGCGATGCGCCAGCCGTCCTCGCGGAACAGCCCGCCATACTGGACGGCCGCGACAGCGGCCGGCACGAAGAACAGCAGCATGTCGGACAGGAGCCAGTTCGCGCCGTCCTTCACCCACGCGGGCGCGACGCGGCCCGAGAACAGCAGCGCGAGCAGCACCGCGAGGCCGACCACGCCGGACGGCACCGGCAGCCCGACCGCGCGCACGGCCCAGTCGACCGCCATCCACAGCACGCCGAGCGCGGCGGCCTGCAGCACGATCCGGCCCGTACGCGCAACGTTGCCCGCGGCGGCGGGGCGGGCGGCGGCAGTGGCGGTCGGCTTGGTCATGGCGGGCTCCCTACAGATATTGCGTTGATGGTGTGAGTATAGGGTTTCCCCTAACCATAAATAAAATGACTTGTCTCTATCCTTGTCATTCCAATTCGGAATTCAGCTTGGTTCGTTGCACCAACTTGGGGAGTCATCGATGGAATTGCGCGCGCTGCGGTACTTCGTCGAGGTGGTCCGTCAGCAGAGCTTCACGGCGGCCGCCGACCGGTTGTTCGTCACGCAGCCGACCATCAGCAAGATGGTGAAGGCGCTCGAGGACGAGATCGGCTCGCCGCTGTTGCTGCGCGACGGCCGGCAGATGGTGCTGACCGACGCGGGGCGGATCGTGTTCCAGCGAGGCCAGGACGTGCTCGCCGCGCAGGCGCAGCTGCAGTCGGAGCTGAAGGATCTGGGCACGCTCGGGCGCGGCGAGCTGACGATCGGCATTCCGCCGCTCGGCGGGTCGCTGTTCACGCCGATCATCGCCGCGTACAAGCAGCGTTATCCGAACATCGAGCTGAAGCTGTTCGAGCAGGGCGCGCGGATGATCGAGGCCGCGCTGATGTCGGGCGAGCTCGAGCTCGGCGGGCTGCTGGAGCCGGTCGATCCGGCCACGTTCGAGCGACTGCCGATGGTGCGCGCGCCGCTGTGGCTGGTCGCACCGCGCGAGTCGCGCTGGGAGGATCACACGGCCGTGCCGCTCGCCGATCTGGCGCGCGAGTCGTTCGTGTTCTACGCGGAAAGCCTCGCGCTGCACGACGCGGTGCTCGACGCGTGCCGGCAGGCCGGCTTCACGCCGTCGATCGTGAGCCGCAGCGGTCATTGGGATTTCATGGCCGCGCTGGTGCACGCGGGCGTCGGCATCGCGCTGTTGCCGGAGCCGTATTGCCGGCGGCTCGATGCGCGGCAGTTCACGTGCCGGCCGATCGTCGAGCCGGAGATCACCTGGGCGATCGCGCTCGGCTGGCTGAAGAAGGGTTACCTGTCGCACGCGGCGCGGGCGTGGCTCGACGTCGCGCGGGCGACGCTGCCGATCGCGTCGGGCGACGATCTGGCCTTCGGCGGGTTGCGGGCGCGGGAGTGAGGCGCGCGGCGCGGGCAGAATTCAGACGTGCTGAATCGGGCCCGCGTACCGCGCAACGGTGTGGTCGTGCGTGAGCAGCGATACACCTTCCGAAATTGCCTGCGCGATCAACAGCCGATCGAACGGATCGCGATGGACCGCCGGCAACTGCTCGACGCAGAGAACGTGCGCGCTCGTGATCGGCAATTCCACGTAGCCGACATCGAGCAGGTTGCGACGGAGCAGATGGGGATCGACCTGGAAATCGTCCCGATCCAGTCCGCGCTTGATCACGATTTCCCAGAGACTCACGACACTGAAAAGCAGGGTATGAGCCGGATCCTGAATGATCGACCGGGCGCTGCTCGGTAGTTCCGCAGCGTCGGCCGCCGCCCAAAGGAGCAGATGGGTGTCGAGCAGGACTTTCACGCGTCGCCCTCGAACAGCCTCCGAATGGCCTCGTCACCCATCGTGTCGAAATCGTCGGGAACCTGAATCTGTCCCTTCATGAAGCCGATCCGAGCCGGGGGAACGGCTTCAGGCGCATTGATCGGCACCACCTTGACGAGCGGCTTGCCGGCTTTCGCAATCACGAACGGTTCGCCCGCGTGGACGGCTTCGTCAATCAAACGCGATAGATTCGTCTTCGCGTCATGCATGTTGTAGGTCTGCATTACCTCATCCCATGTGAACTAAGTTCAGTAATTTACTTAGCTTAGTCCGAACGGAAGGGGCTTGCAAGACGAACAAGGTGCAGCGAAAACGGTCCAGCCTCCGCGTTCAATGCCCCATCGCCGGCCCCGCGCCTTTCCTCGGCTTCGTGATCCACACGAGCGCCGCGAGCGCGATGAACACGCCCGCCGACAGATGGAAGAAGTCGTTGGTCGCCATCATGAAGCCCTGCTGCGTGACGAGCTGGTTGAGCTGCGCGTTGGCCGTCTGCCCGACGATCCCGAGCTGTGCGAGCGCGCCCTGGTAGTCGGTCGTGCTCTGCGCGTAGATGCTCACCGATTCCGACAGCCGCGCGTGGTGATAGATCGCATCGTTCTCCCAGAACGTCGAGCTGGCCGCGGTGCCGATCGCGCCGGACAGCGTGCGCAGGAAGTTCGACAGCCCGGACGCGCTCGCAAGCCGCTCGTCGGAGATGCTCGACAGCGTGATCGTCGTCATCGGCACGAAGAAGCAGGCGACGCCGATCCCCTGCACGAGCCGCGGCAGGATCACGTGGTTGAACGGCACGTCGAGCGTAAACGTCGAATTCCAGACCGATACACCCGCGAACACGATGAACGCGAAGCTCGCGACCATCCGCAGGTCGAGCCGGTGCATGTTGCGCCCGATCAGCGGCGACAGCACCAGCGCGAGCAGCCCGACCGGCGCGGTCGCGAGGCCGGCCTTGCCGGCCGTGTAGCCCATCACCGTCTGCAGCCACAGCGGGAAGATCACGACCGAGCCGAAGAACGCCATGAAGCCGAACGAGATGATCAGCGCGCCGAGCGCGAAGTTGCGGTCCTTGAACAGCGACAGGTCGACCACCGGTTCCTTCTCGGTCGCCTCCCACACGAGCATGAACGCGATCGACACGACCGCGATCAGCGCGAGCGCGACGATGAAGCTCGAGTTGAACCAGTCGCGGTCCTTGCCGAGGTCCAGCATCATCTGCAGGCACGACACGCCGATCACGAGCAGCGCGAGGCCGATCGCGTCGATCCGCTGCTTCGTCGTCTTCGTCTCGCGGCCGCGCAGCAGGAAGTATGCGCAGGCCGCGGAGAAGATGCCGATCGGCAGGTTGATATAGAAGATCCACGGCCACGTGTAGTTGTCGCTGATCCAGCCGCCCAGCAACGGGCCGAAGATCGGCGCGACGATCACCGTCATCGCCCATAGCCCGAGCGCGAGCCCGCGCTTCGCGGGCGGATAGCTGCGCATCAGGATCGTCTGCGACAGCGGCACCATCGGCCCGGACACGAGGCCCTGCAGCAGCCGGAACGCGATCAGCGTCTCGAAGTTCTCCGCGAGGCCGCACAGCGCCGACGCGATCGTGAACGCGAGCACCGACAGCGTGAACAGGCGCACCTCGCCGACCCGCCGTGCGAGCCAGCCGGTCAGCGGCACCGCGATCGCGGACGCGACCGAATACGACGAGATCACCCACGTGCCTTCGCTCGTCGCGACGCCGAGGCTGCCCGAGATGGTCGGCACCGCGACGTTCGCGATCGACGTGTCGAGCACTTCCATGAAGGTGCCGAGCGCGAGCCCGACGGTGAGGAGCGCGAGCGCGCCGCCGGTGAGCGGCGCGGGTTGGGCGGCAGGTGGCGCGGCAGATGCCGTGGTGGCGGACATCGGAATCTCCTAGACGCGGCGCGCGCAGCGCGCCGGCACAACACACGGGCGCACCCTATCGCGCGGCCCGGACGGGTGGAACGGGTGAGGGGAGAGATGGAGCACGTGCCTCGTCATCTTCTGCCCAGACAGAGAAATAAGCGAATGCTTAACCTAGACATCGGGCCTCCCGCGCTCAGCAATCCGGTTCGTCGGGCTTCGGGCAGCCGGCGTCGCCGGGCCCGTTGGCGATGAACCGCTGCAGCAGGCCGGTGAGCAGCGCAAGTTCGTCGGCCGAGAAACCGGCGAGCTGCGCGTTCAACGCGGTCGCGATCAGCGACGGCAGCGCGCGGGCCGCGTCGGCGCCGCGCTCGGTCAGCGTCAGCTCGATCACGCGGCGGTCCTGTTCGCTGCGCGAGCGCGCGACCAGGCCCTTGCGCTCGAGGCGGTCGAGCATCCGGGTCATCGAACCGCTGTCGTACGACATCTTGCGCGACAGCTCGAACGGCGTGCGCGCATAACCGCGCGACAGCAGCAGGATCACGCCGATCTGCTGCGCGGTGAGGTCGTACGGCTCGAGTGCGCGGTCCATTCTCTCGACGAGCGCCTGCCGGGCCTTGGTCAGGTAATAACCGAGGCTCGTTTCCAGTGCAATGGTGTCGGGATCGTAGAGGCCGCCGTTCATGCGAATTGCGCGCGCAGCAACAGTGCGTTTCAGGTCAAAACGCGCCCAGTATCTTGAAAAATGATTGCTTAGTCAATATTATTTCAGGCAACCAGTTACGACGTGCATGCCGCACTGCCGGAGACGATGTTCTGACCGCTCAGCCCGCGCTGCCGGGCACCCGAGGATGTTCGCAATGCTGTTCCTGAAAAATGCCGCCGGCGCGCTGCGCCGCAACCTGACCGATACCGCTCATCATGTGTTCTCCGGGCCGCACCGCGGCTGGAAGATCGCGCTGTACGTGACGATGCTGGTGGTGCCGGGCGGGTCGCTCGCGGCGCTCGGGTTTGCCTGGTTCGATCACCGCCGGCAGCGCAACGCGAAGGGCGCCGCCCGCCGCACGAGCCGGCCGGCGGCCACGGAGCCGTCGACATGGCGGTCCGCCGCCGATCCCGTCCCTCTGCCCGCGCGCTGCCACTGACACCGCCCGCTCCCGTCATCCCGACCGAATGCCGGCCGCACCCCGCGTCCCGGCGTCGCCTGCGCCGCATTCGTCGCCTGCCTCGAGCGCAAGCGATCCGTAATGACCGGTAAACCGGCCGGCCGCGCCGGTAACACATTCGTGTCGCCGCGCACCGTACCCTTAGGGCTGCGCGGCTTTCCCGCCGTCAGTTACCATTTGTCCGCCAGCGGCACGACGACCGCATCGCGCGACGCCGCTCGCCGGCCGCAGCATCCCGACAGGAAAACCACCATGCCGTACGCTCCCCTCCCGCGCGCCCTTCGCCCGCTGAGCGCCGCCGTCGCCGTCGCGACGGCCGTGCTGCTCGCCGGCTGCGCCGTCGGGCCCGACTATCACCGGCCCGACACGTCGATCCCCGCCGCCTTCAAGGAAGCGCCGGCCGGCTGGAAAGTCGCGCAGCCCGCCGACCGGACCGACCGCGGCCCGTGGTGGAGCGTCTACCACGACCCGCAGCTCGACGCACTGGTCGGCAAGCTCAACGCATCGAACCAGACCATCGCGCAATCGGCCGCCGCGTACCGGCAGGCCCGCGCGCTCGTCGCCGAAGCGCGTGCCGCGTACTTCCCGACCGTCGGGCTGACCGCATCGGGCTCGCGCTCCCGGACGGGGCGTACGTCGTCTTCGTCGAGCTTCGGCAGCAGTTCGTCGATCAGCAACAGCTACAGCGTCGGCCTCGACGCGAGCTGGGAACCCGACCTGTGGGGCAAGGTGAGCCGCACCGTCAGCGCGCAGCGCGCCGGCGAAGCGGCCGCCGCGGCCGATCTCGCGAACGCGCGGCTCTCGCAGCAGGCGCTGCTCGCGCAGACCTACTTCCAGCTGCGCACGTCCGACGCGCTGCAGAAGCTGCTCGACGACACCGTGAAGTCGTACGGCGAATCGCTGAAGCTCACGCAGAACCAGTACGCGCAGGGCGTCGCCGCGCGCGCGGACGTGATCCAGGCGCAGACGCAGCTGCAGAGCGCGCAGGCCGCGTCGATCGACAACGGCGTCGCGCGCGCGCAGTACGAGCATGCGATCGCGACACTGATCGGCGAACCGGCATCGACGTTCTCGCTGGCGCCGAACCCGCTCGCGGCGGAGCCGCCGATCACGCCGGTCGACGTGCCGTCCGCGCTGCTCGAGCGCCGGCCCGACATCGCGGCGGCCGAGCGCCGCGCGGCGGCCGCGAACGAGCAGATCGGCGTCGCGATCGCCGCGTTCTTCCCGACACTCACCCTGTCGGCCACCGGCGGCTTCCAGAGCTCGGTGTGGTCGCAACTGTTCACGCTGCCCGCGCGGTTCTGGACGGTCGGCCCGCAGCTCGCGGCGACGCTGTTCGACGCCGGCCTGCGCGCCGCGCAAACGGATGCCGCGCGCGCGACCTACGACCAGGACGTCGCCGCGTACCGCCTCGCGGTGCTCACCGCGTTCCAGGACGTCGAGGACAACCTCGCGTCGCAGCGCATCCTCGCGCAGGAAGTCGACGTGCAGCGGCAGGCCGTCGACAGCGCCCAGCACGCGCTCGCGATCGTCACGAACCAGTACAAGGCCGGCACGGTCGCCTACCTGAACGTGCTGACCGCGCAGACCACCGCGTTCACCGCGCAGCAGAAGCTCGCGACGATCGCCGGCCAGCGGATGGTGTCGTCGGTCGGGCTCGTGAAGGCGCTCGGCGGCGGCTGGGATGCGTCGGACCTCGCGCGCGAAACGGGCGACATGACGGCACCGGCGCCGGCATCCGGTGCGGCGGCGCCGGCCGCGACCGCACCGTCGGCCGCCGTGCCGCTCGCGCAGAAGTAAGACGGAAAGGAGAGGGTGGCGCGCGTCAGCGCGTCGCGTCGCCGAAGATCAGCGACACTTCGTTGTTGCCGATCGGATGGCCGAGCAGGTTCAGCAGCCCCGCGAGGTTCGCCTGCTGCTCGGGCGCCGCATGCGCGGTGCCGCGAAACGAACCCTGGCCGGGACCGAAGCTGCCGTGTCCGTCGAGGAACAGCGGGCCCTGCGTCGTCGACAGGTCGAGATCGGCGCCCGAGCCCTTCGCCTGCAGCACTGCGCGATACGACCCGAGCGGCTTCACGCGCGACACGCGCGAACTCATCGAATCGATCGTCACCGTCAGCTGGCCGAACGCGCTGTTGCCGATCATCCGCCAGTCGGTCCAGCCGAGCCGCACGTCGCCCTGCAGGTCGAGCGTGTTGAACGGCGTGCCGAGCCCGGCAAGCAGCGACGCGGGCACGGCCATCGTGCCCGCCGACAGCACGGCGCCGCGCCACGTCGCGTCGAGCGTGACGGCGTCGGGCATCGCCTCGGTCTGCCGCATGCGCATCCGCACGCGCCCGGTCAGGAGCGGCCAGAAGCCCGTGGTCCATTCGACCCGCCCCGGCAGCAGCGTTGCCGCGCTCTGGTCCGCGCCCGGTGCGAGCATCAGCGTGCCCGAGCCGTGCCACAGCGATCCGTCCGGATCGACGAGATTCACGTGGCCGCCGCTCGCGCGCGCGAACTGCGGCGCGATCCACGCGGCCGGCGCGAGCGCGACGAGCGTCAGCGCCGTCGCGAACCCACCCGCCACCACCCACGGCAATGCGGCGACGAGCCGCCTGATCCCTGGCCTCATCGGCCGACCGTCGCTGGTTTCATCCACTGCGTCATTTCTGCGTCGAGGGTTGCATCACGGCCGTCAGGTCGACCTGGCCGTCTTCCTTCAGTCCGGTCACGTGCGCTTCGCCGACCTGCACCTTGAACTGCCGGCGCGCGTCGTCGAGCCACTGCGTCCACACCGGAAACGAGGCGTTCTTCATCTGGATCTGCACGCCGTTGCCGACGACCTGCACCTGCGCGCCCTGCAGCCCGTGATCGGACAGCGACGCGGTGAGCGCGTCCTTCAGCGCAAGACCGGTCGGCGCGACGCCTTGCGCGGCGGCCGTCAACGACTTCGCCTCGTTGGCCTGCGCGGTCATCTGCGCGAGCTCCTGGCGCATCGTCGGCAGCGCGCGCCGGATCCGCGCGCGGCCTTCCTCCGCGGGCGACCACAGTACCGAATACGCGATCGCGACGGCCAGCACGGCGCCGCCCCAGCCGAGCAGCGTCCGCTCGCGCGGTGTGCGCTCGCCCCAGAACTGGGCCAGCGCCTGGGTCAGTTGTTCCGTCTTCATGAGCGGCTCCGGATCGTCCATTTGCCGGTGCTGCTGTCGACTTCGCCGGTCAGCCCGTTGCGCGCGAGACGCTGCGGGAAATCGGGGTCGACCTTGACCTCCGGCTTGAAGCCGACGTCGAGCCGCCGGTCGTGATAATCGAGCGACGCGATACCGTTCAGCGGCAGCGCGCCCATCGAACGCGACAGCCCGCTCGACAGCGCGAGGAAATCGTTCGGCGACAGCTCGCCCGCCGCGAGGCGCAGCTGGTCGAGCTGACGCTGCATCTGCGCGGGCGGATCGAGCACCGTCGTCGTCTTGGGGAAGGCCGACAGCAGCGTCTCGGTGATCTGCGCGGACAGCGCGTCGCGCTCGCGCGACAGCTTCCACCAGTGCAGGTTCATCCCGATCACCGCGACGCCGAGCGTAGCAGCGGCGAGTGCGATCGGCACGCGCAGGCGCTTCAGCGTCGCGCGGTCGAAGCGCCACGGCTGCGATTCGAATTCGAACTGGCACAGATCGAAGCGCTCGGTCAGCGCACGCCGCGCGAACGCATCGAACGGCAGCGGTTGCGCGCCCGGCAGCAGCGGGCCGTCGGCGCGTCCGACCGACGCGAGGCGCGGCTCCGCGCCCGGTTCGCCGAGTTCGTACAGTTCGACGTCGCCGCCGCCCGCGAGCGCGGCGAGCGTGCCGGCCGCGCGCGACGCAGGCGCCGCGAACCCTTCGCCGAGCGCGCCGCGCGCGACAGCGAACTCGAGACGCGGCGCACCGGCCGCGGCCGGCTGCGCGCCGGCTTCCACGAGCACCGGCTCGATCGCCGTCGTGAGGCCGAGCACCGCGGCGACCGCGGTCGGGCGCGCAGGCGGCTCGACCGCATCCGTGAGCGCGTCGGCTTGGGTGGCCTCACCGTCGGTATGCGCATCCGGTGCAGCTTCCGCCGCCGGCGCGCGCGGTGCGGGCAGGCAGCGCGTCGCGGGCACCGCGCTCAGGTGCCGGTGGCCGGCCGCGGTGAAGGCATCACAGATCGCGCGGAACCACGCGCGGTCGACGACGGCCAGCACGCGGCGGCCGTCGGGCAGCGCGACCGGATCGAGCGCGATATGGCAGCCGAGCGGATCCTGGATCAGCTGATCCTCGACGATGTTCGGCAGCGCCTGGCGCAGCTTCGGCCCCTTGAGCGGTGGCACGGTCGCGGCCAGCAGCAGCACGTCGCGCGCGGCGATGATCAGCACCGTCGCGTTCGCGCGCGGCAGCAGCGCGAGCGCGGCGCGGCCCGCGCGCTGCACCTGGCCGGCCTTGTCCACGAGCGTGAACGGCAGCTCGGGCCACTGCCATTCCTGCAACGGCACGGCCGGCTCGCGCGGCGGCAAAGAAACAATCAGCGTGCTCAAGAGCTCCTCTCCCGGATGGCGTCGTTATAGCTGGTCGCGGATGCGCACGACCCGCGTCGAGTGCGTGGTCGGATCACGATACACGAGCGAGGTGCGATCGACCTCCGCGCGATCGTGCTGAATCCGGCCATGCACGATGAAGTAACTCGAATTGACGTCGACGAGGCTCGAGTCGATCGTCACGTTCGGCGCGCCGGCGCCGCGCAGCGCGAGCTGCACGTCGCCGACGTTGCGGAAAAACACGGTCTCGCGCCGCGCTACGAGCGCCTGCGCGGACGACACGCTCATCCCCGGCATCAGCGCCGCGATCACCTCGGCCGGCGCGGTGTTCATGTTCACCGGCGTCGTGGTCGGCAGCACGGTGACGAACGGGCGCAGCCGCGCGACCATTTCGGGCGTGACGCCGTCGACGTCGAGCAGGCTGTCGACGCCGGTCATCACGAGCGGCGCGGGCCCGCGATCGCCGTCGGACATCCCCGGCTCGTCGGTGAAGTTGCCGGCCGTGTCGCCGCCGGGCACCGGCGCGGTCGCGGCCGTTCCGGCGCCGGGCAGCGTCGGCGTCTGGAAACGCGTCGCCGAGTGCATCAGGCCCGCGCGCATCTGCAGCGCGATCCGCTTCGCGAGCGCGCCGTCGTAACCGAGCGTCGTCAGCAGCCGCTGGAACGCCTTGAGCTGCATCGCGTTGAGCTGCAGCACGCCGGGCGCCGGCGACGACACGAGGTTGCGCAGGTTGTACTTCGCCTGCGCGTCCTCGATCGATCCGGAGATGTAGGTATCTTCGCCGCCGTTGTCGTTCGGCGCGCCGATCCGGCCGAGGAAATCCGACAGCTTCGTCTTCGCGATCGGCACGGCCCAGATCCCGCCGAGATAGGTGATGCCGGGCGCCGTGTCGCCCTCGGAGCGCAGGATCATGCGCGTCCAGTCGAGCGCGCCGCGCGCGACCCACTGCGCCTGCGCGATCACGCGCTGGTTCTCGATGCGGCGAATCTGCACCTGCTGGCGCCACAGCATCCCCGACACGAGGATCGCCGACAGCGCGACGACGAGCAGCGCGGTGATGATCGCCGCGCCGCGCTCGCGGCGGGCGCGTGCGGCGCCACGCGCGGCGAACCGGGTACGGTGAGGGCGCGCGCGCATCGTCATTCCCCGACGAGGAAGATGCGCGTGACGGGCACGCGCAGCGACGTCGCGCCGATGCTCACCTGCAGCCCCGTCACCGCCCGCGCCGGCGGCGCGTTGCCGATCTGCGGCACCTTCAACGCATCGTTGTTCTGCGCGAGCGCGTCGTTGGCCGTCTGCAGGTTGGTGGTCCAGCCGACGCGCGGCACGTACAGCTTCGCGTCGATCGCACCGACGCCGCCCATCAGCGCGACCCAGCTCCAGCCGTCGACGCTGCTGTCCTTCAGCACGTCGCGCAGGCGGTTCGCGTCGTCGAGCGGCGGCGATGCATAGCGCACGACGCGCCCGCCGGCGATCCGGTAGCGGACCACCTGCAGCCGCGGCGCGGCGCCCGGCACGTCGAGTTCGCGGACGATCTGCAGCGTGTTGCCCGCGACGCCGATCGCCGGCTGGCCGGCTTCGTCGTCGGTCGCGGCGAGCCGCGCGTCGATGCGCATCTGGTCGAACATCTGCGCGAACACGCGCTCGTCTTCCATCGCGGCCGCGACCTTGTCGCGGCCGCGCATGATCTGGTCGAGCCCGCGCCACGACAGGATCGCGACCACCGCGAGGATCGCGATCGCGATCATCAGTTCGATCAGCGTGAAGCCGCGTACGCGGCGCGAGCCGGCGGCGCGCAGGGGCCGGCGCGGCATCGGCGCGTCAGAGCGGACGGCTGGTTTCATTCGCGACCACCGTCACCATTTGCGCGAGCACGCCGGCGCGCCCCGGCATGCTCACCGACATCTGCACGCGCCGGAACACCGGGTTCGGCGTCGTGCTCACGCGCTGCGTGCAGACCAGCTGCAGGTTGCCCTGCGAACAGTCGAAGCTCTGTTCGCCGACCTCCGGCCACGCATGCGTGAGGCGCAGTTGCGCGAGCGCGTTGTCGGCACTCCAGCCGGCGAGCAGCCGGCGGTGGAGATCGGATGCATTGGTCGCCATCGTGCCGACCGCGCGGATCGACGCGGCGAGCGCGACCGCGATGATCGCGAGCGCGACCAGCACCTCGATCATCGTGAAGCCGCGCGCCCCGACGAGGCCGGCCGCAGGCCGGTCTCCGGAGGAAGTACGCCCGGGGTGCCCCGAAGGGAGTCCCCTTGGGGGGCGGGAAGCGGCCGGAAAGGGCAGGCGACGACGCATCGTCATTGCACCTCGTAGCGGCCGTTGCCGGTGCCGACGATCGTCGCGCTGCCGACCGCCGAATGCAGCGTCACGCGCACCGGCATGTCGATGCTTTCCGTGCCGAACACGACGCGGCTCGCGCGCGTGTCGGCCCCGGGATAGTCGATATCGGCGCCCGTGACGCCGCCGTCCCAGTCGCGCGGGCGCAGCACGTCGTCGCGCAGCGTGTGCCAGCCGTCGGGCGAGCTCACGTCGAAGCGGAAACCGTGCGCGGTCGGCTGCCACGCGATCGGGCGCGCGCGCACCTGTGCTTCGTCGCCGGCCGTCTCGAACAGCAGCGCGATGCGCTGCGCTTCCTCGCGCAGGTCGGTGCGCGGATTGCGCGTCAGCGACAGCGACGCGAGCGACACCAGCAGGCCCGCGATTACGAGCACGACCAGCATCTCGAGCAGCGTGAAGCCGCGTGCGCGTGCACGTGCCACGGTCACGGCCGCGCCGCGCCGCACGCGGCCGTCGCGGGCATCGCGGCGAGCGCGAGCGGAGCGCAAGGGCGTGCGAGGGGCGGGCATGGAGTGAAGAACGGGGAGAACGTCGGGACGGTCAGCGCAGGCTTACTGCCACGAACCGATGTCGGAATCGTTGCTCTCGCCGCCTTCCTTGCCGTCGGCGCCGTAGCTGAACACGTCGATCTCGCCGTGCACGCCCGGGTTCAGGTACTTGTACCCGTTGCCCCACGGATCGTTCGGCAGGCGCTCGAGATAGCCGCCGTCCTTCCAGTTGTTCGGGATCGGATCGGTGGTCGGCTTCTGGATCAGCGCGTTCAGGCCCTGTTCCTGGGTCGGATAGCGGCCGTTGTCGAGCCGGTACAGCTTGAGCGCCTGCATGATCGTGCCGATGTCCTGCTTCGCCGCGATACGGCGCGCCTCGTCGGGACGGCTCATGATCTTCGGCACGATCAGTGCCGCCAGGATCCCGAGGATCGCGACCACCACCATGATCTCGATCAGCGTGAAACCGCGCTGACGGCGCACGGCCGCATTACGGCGAGTGATCCACGTTTGCATGACTGACTACCTCTTCCAAAAAATGTCGTCGATTAAGTGACGCACCCGGCGCATTCCGGACGTTTGCCTGACGGCCAGCTTCCGTTTCCCCCGGGCGCGGAGCACGCATTGTAAGGCGCGCACTGCCGAGGGCTTTCACCCAACGCAAATTTCATATACATCCGTACAATAGCGCGCATGAACGCGCTCTCGATCCGGATCCTCTCCCTAGCCCTCTTCGCGGGTTTGTGCGCGACGGCCACCTACTGGGTCGTCACGCTGTCGGCCCGCGAAGCGCCGCTGCCCGCCGCCGCCGCGCGGTTGCCGATCCGCACCGAGGACGCCGCCGCGCTCTTCGGCGGACAGCTCGACAAGAATCCCGTGCAGGACATCCACCTGTTCGGCATTCTCGCGCTCGATCATGGCGGCGCCGCGATCGTCGGCATCGGCGGCGAGCCGCCGCGCGCCGTGTCGCTCGGCGCGGAGCTCGCGCCCGGCGCGAAGCTCGCCGAAGTGCGCAACCGCTCGATCATCGTCGACCGCAACGGCGCGCGCGCCGAAGTCCAGCTCCCCGCGAACACGCCGTCGCCCGCGATCTACATGCGTTGAACGGCGGTGGCCTGACCGGCGGTCAGGCCGTCACTGCACCATGTTGTTCAGCTCGATGATCGGCAGCATCACGGCCAGCACGATCACGAGCACGATCCCGCCCATCGCCAGGATCAAGAGCGGCTCAAGCAGGCTCGTCAGGAACATCGTGCGGCGTTCGAGCTCGCGTGCCTCACCTTCCGCCGCGCGATCCAGCATCGTCGTCACGTCGCCCGTCGCCTCGCCGGAGCGGATCAGGTGCACGAGCACCGGCGGAAACGTCTTCACGTTGTTCAGCGCGCGCGACAGCGCGGAGCCTTCGCGCACGCGCACGATCGCGTCGTCGATGTTCGCGCGCATCGCGCGGTTCGACAGCGTCTCGCCGGCCGCCTGCAGCGCGCGCAGGATCGGCACGCCGGCCGCGGTCAGGATGGCGAGCGTGCTCGCGAAGCGCACCGTGTTGTAGCCGCGCACGAGCTTGCCCGCGAGCGGCGCGGTCAGCACCCAGCGGTCGAACGCGAGCCTGGGCCCGTCGCGCGACAGCGTCGCCTTCACGACCCACACGACGAGCGCGGCCGCGATCAGGATCGCCCACCACCAGTGCCGCACGAAATCCGACAGCGCCATCATCACGACCGTGAGGATCGGCAACTGCTGCTTCGTGCTCGCGAACACGTTGACGACCTGCGGCACGACGTAGCTCAGCAGGAACGTGACGATGCCGAACGCGATCAGCGTGACGATCCCCGGATACGTGAACGCGAGCAGGATCTTCTGCTTCAGCGCGTTGCTCTGTTCGATGTAGTCGGCGAGGCGCGACAGCACGATGCCGAGCTTGCCGGTGTGCTCGCCCGCCGCGACGAGCGCGCGATAGATTTCGGGGAAATCGCGCGGATGCTGGCCCAGCGCATTCGCGAGCGAGTGGCCGCCGAGCACTTCCGCGCGGATCGAGGCCATCAGTTCGCGGATATAGTCGCGCTCGGCCTGCTCGGTGAGCACGCCGAGCGCCTCGTCGAGCGGCAGCCCCGCGATCAGCAGGCTCGCGAGCTGGCGCGTGAGGATCGCCTGCTCGCGCTGCGACAGCTTGCGGCCGAACGCGAGGCGCTGCGAGCGCGCGCCGCGGCTCGCGCTGGCGGCCGGCTCGACCACCAGCGGCGTGAGCCCCTGCGTGCGCAGCTGGCCGCGCGCGGCGCGCGCGCTGTCGGCATCGATCACGCCCTTCTGCGCGCGCCCGGCCGAATCGATTGCTTCGAAACGGAATGCCGACATCGCGCTATGCGCCTCCCGTCACGCGCAGCACTTCCTCGAGCGACGTCGCACCGGCCGCGAGCCAGCGCTCGGCGTCGTCGCGCAGCGTGCGCATCCCTTCCGCGCGGCCCGCGGCGAGAATCTCCGCATCGGCCGCGTTGCGGTGGATCAGCGTACGGATCGAATCGTCGACCACCAGCAGTTCGTATACGCCGCGCCGGCCCGTGTAGCCCGAATGCCCGCACTTGTCGCAGCCGACCGGATGCCACACGGTGCGGCCTTCCTCCTGCCGCTCTTCCTTGCAGGCCGGGCAGAGCTGCCGCACCAGGCGCTGCGCGAGCACGCCGAGCAGCGACGACGCGAGCAGGTACGGCTCGACGCCCATGTCGGTCAGGCGCGTGACGGCGGACGCCGCATCGTTGGTGTGCAGCGTCGCGAGCACGAGGTGGCCCGTGAGCGACGCCTGCACCGCGATCTGCGCGGTTTCGAGGTCGCGGATTTCGCCGATCATGATCACGTCCGGGTCCTGGCGCAGGATCGAACGCAGCGCGCGGGCGAAGGTCATCCCGATCCGCTCGTTCACCTGCGTCTGGCCGATGCCGGACAGGTCGTATTCGATCGGATCCTCGACGGTCATGATGTTGGTCGTCGCCGTTTCGAGCCGCGACATCGACGCATACAGCGTCGTCGTCTTGCCCGAACCGGTCGGGCCCGTCACCAGCACGATGCCGTGCGGGCGGCCGATCAGCTTGTCGAACTGGACGAGCGTGTCGCGGCCCATCCCGAGCGCTTCGAGGTTCAGGCGCTGCGCATCCTTTTCCAGCAGACGCAGCACCGCACGCTCGCCGTGCCCGGTCGGCAGCGTCGACACGCGCACGTCGACCGGCCGGCCGCCGACGCGCAGCGTGATGCGGCCGTCCTGCGGCAGGCGTTTCTCGGCGATGTCGAGCTGCGCCATGATCTTGATCCGCGAGATCAGCGCGCCGTGCAGCGCCTTCTTCGGGCGCACGACGTCGCGCAGCGTGCCGTCGACGCGGAACCGCACGACCGAGGCATTCTCGAACGGCTCGATGTGAATGTCCGATGCCTGTTCGCGCGCCGCTTGCGTGAGCAGCGCGTTGATCATCCGGATGATCGGCGCATCGTCTTCCGATTCGAGCAGATCCTCGACTTCGGGGATGTCCTGCATCAGCCGCGACAGGTCGACTTCGCCTTCGACCTCGCCGACGATCTGCGCCGCGCTGCCGTCCTGGCGCGCGTAGGCCTGGTTGATCGCCTGCGCGAGCTCGTCGGCCGGCACGCGATGCACGGAGATCGAGCCGAAGTTGCGCGCGATTTCGGCGAGCGCCGCATCGTTCGTGCGTTCGCTGATCCACACCTCGAGCGTGTCGTCGAGCTGGTGCGCGATCAGCACCTGGCCGCTCTTCGCGAAGCCGTACGGCAACAGGCGCGCGGCGAGCGGCGACGGCGGCTGCCGTTCGCCGGGCGTGCCGTCGTGAGCGGAGGACGCGCGCACGTCGCTCACTGCGAAGCTCCCGGCGTGGCGGTCAGCGGCTGTTGCGGCACGGCCTGCTGCGGTACGCTCCGCGGCTGCGCGGGCGTTGCCTCCGGCAGCGGCTGGGCCGGCACCGGCGCCACCTGGCGTTGCAGCTGCTGACGGCGCATCTTGTCGAGATCGAACAGGTTCCCGGCCGGCGTGCCGCCCTGGCTCGGGCCGAGCGGCATCGGCGGGACGATCGGATCGTCCTTGTCGCGGATCACGTTGTTGTCCGACTTGTACGCGCCCGTCACGCCCTGGATGTAGTCGTAGCGGTTGGCCGTGACTTCCTGCGCGGTGCCGCGATCGGAAATGATCACGGGGCGCAGGAACACCATCAGGTTGGTTTTCGCACGCACCTTCGATTCCGAACGGAACAGCTGGCCGATCCACGGAATGTCGCCGAGCAGCGGGACCTTGCTGTTCGATACCTGATAGTTGTCCTGCATCAAGCCGCCGAGCACGATGATCTCGCCGTTGTCGGCCAGGATCGTCGACTGGATCGACCGTTTCGTGAAGGTCGGGCCGGTCTGCGCGCTGGTCGTGCCGGCGACGACCGCCGAATCCTCTGTATAGAGCTGCAGCTTCAGGATCCCGCCGTCGGTGATCTGCGGCTTCACGTGCAGCGTCAGGCCGACGTCGCGACGGTCGTAGGTGTTGAACGCGTTGCTCGTCGTGCCGCTCGTCAGGTTCGAATACGAACCGGTTGCGATCGGCACGTTCTGGCCGACCACGATCTTCGCTTCCTCGTTGTCGAGCGTGATCAGGTTCGGCGTCGACAGCACGTTCGCGTCGCTCACGCCCGCAAAGTATTGCAGCAGCGCGCCGAGCCCCTGCACGCCGAACATGTTGTGCAGCCAGCCGATGTTGAGCCCCTGGGACAACTGCCCGAGGTTGGAGGCCAGCCCGCCTCCGGTGATCCCGCCGGCCGCGTTGGCCACACCGCCGGCCGTCAGGTTGATGATGCTGTTGCCGAGGCCCAGCCCGGGGTTCAGGTTCGTGCCGCCGAGAAACTGGCCGCTCGCCACCTGCCACTGGATGCCGAGGTTGCCCTGCGTCGTCGAGTTCAGCTCGACGATCAGCGCTTCGATATAGACCTGCGCGCGCCGTGCGTCGAGCTGGTCGATCACCGAGCGCAGGTTGCGGTAGACCGGGTCGGACGCGGTGATGATCAGCGAGTTGGTCGCCGAGTCGGCCTGGATCATCCCGCCCGGCTGGTTGTCGTCGCCCTTTTCCTTGTCGCCGCCGAGCAGGCCGCCCGTGCCGAGGCCGCCGCCGGACGAACCGCTGCCGCCGTAGGCCGACGAAGAAGACGAACCGCCCAAGCCGCCCGACGGCAGCGGCGGGGTGCCCGACGTGCCGGTCGAGAAGTTGCCGCTCTGCGACGAGCCGCCGCCCTGGTTGAAGCTGTTCGCGTCGTTGGACGACGCCGACGAACCGCTGTCGCCGCTGCTCTTGCCGAGCATCCCGCGCAGCGTCTTCGCGAGCTTCACCGCGTCGGCGTTGCGCAGCGGCACGACGTGCATGTTGCCGGGCACCGCGCTCGGCGCGTCGAGCTGCTGCACGAGGCGCTTCGCGGCCGCGAGGCGCGACGCGCTCGACGCGCGCAGCATCAGCGAGTTGGTGCGCGGGTCGGCCGTGACCGACACCTTCAGCGTCGCGTCGCTGTTGCCGATCGCGCCCGGGTCGAGCATCTTCTGCAGCTGCGCGGCGAGGTCGATCGCGTTCGCATTGCGCAGCGGCACGACCTGGACCTGCGCGCCCGCGGCGCTGTCGACGCCCGAGATGATCTGCGCGATGCGGCGCACGTTGTCCGCGTAGTCGGTGACGACGATCGTGTTGTTCGCCGGGTAGGCGGTGACCGTGTTGTTCGGCGAGATCAGCGGCCGCAGCACCGGCAGCAGGTTGTTCGCCGATTCGTTGCGCAGCTCGAACACCTGCGTGATGACCTGGTCGCCGCGCGCCTGCGGCGCATTGCCGACATAGGTCGGCACGCCCTGCAGCTTCGCGTCGGCTTCCGGCACGACCTTCAGCACCCCGTGATCCTGCACGAGCGCGAAGCCCTGCATGCGCAGCGCCGACTGCAGCGTCTTCAGCGCCTGGTCTTCCGGCACCGGACGTTCAGCCACGAGATTGAGCTGCCCCTTCACGCGGGGGTCGACGATGATGGTCTTGCCGGTTGCGGCACCGATCGCCTTGGCGACCTGGTCGATGTCCGCATTCACGAAATTGAGCGTGACCTGAGCGTAGGCGGCCTGCGAGACGATGATGCCGGCGACGATCAGGGTCGTCGCGATGCGCCGCATAACGAAGCGATTTCTTGTCATGGATGAATGGGTCGATGCCGGCTCAGGCCACTTCCGGCGGTAGTGCTGGGATCCAGGTCCGAAAGAGGCGACATTAGCAGCTTTTCATGTCCGGAATATCACATTGAGCCGAGGACTGTCTCACATACGACATGTATCCGGCGCACCGTATGCAATATGTAAGATTTCGGCGCCGCCCCGGCACGCCGTCCATCGCCGTCGTTTTTGCGATGAATCGACACGAAAATGCGGTATAAACGGGCAGCCGTCGTTCGCATGTCGCCACGTGACGGACTCTCGGTATGATACGGGCGGCACGTTTCCAGTCGCACGAATAACGGACACGGGTTTTCCCGATCCTTGCGCCCATTTCTTTCGTTTTCCGCACCATGAACAGACGGTTCGCTTCGATCGCGTTGATCGCCGCCGGCGTGTGGTTCGCCTGCGGAAGCGCACGCGCGGATTGTTTCGACGAGGCCGCCCGCTACCAGAAGGTCAATCCGCTGATCCTGCGCGCGATCGCGTGGCAGGAGTCGCACAACCGGCCCGACGCGCTGAACAAGAATACGAACGGCTCGGTCGACTACGGCCTGATGCAGATCAATTCGATCCACCTGCCGGCGCTGTCGCGCTACGGCATCGGCCGCGACACGCTGATGCAGCCGTGCAAGAACGTCTACATCGCCGCTTGGCACCTGCGCCAGAAGATGAATCGCTACGGCAACACATGGCAGGCCGTCGGCGCCTATCATTCGGAAACGCCGTCGCTGCGCGACAAGTATGCGCGGCAGATCGCCGGGATCCTGACGCAGTGGAAGCTGATGCCGCCCGAGCAGTGACGCCGCGCCGCGGCGCTTGCCGACGCCGTGCCGCTCGGCCGGCGCGCGTTTGATGCACAATGCGGATCTCACGCCGCGGTTTCGACCGGCCCGGGCGACCGGCTCCGGGCCGATCGCGCCCCGTCAGGACGCCGCGGCCGCTTTTCCCTCTTTTCCGTTGGTGCAAATCGTTATGAATCCGGCAATGAACCAGCCGTTGCCCGTCACCGTGCTGTCCGGTTTCCTCGGCGCCGGCAAGACCACGCTGCTCAATCACATCCTCGCGAACCGCGCGGGCCTGAAAGTCGCCGTGATCGTCAACGATCTCGCGGCGGTCAACATCGACGCGTCGCTCGTACGCGATGCGCAGGCGCTGTCGCATGTCGAGGAACGCCTGGTCGAGATGTCGAACGGCTGCATCTGCTGCACGCTGCGCGACGACCTGCTCGTCGAGATCCGCAATCTCGCGGCGGATGGCCGCTTCGACGCGATCGTAATCGAATCGACCGGCATCGCGGAGCCGATGCCGATCGCCGAAACCTTCACGTTCGTCGACGACGACGGCGCATCGCTGTCGAACGTCGCGCGGCTCGACACGCTTGTCACCGTGGTCGACGCCTACAATTTCCTGCGCGACTACGGCTCCGACGACGCGCTCGCGACGCGCGGCATCGCCGCATCGGACGAAGACGATCGCACACTCGTCGAGTTGCTGATCGAGCAGATCGAGTTCTGCGACGTGCTCGTGATCAACAAGACCGACCTCGTCGGCGCGGAAGAACTCGCGCGTCTGCAGCACATCCTCGCGCGGCTCAACCCGCGCGCGCACCAGGTCGTGTCGACGTTCGGCAACGTGCCGCTCGAGGAAGTGCTGAACACCGGCCGCTTCGATTTCGACGAGGCCGCGAACGCGCCGGGCTGGCTCGCGTCGCTCGATCACGATCACACGCATTGCGACGATCCCGAGTGCCACGATCCGCATCATGCGCACGTGCATGGCGAAGCCGACGAATTCGGCATCGGCAATTTTGTTTACCGCGCGCGCCGGCCGTTTCATCCGGCACGGCTCTGGGCGCTGCTGCATCAGGAGTGGCCGGGCGTGCTGCGCAGCAAGGGCTTCTTCTGGCTCGCGACGCGCAACGACATCGCGGGCTCGCTGTCGCAGGCGGGCGGCGTGTGCCGGCATGGTCCGGCGGGCCTCTGGTGGGCCGCGCAGGATCGCGCGGAATGGCCGGACGACGACGAGTTGCTCGCCGAAATTCGCACGGAGTGGCAGGGCGACCTCGACGACCGCTCGGTCGGCGATCGCCGTCAGGAACTGGTGCTGATCGGCATCGCGCTCGATGCCGACGCATGGCGCGCGAAACTCGACGCATGCCTGCTCACCGATGCGGAATTCGCGCTCGGTGCGGCGCAATGGAGCGCGTTCGACGATCCGTTTCCGGTGTGGGATGTCGATGCGCACGACGACGACGATCCCGGCGACACGCAGATCGTGCACGCGTAATACGCGGTAAAAACGGCCTGCGAAAGACAACCGTTAAATCTTGCAAGAGTGGCGCGAACTGTGGCAAAAATGCCGCGCGCGCCCAACAAAAAACCCGCCGAAAGGCGGGTTTTTTTCCTGGAACAGGCGCTGGATTAACGCTTGTTGACGGCGTCCTTGAACGCCTTGCCAGCCGTGAACTTGACCGTCTTGGCTGCCGGGATCTTGATGGTTTCGCCGGTCTTCGGGTTGCGGCCCGTACGTGCTGCGCGCTTGCCCGAACCGAAGCTGCCGAAGCCGATCAGCTGAACCGCATCACCCTTCGACACGGCCTTCTTGATGACTTCGAGCAGCGTGTCCAGCGTTTCGCCGGTTTGAGCCTTGCTGGCGCCCGTTTGGGCGGCGACGGCGTCGATCAGTTCCTGTTTGTTCATTAAGGTTCCTTTTTCAGGTTAGGTTTGACACGAACAGCGCGAACGCGCCGATTATACGTGCGCGAACCGTGCCGTCGAGAGTCAGACTTCGACGGCACAGCGCCGAATCCTGGCCCGCGCGACGTGCCGTCCGGTTTGCCGGAAGGCCACCCCGCGGTACGGCGTTGCTATGATAGCGCAGCGCAAACCCAATAACGACAAGGGTTTCAAAGATTTTCATCGGTATTTCGCCGAATGAATCGTCGATTGCCCGTTTTTTGACCTGCGCCAACTGGACGGGATACGCAGCCGGGTCCGCCGCCGCGCAACGCCGTTGGTTTTTGCCAACGACCCGCCGGACGCCTCCGCGCAATCCCTTGCCAGGCTTGGCTGCCACGTTTTTTGTTTCGCATGCCCGACCGACTCGTTCCCGCCACGCTCGCGTTCCGCGACGACGGCACCCTCATCTCGCCCGCGTACGGCGACATCTATCACAACGTCGCGGGCGCGCTCGCGCAGGCGAACTACGTGTTCATCGCGGGCAACGCGCTGCCCGGGCGCTGGCAAGGCCGGCGCACGTTCACGATCGTCGAGACGGGGTTCGGCGCGGGCGTCAACTTCCTCGCGACCTGGGCCGCCTGGCGCGACGATCCCGCGCGCTGCGAACGGCTGCATTTCGTGTCGTTCGAGAAGCATCCGTTTTCGCGCGATGACCTGCGCCGGGCACTGTCCCATATGGTTGCTAACACAACGATATCGACGGAAGCAGAAATGCTCGCCGATGCGTGGCCGATGCTCGTTCCCGGTTTTCATCGCCTCGAATTCGACGCTGGCCGGGTCGTGCTCACGCTCGCGCTGGGCGACGCGTGCGAGATGCTGCCGAAACTGGTCGCCCGCGCCGATGCGTTCTATCTGGACGGTTTCGCGCCCGCGAAAAACCCGGATCTCTGGTCGGCCGACGTGTTCCGCGCGCTCGCACGTATCGCCGCCGAGAAGGCGACCTTTGCGACCTATTCGAGCGCGGGCGTGGTGAAACAAGCGCTCCTCGAAGCGGGTTTCACGTATCGCAAGATGGCCGGCCTGGCCGGCAAGTTCGCGATGCTCGCGGGCGAATACGCACCGCGCTGGCGGATGCGCCGGCACGAACCGCCGCGCGCGTTGCCGGTTGCCGCGCGCGACGCGATCGTGATCGGCGCGGGGCTGGCCGGCTGCGCGGTCGTCGAACGGCTCGCCGCGCGCGGCTGGAACGTCACGCTGATCGAGCGGCACGCGCGGATCGCGAGCGACGCATCGGGCAATCCGGCCGGCGTATTCCATCCACTGATGACGCGCGACGACAACGTCGCGAGCCGCCTCACGCGCAGCGGTTTCCTGCATGCACTGACGCGCTGGCGCGCGCTCGAGCATGCGGGCCATGCGTTCGCGCGCAGCACGCGCGGAATGATCCATCTCGCGGAATCGGCCGACGATTTCGTGCGGATGCGCGATGCGTTCGACGCGCTCGGCGCACCGTCCGACTACGTGTCGCTGCTCGACACGGACGCCGCGCGCGCGCATCTGAACCTGCCGGTCGCACATGGCGGCCTGCTGTTTCCGCACGGCGGCGCCGTCTGGCCGGCCGGGGTCTGCGCCGCACAAGTCGCGGCGGCCGGTGAACGCGTGACACTGCTCGCCGGCACCGAAGTCGCGCGACTCGAGCGCGATGGCGACACGTGGCGCGCCGTCGACGCGGCAGGCGCGACGCTCGCCGAGGCGCCGGTCGTCGTGCTCGCGAACGCCGGCGACGCCGTGCGTCTCGCGGGCCTGCGGCACGTCGCGCTGCAGCCGGTGCGCGGCCAGCTCACGCTGCTGCCGCCCGGCAGCACGGCACCGCTGCCGTGCCCCGCGATCGGCGACGGCTATGCGGTACCGCTCGACGACGGCACGCTGCTGATCGGCGCGACGTTCGAACCCGACGACCTCGATCCGGCGATGCGCGGCGCCGGGCATATCGAAAATATCGAGCGCGTCCGGCATCTGCTGCCCGGCCTGATCGGCGAGTTGCCGGACGTCGATACGCTGCGCGGGCGCGTCGCGTTTCGCTGGGTCGTCGCCGATCGCGTGCCGGTGATCGGCCCGCTCGCCGACGAAGCGCAGGCCGTCGCGAACGCACGCGCGCTGAGCGGTGCGAGGGCGCGCGACCTGCCGCGCACCGCTGGCCTGTACGGCGCATTCGGCTACGGTTCCCGCGGCCTCGTGTGGGCCGCGCTCGGCGCGGAACTGATCGCGTCGCAACTGGAAGGCGAGCCGCTGCCGCTCGAGCGCGAACTCGCCGATGCCGTCGACCCGGCCCGGTTCCTGATCCGCGCGCTGCGCGGCCGCCAGATCGGCTGATCTCGTCAGCCGAATCCTCACAGTCCTTCGATTTTTTCGCGCAAGGTTATCCACGCGACGCTGTGGATAACCGCGCGGAATCCGCACGCACTTCGTGTGCAATCACAGTGGACGTAAACTGGGCAACTCGGCACAGCTGTGAAACGGCCCGAAAGTTGCCCAACTCAAACCTCTGTGAGCAAACAGCCTGTGCAACGACTTATGGCCGCGCCAACGCCTTGATCTTGTTGCGTAAACCGAAGTTATCCACAGAACTGTGAGCGCCTTGTTAACTTCTACTACGTATATATACAAGTAAACCATTGAAACCAAAGACCTGTGGCGCCTCACAGCGCCGCGAGTCGATTCAATCGGTTCCGGAGCGAAAAAGCTGTGGCACAATCGGTTTCCTTCGCGTTCGTTCGGCCAAGCGCCGGACATGCTTCAATGGAACGGTCGGCTCGATTTCGAATCTGAATCATCGAGACTGCGCAGTCCGTTCACACACCAGGCCGACAATCCAGATCGGCAGCCTGAACGACAGTTCCGCCGGATGGCGGAAAGAGGCGGATCCCATGTCCCGCCGTCGTCGACCACAACATTCACACTCGGGGCGATACCCAGCCGGCGCGCATCTCATTTCTGACGCTTGACCCCGCGCCGCTGGCGATTGCTTCCAAAGGAGAAGTCACCACGATGAAGTCGGCGTTCTCATTCCTGCCCAATTGGCCGCTCGCGCCGGATGCCGTGTTCTGGGCCGGGCTCGCGTTGTTCGCGGCCGGTCTGTGTGGCGAGCTGTGCTATCGCGCATGGCGGCTGCCGCGCATCACCGGGTATGCGGTGATCGGTCTCATCGCCGGTTCGTTCGGATTCGGCGTGATCGACGCGAGCACCGACGAAACCTCGCGGCTGCTGATCGACGTCGCGCTCGGCCTGCTGCTGTTCGAGCTCGGCAGCCGCCTCGACCTGAAATGGATCCGCCGCAATCCGTGGCTCATTGCGTCGAGCCTGGCCGAGGCGACGCTGACGTTCGTGCTCGTGCTGTTCGTGATGCTCGCGCTCGGCGTGTCGGGCATGGTCGCGCTCGTGCTGTCGGCGATCGCGATCGCGACGTCGCCGTCGATGGTGATCCAGCTCAAGACCGAGCTGCGCGCGGAAGGGCAGGTGTCGCAGCGCCTCATCACGCTGACCGCGCTGAACAGCGTGTACGCAATCGTGCTGACCAAGCTCGTCACGAGCTGGCTCCACCAGGAAGCGTACGGGAACGTTTTCGCGACGATCCTGCAACCCGCCTACCTGATCGCCGGTTCGTTCATCGTCGCGTACCTGGTCGCGCGGGCGTGCAATTACCTGTTCCGTCACATGACCGCGACGATGCGTGACGAGCATTCGTTCGTCGCGCTGTTCGGGCTCGTGATGCTCGCGATCGCGGTCGCGCAGGCGCTGAAGCTGTCGACACTGCTCACGCTGCTGCTCGCCGGCATCATCGTGAAGAACCTCGAAGCGCGGCCGCAGCTGTGGCCCGAGCATTTCGGCACGGCCGGCTGGCTGCTGACGGTGATCCTGTTCGTGCTGACGCTCACGTCGTTCACGTGGGGCGACATCGCGCTCGGCGGCCTGCTCGCGATCGCGCTGATCGTCACGCGGCTCGCCGCCAAGCTCGCCGGCGTCGTCGCGTTCGCGAAGCCGAGCGGGCTCGGGATGAAGCAGGGCGTCGCGCTCGGCATCGCGCTGACACCGATGTCCGCGCTGTCGTACCTGCTCGTCGACGACACCTACCAGCTCTATCCGAATTTCGACCCGCACCTGCGCGCGATCGTGATGTGCACGATCGTGATCCTGCAGCTCGTCAGCCCGTTCGTCGTCTACCGCTGCCTGTCGGCGGTCAGCGAACGCAGCGACAGAAACTGATTCCGGAACCTGCCATGGCACTCGAAACCTTCGTCAATTCCGAACCGTTCACGTTCGGCGTCGAACTGGAGATCCAGGTCGTCAACACGCACAACTACGACCTCACCAAGGCTGCATCCGACCTGATGCGCCTGATCCAGGGCGAGACCTTCCCCGGCAACATCACGCCGGAAATCACCGAGAGCATGATCGAGCTGTCGACCGGCATCTGCCATTCGCACGAGCAGGCGGTCTCCGAGCTGCACGCGATCCGCGACGTGCTCGTGAAGGCGGCCGACCAGCTCAACGTCGGGCTCGCCGGCGGCGGCACGCACGCGTTCCAGCAATGGAGCGACCGGCAGATCTACGACGCGCCGCGCTTCCAGTACATCTCCGAGCTGTACGGCTATCTCGCGAAGCAGTTCACCGTGTTCGGCCAGCACGTGCACATCGGCTGTCCCGATCCGGACAGCGCGCTGTTCCTGCTGCACTCGATGTCGCGCTTCATTCCGCACTTCATCGCGCTGTCCGCGTCGTCGCCGTTCGTGCAGAACGTCGACACCGGCTTCCATTCGGCGCGCCTGAATTCGGTGTTCGCGTTCCCGCTGTCGGGCCGCGCGCCGTTCGTGCTGACCTGGGACAGCTTCGAGGAGTACTTCACGAAGATGGTCAACACGGGCGTCGTCAACTCGATGAAGGACTTTTACTGGGACATCCGGCCGAAGCCCGGCTACGGCACGATCGAGGTGCGCGTGATGGACACGCCGCTGTCGGTCGACCGCGCGGCCGCGATCGCGTGCTACATCCAGACGCTCGCGCGCTACCTGCTGACCGACCGGCCGCTGAAGCTGTCGGAGGACGACTATCTCGTCTACACATTCAACCGTTTCGAAGCCTGCCGCTTCGGGCTCGAGGGCACCTGCGTCAATCCTCAGACAGGTGAGCGTCGCACGATCGCGGAAGACATCCTCGACACGCTCGATAGGATCGCGCCGCATGCGGCCGCGCTCGGCTCGCGCGCGGCACTCGACGAGATCGGTGCGCTCGCGAAGGCGCGCGTGAATGACGCATCGTGGTTGAGAACCGTTTTCAAACAGGAAAAATCGCTGAACGAGACGGTCCGCCAGCAGTGCCTGCGCTGGCGTGAATGAAAAAATGTTTTGCAGATTACAGGCTCGACCGCGCGGCGATTCGCTGAATGCCGGTCGACGCCGATTCGGGCGTTCCGCGTCGCCAGTCCTCCTGAAAATCTGTGGATAACTGGATATTCCGCTGCAAAGTCAACGCACTGCGGTATGGATAACCCGGTGGATCGCCGCCAGCCGCACGATGGCCGATTCGAACAGGAAAATGTTTGCGCGTTGCGCCGTGAGGCCGGCAGGGATTGCCGGCACAACGAAAAAATCCGGTTATCCAGCGATTTTCCACAGAATGAAGGGGATAACTTAGCTGTGCGATTTTCCGCTCTCGCTTAGAATGTCGGCTTTGCGGACACCGGAATGACCTGTGTCTCACCGGTCGCCGCGAACGCGACCGCCGCGTGTGCCTCGCGACGGCCGTGTCGACGCTCCTCGATGAGCGTCTGTTTTGAGATAGACATTCGATCTCCACACTACGGCTGCTCGGCAATCCGGGCGGCGGCAAAGCGAAAAGACTATGAGCGAAGGCGTTTACGGGAATCAGGCTTCGGGACGTGTGACCCACAGCTTGCTGCGGTTGAGTACGGCCATGCGAAGCCAGGCATGGGATTGGGCGGAAGGCGCGGGCCTCACGCCGACGCAGGGCGAGATCCTCGTGCTGCTGCTGCAACGCAAGGGCCCGATGCGGCTCGGCGAGATCGCGCGCGAGACGCAGCTCACGGCTGCGACCACCAGCGATGCGGTCAGCACGCTCGAGACGAAGGGGCTCGTCGAGAAGCGCCGCGCGCTGGACGACGGCCGCGCGCTTGCCGTGCGCCTGTCGGCCCGCGGCCGTACCGCGGCGAAGAAGGCGCTGCAATGGCCGGAATTCCTGACGAAGGCGGTCGGCAAGCTCGGCGCGGACGAGCAGGGCGCGCTGTACCGCGCGCTGCTGAAGACGCTGCGCGAACTGCAGGTGGCCGGTGCGACGCCGCCGCAGCGCATGTGCCTGACGTGCGCGCATTTCCAGCCGGGCAAGCAGTCGAAGAAGACCGTGCATTACTGCGCGGCGCTCGACCTGTCGATGGCCGACAGCGATCTGCGTCTCGACTGTTCGGTGCACGAAGAAGCCGACGCGGCAACGCAAAAGAAGACCTGGAAGGTGTTCGCCGGCTGACGTCCGTCGATCGACCGGGAGGCCGATGATGAACGCTGAAGTGGTGGCGATCCGCCACGTGCATTTCGAGGACCTCGGCAGCTTCGAGCAGGTGCTCGGGGAGCGCGGGCGGCGGGTGCGCTACGTCGACGTCGGCGCGTCGCGCGTCGAGGTGCTCGACGCGCTCAAGCCGGCGCTGCTCGTGATGCTCGGCGGGCCGCTCAGCGTGTACGAAGACGCGCAGTATCCGTCGATCGCGCCGCTCACGGCGCTCGTGCGCCAGCGCATCGACGCCGGGCTGCCGATCCTCGGCATCTGCCTTGGCGCGCAGTTCATCGCCCGCGCGCTCGGTGCGCGCGTCTATCCGGCCGCGCAGAAGGAACTCGGCTGGGCGCCGCTGACGCTCACCGACGCGGGCCGCGCGTCGCCGCTGCGCCATCTCGACGGCGCGGCGACCTCGATGCTGCACTGGCACGGCGATACGTTCGACCTGCCGGGCGGCGCGATCCATCTCGCCTCGACACCGGCCTGCCGCCACCAGGCGTTCGCATGGGGGCAGCACGTGCTGGCGCTGCAATGCCATCCCGAAATCCGTGCTGACCGCTTCGAACCCTGGCTGATCGGCAACGCCGGCGAAATCGCGTCGACGCCCGGCATCGACGCCCGCCAGCTGCGCGCCGACACCGTGCAGCACGGTCCCGCGCTGGAGACGGCCGCGCGACGCATGTTCGCGGAGTGGCTCGACAGCGTCGGGCTTTGATCCCGAGCGAGCGGCACCGCGCGTGACCGGCCCGCAGGCCTTGCCGGCCGGCGCACCGCTGCATGCCGTGTGCGCGCGGCATCGCTGCCAGCGGTACGCCGGCGCTACCTGACCATCCGCTTACTGCCGAACCGGCCGCCAGCAGGCTTCGAGCCCGCATGCTACGCTCGTCCGCTGTTTCCCTTTCCTGGCGAGCGGCCTCCATGACAGCGCTGTTTTCCCCGTTCACGCTGCGCGGCGTGACCCTTCCGAACCGGATCGTGATCTCCCCGATGTGCCAGTACTCGGCCGAGCGCGGCGAGGCGACCGACTGGCACATGATTCACCTCGGCCATCTCGCGCTGTCCGGCGCGGGCCTGCTCTGCATCGAAGCGACCGCGGTCGAACCCGACGGGCGCATCACGGCCGGCGACCTCGGTTTGTGGGACGACGCGACCGAAGCAGCGCTCAAGCCCGTGCTGGCGGCGATCCGCAAGCATTCGCCGGTCCGCGTCGCGATGCAGCTGTCGCACGCGGGGCGCAAGGCGTCGAGCGAGGTGCCGTGGAAGGGCGGCCAGCTCGTGTCCGTCGCCGATGGCGGCTGGTTGCCGCATGCGCCGTCGGCCCTGCCGCACAAGGACGGCGAGACGCCGCCGCTCGCGCTCGACGCGGCCGGCCTGAACCGGATCCGCGACGCGTTCGCGGCGAGCGCGAAGCGTGCCGCGCGCCTCGGCATCGATGCGATCGAGGTGCATGCGGCGCACGGCTACCTGCTGCATCAGTTCCTGTCGCCGCTTGCGAACCGGCGTACCGACGAATACGGCGGCTCGCGCGAAAACCGGATGCGCTTTCCGCTCGAGATCTTCGAGATCGTGCGCGCGGCGTTTCCGGCGGACCGGCCGGTCGGCGTGCGCGTGTCGGCGACCGACTGGGTCGAGGGCGGCTGGGAACTCGAGGACACGATCGCGTTTGCGCACGAGCTGAAGCAGCGCGGCTGCGACTGGATCGACGTGTCGTCCGGCGGCGTGTCGCCGCTGCAGAAGATTCCGCTGTCGCCCGGTTACCAGGTGCCGTTCGCGCAGGCGGTGAAGCGCGCGGTCGGGATGCCGACGATCGCGGTCGGCCTCATCAACGATCCCGCGCATGCGAACCGGCTGATCGAGTCGGGCGATGCCGATTTCGTCGCGATGGCGCGCGCGATGCTGTACGACCCGCGCTGGCCGTGGCATGCGGCTGCCGAGCTCGGTGCGCAGGTGTCGGCGCCGCCGCAGTACTGGCGTTCGCAGCCGCGCGAGCACAAGGCGTTGTTCGGCGACATCGCGTTCGGCCAGCGCTGAGCGTCATGCGCGCAATATTGCGCGCGATGTTGAGCGAAGCAATCTTGAACGTGTAGGATGCGGGTGATTCGCCGCATGTCCCGACGCGGCACCGACCGGTGCCGCGTTTTCGTTTTGCGCGACGCACGGCCGCGCAAAACGACAGCGCGGCCGTCTTCCATTCAAGTCGTCTTCAAAGGATTCGTTCGATGAGTTCACGCAGGATCGCGGTACGCCGCTCGGGAGTTCACGGCAAGGGCGTGTTCGCGGTGGAGCCGATCAAGGCCGGCGAACGCGTAGTGGAATACAAGGGCGAGCGAATTTCGTGGAAGGAAGCGCTGCGCCGCCATCCGCACGACCCGAACGAGCCGAACCATACGTTCTACTTCGCACTGGAAGAGGGCGGGGTGATCGACGGCAAGATCGACGGCAACAGCGCGCGCTGGATCAACCATTCGTGCGCGCCGAACTGCGAGGCCGAGGAGATCAAGGGCCGCGTGTTCATCCACGCACTGCGCGACATCGGGCCGGAAGAAGAGCTGTTCTACGACTACGGCCTCGTGATCGACGAGAAGCTGACGAAGAAACTCAAGCGGGAATACGCGTGCCATTGCGGCGCGACCGCATGCCGCGGCACGCTGCTCGCCACGCCGGACGACGACGGCAAGAAGAAAAAGAAGAAGGACAGGAAGGACGGCAAGTCCGAGTCCGGCGCGAAGGACAAGAAAAAGAAGAAGTGACCGGTGAGGCCGCGCATCGCGCGCGGCTGCGTCACCGCCGGATGGCCGCCGCGCGGCCGTCCATCCAGCCTGATGAGGGTTCGCCGCACGTGCCTCAGTGCCTCAGTGCCTCAGTGCGTCGGCGCGGCGGCCGGCGTCTCGCTCGCCGGCTTCCCGGTGCGCTTGGCGAGCGGCACCCGCACCACGAAGCGCGAACCGCCTTCCGATGCATCCTCGTACGACACCGTGCCGCCGTGCATCGCGATGATGTCGTGCACGATCGCGAGCCCGAGCCCGGCGCCCGTCTCGACGCCGTTGCCGCTTTGCGCGTCGCCACGGAAGAAGCGCTTGAACAGGTCGGCCTGCTGATTGGCCGGCACGCCCGGGCCGTTGTCCTCGACGACGATCTCGGCGGCCGGCTCGCCGGTCTCGAGCGCGCCGCGCGCGACGTTCACCGTGATCCGCGCCCCGTGCGGCCGGGCGAGCGGCACGTATTTCAACGCATTGTCGAGCAGGTTCGCGATCACCTCGCGCAGCAGCACGGGGTTGCCGCGCACGTTCAGCGTTTCGTCCTCGCCGGGATCGTCGCTGCGCTGGAAGCCGAGGTCGACATGCGACGCGAGCGCGCGCGGCACCCATTCGGCACCCGTCTCGAACGCCATCGCGGCCAGGTCGACGTCGACGAAACGCGCGGCCTGTTCGCCCGGCTCCGCGCGCGCGAGCGACAGCAGCTGGTTCGACAGCCGCACCGCGCGGTCGGCGGCCGCGCGCAGTTCGCGCACCGCGGCATAGGTCTGCTGCGGGTCGCGCGCGACGGCGGCCTGCTCGGCATGCAGCTTCACGGCCGTGAGCGGCGTGCGCAGCTGGTGCGCGGCATCGGCGATGAACTTGCGCTGCGCGTCGAGCGCGGTCTTCAGGCGGCCGAGCAGCGCGTTCATCGCGCTCGTCAGCGGCCGGATCTCGAGCGGCACGTCGGTTTCGTCGACCGGCTCCAGCGACGTGTGGGTCTGCCGGTTCAGCGAATCGGCGAGATGCGTGAGCGGGCCGAGCTGCTGGTTCACGACGCGCCACACGATGCCCCAGCCCGCGAGCAGCAGCAGCAGCAGCGGCATCATGATCGCGACGAGGAATTCGGCCGCGATCCGGTAGCGGTGCCGCACCGGCTGCGCGACCTCGACCACCATCGGCCGGCCGCCGTCGACTTCCTCGACGCGCACCTGCGCGACCCGCACCGCGCGGTTGTCGTACTCGGCCTCGAACACGTACGCGTGATGCATGCGGCGCACGTTGATGCCCCGCAGCGGCAGTTTCGGATCGCCGGCGAGTTCCTGCTCGCCGTCGCTGATCCGGTAGATCAGCGCCTCGGCCGGATCGGAGAACATCGCCTGCGCGAGCGGCGGCACCGTGAACGGCGCGTCGGGGCCGGCGATCTGGATCTGTTTGGAGATGGCGGTCGCGAGGTCGGCGAGCGAGCGGTCGATCACGTGTTGCGTGTATTGCCACGCGAGCCAGTAGGCGATCAGGCCGCTCATCAGCGCGAGCATCGACAGCGGCGCGGCGAGGCGCCGGAGCAGCGAGCGGCGCAGGCTGGTGGTCACAGCCGGATCAGAAGACATTTCGACGGGAAAATGGATAAGCGCCGCTCACGGGGAGCGGCGCGGACGTGCGCCGGACGGCGACGCGGGCAGGGCGGCTCGCCGGCGGCACGCGGCCGGCCGGCGTGCGGCGCCGCTCAGACGCTCGCGGTCTGGCGGATTTCCTGCAGCAGATAGCCGAAGCCGCGCACCGTGACGATTTCGACGCGGCACTGCTCGAGTTTCTTGCGCACGCGATGCACGTAGACTTCGATTGCGGTGTCGCCGAGATCGCCGCCGAAGTGCGTGAGGTGATCCTGCAGCTGGGCCTTGCTGACGACGCGGCCGTGGCGCAGCAGCAGCATTTCCAGCACCGCGAATTCGCGCGGCGACAGTTCGAGCGGCTTGTCGTCGTTGAAGATGCGGCGATCGACGCCCGACAGGCGGACGCCGCCGAGCGACACTTCCGGACGCGGCATGTCGCTGTGCGGGCCGCTGCGGCGCATCACCGCGCGGATGCGCGCTTCGAGCTCGGCCGGCTCGAACGGCTTGAGCATGTAGTCGTCGGCGCCGGAGTTCAGGCCCTGGATCCGGTCGTTCAGTTCGTCGCGCGCGGTCAGCACGATGACCGGCGTGTGGCGGTTGGTCTGGCGGAAACGCGTGAGCAGCGTCATCCCGTCGATGCCCGGCAGGCCGAGGTCGAGGATCACGAGTTCGTGGCGGTTCTGTGCCAGCGCCTGTTCGGCAAAGATGCCGTCATGCACCATGTCGACGGTGAAGCCAGCCTGCTCGAGGCTGCTCTGGATACCGCGTGCGATGGGGCGGTCGTCTTCGATCAGAAGGAGTCGCATGAAGTTCGCTCAAGTACAATGGGTTGGCGGTTCAGGCACGCGGACAGCACGACGCCGTTTCCACAGGGGCGCCGCATCGCCTGACATCAAGCATGGCGGCCAGCGAACGATTAAATCCAATCATGTCCGATATTTCGATCCACGACCTCGAAGCCGCGATCAATTTCTGGCGCGCCCGCTCGCCGTCGAGCGGCGACGAACTCAAACTCTGCGAAGAGGCCAGCGCGCTCTCCAAGCCGTATGCGCTGCTGATTGTACAGCGCGCAAGCGCGCTGCAACTGGAAGGTTTGGACCCCAGGGCGCGGAAAGCGTACGAGACTTACGTGCGCCTTAAGGATGGCTTGGAAAGTTGAAGGCTTTCGCTGAGTACATCCTAGAAAACGTTCATCGAAATGAAAAGTTGACGCGCCGCGCGTCTTTCGACGCGCGACGGTAGAGGACGACCTCAGGCGGCCGGTTGGGTATGTGTGTACACCTGGTCGATGAACGTCGCGAGCGCGATGTCGCGCTCGGTCAGGCCGTCCACATCGTGGGTCGACAGCGTCACGTCGACCCGGTTGTATACGTTGAACCATTCCGGATGGTGGTTCATTTCCTGCGCCTTGATCGCGACGCGCGTCATGAAGCCGAAGGCCTCGTTGAAATCGGCGAAGCGCAGGCTGCGCTGGATCGCGTCGCGGCCCGGCACGGCCGTCCAGTGCGGCAGGCCTTCGAGCCGGGTCTTGCGTTCTTCTGATGTGAGCTTGTGGATCATGTTGCACCTCGTTCGGTAACGGCGCCCGCACGCGGGCAAAGGCCACGCGGCAAAGCCGGTACCGGTCATTGTTTCATAGTTGGGCGACGGGCATTCGGTGACGGCCATCAGATGGCGAGCGCCGGCGCACGAATCACGCTGGCGTGGCCCGCGGCCTTACGCGTCCGCGTCGTCCGGCCAGCCTTCTCCCGTGCCGCGATGCAGCACGAGATCGCCGTCGAGTACCGTGCCGGCCGCGAATTCGGGCAGCGCGGCCAGCCGGTCGGCCAGCGCGCGGCCGTCGACGTCGGCCAGCGCGAACAGCTGCGCGAAATCGTCGATTACGAAGTAGGTTTTCTGGAACGTGTCGATCCGGTACCGCGTGCGCATCACGCGCTCGAGGTCGAAACCGAGCCGGTTCGGCGCCGCGCTTTCGAGACTGTAGAGGCTCTCGCCCTTGCTCGACACGATCCCGGCGCCGTAGATCGACAGCCCGTTCGTGCCCTGCGGGTCGCGGATCAGGCCGAATTCCACCGTATACCAGTAGAGGCGCGCCAGCCGCGCGAGCGCCGCTTCGTCGTCCGCGACCGCGAGCGCGGTGCGGCCGTAGGCCTGCATGTAGTCGGCGAACACCGGCTCGATCAGCAACGGCACGTGGCCGAACAGGTCGTGGAAGCAGTCGGGTTCCTGCAGGTAGTCGAGCTGGTCCGGGCGGCGCATCCACCAGGTGACCGGAAACCGCCGGTTCGCGAGGTGCTCGAAGAACACGCGATCGGGCACGAGGCCCGGCACCGCGACGATTTCCCAGCCGGTGGCCGGCTTCAGCTGGCGGTTCACGTCGGCGAACGACGGCACGCGATCGGCCGGCAGGTCGATCTTCCCGAGCCCGGCGACGAACGCGTCGCACGCGCGACCGCGCAGCAGCGCCGACTGGCGCGCATAGAGCTGCTGCCACACCGCGTGGTCGACCTGGCCGTAGCGTTCGAGCGGCTGGTCGATGGTGAAATCGGCGCGGGTTTCGAGGCCCGCATCGAACTGCTCCTGCAGTTTCGCGGTGACGACGGTGGACATGGTGAGGCTCTGCACGCTGTGATGGGAACCATGCAAGTGTAGAGCGGGGGACATGCGGAATGGGCGCAAAGATGGCGTTGATTCGCTTGATGATGCGATAATCGCGCATCAAAATCGGAATCAATGCGGAGCATGCTCATGCTGGAACTCGATCACTTCGATCTCGCGCTTCTCGACGTGCTGCAGCGCTTCGGCCGCGCGACGCACCAGCAGCTCGGCGAGGAGGTGCCGCTGTCGCCGTCGCAGATCGGCCGGCGGCTGCAGCGGCTCGAGGCGGCCGGCGTGATCGAAGGCTATCGCGTAATGTTGCGCCCCGAAAAGCTCGGGCTCGGCGTCACCGCGTTCACGAGCCTGAAGCTCAAGCACCACGGCGATTCGATCATCGAGCAGTTCCAGCAGCAGATCGACGTGCTGCCCGAGGTGCTCGAATGCCATGCAGTGGTCGGCGATGCCGATTATCTGCTGCGGATCGTCGCGCCGGATCTCAACGCGCTGTCGCAGTTCGTGATGAAGAAGCTGATGCGCGTGCCGGGCGTCGACAGCGTGCGCTCGAACATCGTGCTGACGACGTTCAAGCGCAATGGCGCGCTGCCGCTCGCGCACCTGGCGCCCGGCGCCGCGTGACGCGGCGGCGGGGCTGGCAGCGGGGCGCAAGGCGCCGCCGCGGATAGGGCTCGATCAGGCCGCTTCGGATTGCGCGTCGGCGTTCAGCAGGTCGACGTACGCGACCGCGACGAGATCCTCGTGCGCCACGCCGAGCTTCGCGAACACGTCATGCGCCTCGGCTTCGCCGCCGGCTTCGTCGTCGTCGGGGCCGAGCACCACTTCCAGTTCGATGAAGTCGCCGAGGCCGTCGACGCGGTCGAGGTGGATCCGCGTGCGGCCGACAAGGTACACGTGCCGTTCCTTCGTCACGATGCCGCGCGTGGTCAGCGCGGTCGCAAGCAGCGAGTGCATCGCTTCCGGGTTCGTCACCGGGCTGCGCGTGTAGTACGACGCTTTCGGACCGTCGCGATCGTCGCGCTGGTAGAAGATCAGTTCGGCCGGCGTGCCGTCTTCGAAGCGGCGCAGCTTCAGCCGGCCGCGCGGCACGTCGTAGAAGAAATCCTGCTGGCGGTAGAAGAGCGGTGCTTCGGTTGCGAGCGTCGCGGCGCGTTCGCGCAGCTGGTCGAATTCGCGGGCGCGGGCTTTGATCTCGATGTTGCGGGCCATGCGGGTCTCCTTCAATCAGGGGTCTCGCGGTGTGCGAACGGACAATCTAGCAAAAAGCCTGCGATGGTGGCGTGACGAGCGACCGGCGCGCGGCGACGCGACGCGGAGCGGGCGATTGGGGCTCGTATGTGATTTCGTCGGTCATGCGCGGGCGAGTTGGCGATTTGCGATTCGCAAGATCCGCAAGATCCGCAGGAGACGCAGGAGACGCAGGAGACTCAGGAGACGCAGGAGACTCAGGAGACTCAGGAGACTCAGGAGACTCAGGAGACTCAGGAGACTCAGGAGACTCAGGAGACTCAGGAGACTCAGGAGACTCAGGAGACTCAGGAGACGCAGAGACGCACTAGACGCAGGAACGTAGGGAACTCAGGAACGCAGGAACGCAGGAACGCAGGAGCGCAGGAGCGCAGGAGCGCCGAGGAACAGGAATAGCAGGAAGCGTCAGCCGCAAAAGTCCACTGCACGACCCGTCACACCGACATCAGCCACGCTCATATCGCCCACTGCGTCTCGATCAGCCGCAGCGCGGCCGCGATCGCCGGTTCGTCGCGCCGCTCGACGAGCGCCACAAAGGTCAGCTCGGTCGGCACCGTCACGCGTTCGACGATCGTCAGCGCGTGCGCGTGCGCTTCGGCCAGCGCGGTCGAGTCACGCGCGAGCGTCAACCCGATCCCCGATTTCACGAGATCGAGCATCGACTGCTCCTGGTCGACCTCGGCGACCTTCACCGGCTGCGCGCCGGCCGCCGCGAACAGCCGCGACAGCAGCCGGTGATGGGCGGACGCCGGTGGCGTCCAGATCCACGGCAGCGCGGCGAGCGCGCGCCAGTCGTGCGCGCGCTGCACGCGCTCCTTCCAGCCGGCCGGCGCGAGCACGCGGTACTGGAAACGCGTGAGCGTGACCGTGTGGAACAGCGTGTCGTCGCGCGGCTCGTCCTCGCCGGGCCGGCCGATGTAGTAGCCGACGTCGAGCGCCCGCGCGCGCACCTGCTCGAGCACCCAGCCGGACATCCCGTGCCGCAGCGCGGTTTCTATCTGCGGATGGGTTTCGACCAGCGCGCGCAGGAAGCCGCCGAGCCGCAGGAAACCGGGGTCGAGAATCGTGCCGATCCGCAACCGGCCGCGCACCTCGTGCCGCAGCGCGGCAGCGGCGCGCTGCACGTCGGCGGCTGCGGCCAGCGCGCGCTCCGCGTGCGGCAGCAGCGTCTGGCCGTCGCGTGTGAGCGCGAGCCCGCGCGACGTGCGCGTGAACAGCGTGACGCCGAGCGTTTCCTGCAGATGCTTGATCTGCAGGCTGACGGCCGGCTGCGTCAGGTGCAACTGCACGGCGGCGCGCGTCAGGTTGCCTTCGCGGGCGACCGTCGCGAACGCACGGAGCAGGGTGAGATCCATCGTCGTGATATGAGCGCAGCTTATAACGCAGTTCAGCATAACTCATTGGATCGGTGGACGGCAGGCGGAGTACGCTTCATCGATCGCGTCGCCCGCGACGCACTATGCTGAAAACGACGCGCGGGATTGCGCCGCGCGGGACACAACAATGCGCTTTGCATGGGGCACGAGTAAGCGATGAAGTGCTAACTCGGGTCGACCGCAAAGCACGGGGCACGAGTAAGCGCTAAAGCGCCAACTCGGGTCGACCGCAAAGCATGGGACCCGAGTAACCGCTGAAGCGCTAACTCGGGTCGACCGCCGTGGGGATGGAGTAAGCGCTGAAGCGCCAACTCCATCCAACCACGCCATGGGACCCGAGTAAGCGCTAAAGCGCTAACTCGGGTCGACAGGAGACACGTCGTGACGACTCAACGCACGCTCGAGGGCGAATTCGATTACGTGATCGTCGGCGCGGGCACCGCAGGCTGCGTGCTCGCGAACCGCCTGACCGAGGATCCCGAGATCCGCGTGCTGCTGCTCGAAGCGGGCGGCAAGGACGACTATCACTGGATCCACATCCCGGTCGGCTATCTGTACTGCATCGGCAATCCACGCACGGACTGGCTGTACAAGACACAGCCGGAGGCGGCGCTCAACGGCCGCGCACTGTCGTATCCGCGCGGTCGCGTGCTCGGCGGCTGCTCGTCGATCAACGGGATGATCTACATGCGCGGCCAGCGCGAGGATTACGACAGCTGGGCGCAGGAAACCGGCGACGCGGGCTGGTCGTGGGACAGCGTGCTGCCGATCTTCAAGCGCAGCGAGGACCACCACGCGGGTGCGAGCGACGCACACGGCGCAGGTGGCTACTGGCGCGTCGAGAAGCAGCGGCTGCGCTGGGAGATCCTCGAATCGTTCGCGCAGGCCGCGCAGCAGACGGGCATCCCGGCGACCGACGATTTCAACCGCGGCGACAACAGCGGGGTCGGCTATTTCGAGGTGAACCAGAAGCGCGGCGTGCGCTGGAATACGTCGAAGGCGTTCCTGCGCCCCGCGATGACGCGCCCGAACCTGACCGTGATAACCGGCGCGCATGCGCAGCGCGTGATCTTCGACGGGCGGCGCGCGGTCGGCGTCGAGTATCGCGGCGGCGGCACCGACTACGTCGCGCACGCACGCGCCGAAGTGCTGCTGACCGCCGGCGCGGTGAATTCGCCGCAGCTGCTCGAACTGTCGGGCATCGGTGCGGGCGCACGGCTGCAGGCGCTCGGCATCGACGTCGTGCAGGATCTGCCGGGCGTCGGCGAGAACCTGCAGGATCACCTGCAACTGCGGATGGCGTTTCGCGTCGAAGGCGTGCGCACGTTGAACACGCTGTCCGCGCACTGGTGGGGCAAGTTGATGATCGGCGCGGAATACGCGCTGCTGCAGCGCGGGCCGATGTCGATGGCGCCGTCGCAGCTCGGCGCGTTCGCAAAATCCGATCCCGACGATCCCGCGCTCACGCGTCCCGATCTCGAATATCACGTGCAGCCGCTGTCGCTCGAGCGCTTCGGCGAGCCGCTGCACAGCTTCAACGCCTTTACGGCGTCCGTCTGCCATCTGCGGCCGAGTTCGCGCGGCAGCGTGCATATCGCGAGCCCCGATGCCGGCGTGGCGCCGTCGATCGCACCGAACTATCTGTCGACCGACCACGATCGTCAGGTCGCCGCGAATGCGCTGCGCCTCACACGCCGGATCGCATCCGCGCCGGCGCTCGCGCGCTACCGTCCGGAGGAGATCCTGCCGGGCGAGCGATACCGGACCGAAGCCGAACTGATCGAAGCGGCGGGCGCGGTCGGCACGACGATCTTCCATCCGGTCGGTACGTGCCGGATGGGGCGCGCGGACGACGCGCGTGCCGTCGTCGACAGCCGGCTGCGCGTGCGCGGCATCGCCGGGCTGCGGATCGTCGACGCATCGGTGATGCCGTTCATCACGTCGGGCAACACGAATTCGCCGACGCTGATGATCGCCGAGCGCGCAAGCGACATGATTCGCGCCGATCGACGCGCGGCGCACGACGCGACGCAGGTGCGAACGGACGCGGCGATGACGGCTGCGTGACGCCACGCTGACACGCGCGACAGCGGGCTGTCATCCGAGCGCCCGCTGTTTCGCTATGCGAAGCAAAGGTGACGCGCGAGCATCACAATGACACGGGCCGGCGATGCGCACGGCAATTGCTTCGCGCACCCGCTTATCGCTTATGTCACGCGGCTTTTTTTGCGCGACGACATGACGCGCAGCGTCACATGCATGCGTTCAATCAGGCACGTCCGATGCGAGCATGCGCACCTCGATGATGCGCGCGTCAAAAAAGCGCGTCGAAAATTTGCGCTCAGCCGCGCCCGATATGGCCGCCAGCCCTATAAGTGCAAATCCCGATGATTGCACTGCACCAACGGCGCGACAATGTTGCGCAGTGTGCATACGCGTCGGCGCGGGAGACCACCCTCGAGGCGTAATACGGCGCCCCGGGGGCAGCCCGCTGATCCGCGGACTTGTTCGCGGTCGCTTGCGCGAATCTTCCCGGTGCTTCGCCTGACTTCGTACGGAAGGGAACATGATTCTCGGCGACACGATTCTCGAAACACGCGGACTGACGAAGGAATTCAGGGGCTTCACCGCCGTGAACGGTGTCAACCTGCGTGTGCGGCGCGGCGCGATCCATGCGTTGATCGGACCGAACGGCGCGGGCAAGACCACCTGCTTCAACCTGCTGACCAAGTTCCTGACACCGACGGCCGGCCAGATCGTCTTCAACGGCATCGACATCACCGACGAGCGGCCCGCGCAGGTCGCGCGGCGCGGCATCATCCGTTCCTTCCAGATCTCGGCGGTATTCCCGCACCTGACCGCATTGCAGAACGTGCGCATCGGCCTGCAGCGCGCGCTCGGGACCGAATTCCATTTCTGGCGCAGCGAGCGCACGTTGCGGCGCCTCGACGATCGCGCGATGGATCTCCTCACGCAGGTCGGCCTCACCGATTTCGCGCACGTGCCGACGGTCGAACTCGCATACGGCCGCAAGCGCGCGCTCGAGATCGCGACGACGCTCGCGATGGAACCCGAACTGATGCTGCTCGACGAGCCCACGCAAGGGATGGGCCACGAGGACGTCGATCGCGTGACCGCGCTGATCAAGAAGGTGGCGAGCGGCCGCACGATCCTGATGGTCGAGCACAACATGAACGTGATCGCGGGCATCTCCGACACGATCACTGTCCTGCAACGCGGCGAAGTGCTGGCCGAGGGCTCGTATGCGGAAGTGTCGAAGAATCCGCTGGTGATCGAGGCCTACATGGGCAGCGCCGATGCGGCGCTTGCGGGGGCGCACGCATGAAGCACAGCGAACGGGAGGAACGCGAATTGAGCGGCGTCGAGAGCGGCACGCCCGCGCTGGAGATCACGGGCCTCGAGGCCTGGTACGGGGAATCCCACATATTGCACGGTGTCGACCTGAGCGTTCATCGCGGCGAGGTCGTCACGCTGCTCGGCCGCAACGGCGCGGGCCGCACCACGACGCTGCGCGCGATCATGGGCCTCACCGGCCGGCGCAGCGGGTCGATCAAAGTTTCGGGCAACGAGACGATCGGCCTCGCGACGCACCGCATCGCGCATTTCGGCGTCGGCTATTGCCCGGAGGAGCGCGGAATCTTCTCGAGCCTGTCGTGCGAGGAGAACCTGATGCTGCCGCCGCCGATCGGCCCGCGCGAGCACGCGATGTCGCTCGACGAGATCTACGCGATGTTCCCGAACCTCGCGTCGCGCCGGCAGAGCCAGGGCACGCGGCTGTCCGGCGGCGAGCAGCAGATGCTCGCGGTGGCGCGGATCCTGCGCACCGGCGCGAACCTGCTGCTGCTCGATGAAATTTCCGAAGGCCTCGCGCCGGTGATCGTGCAGGCGCTCGCGCGCATGATCGTCGCGCTGAAGGCGCGCGGCTACACGGTCGTGATGGTCGAACAGAATTTCCGCTTCGCCGCGCCGCTCGCCGACCGCTTCTACGTGATGGAACATGGCCGCATCGTCGAGCATTTCCGCTCATCCGAACTGGAAGGCAAGATGCCGATCCTTCACGACCTGCTCGGGGTGTGACGCCGCCCCGTTTCCCTTGCCGCTAGCCGTGGCGGCCTACGAACAACCACAACGCATCAGAACAACAGGAGACGTCAATGAAAATGAAGACCCTCGCACACGCGTGTCTGGCGGTCGCGACCGCAGCGTTCACCGCCGGCGCCGCACACGCCGCGGATAGCGTGAAGATCGGCTTCATCACCGACATGTCGGGGCTGTACGCGGACATCGACGGGCAGGGCGGCCTCGAGGCGATCCGGATGGCGGTCGCCGACTTCGGCGGCAAGGTGCTCGGCAAGCCGATCGAGGTCGTCTATGCCGATCACCAGAACAAGGCGGACATCGCCGCGTCGAAGGCGCGCGAATGGATGGACCGCGGCGGGCTCGACCTGCTGGTCGGCGGCACGAACTCCGCGACCGCGCTGTCGATGAACCAGGTCGCGGCCGAGAAGAAGAAGGTCTACATCAACATCGGCGCGGGCGCCGACACGCTGACCAACGAGCAGTGCACGCCGTACACGGTCCACTACGCATACGACACGATGGCGCTCGCGAAGGGCACCGGCTCGGCGGTGGTGAAGCAGGGCGGCAAGAGCTGGTTCTTCCTGACCGCCGACTACGCATTCGGCAAGGCGCTAGAGAAGAACACGTCGGACGTCGTGAAGGCGAGCGGCGGCCAGGTGCTCGGCACGGTGCGGCACCCGCTGTCAGCGTCGGACTTCTCGTCGTTCCTGCTGCAGGCGCAGTCGTCCAAGGCACAGATCCTCGGCCTCGCGAACGCGGGCGGCGACACGATCAACTCGATCAAGGCCGCGAAGGAGTTCGGCATCACGAAGACGATGAAGATCGCCGCGCTGCTGATGTTCATCAACGACGTGCACAGCCTCGGCCTCGAGACGACGCAGGGCCTCGTGCTGACCGACAGCTGGTACTGGAACCGCGACGCGACGGCGCGCCAGTGGGCGCAGCGCTACTTCGGCAAGATGAAGAAGATGCCGTCGAGCCTGCAGGCGGCCGACTACTCGTCGGTGACGACCTACCTGAAGGCGGTCCAGGCGGCCGGCACGACCGACTCCGACAAGGTGATGGCCGAGCTGAAGAAGGCGAAGATCAACGACTTCTACGCGAAGGGCTACATCCGCCAGGACGGCAGCATGATTCACGACATGTACCTGATGGAAGTGAAGAAGCCGTCGGAATCGAAGGAGCCGTGGGACTACTACAAGGTGCTCGCGACGATTCCGGGCGAGCAGGCGTTCACGACCAAGCAGGAGACGCGTTGCGCGGCATGGAAGTAAGCGCGGGCGCGGCCGCAGCGATGTGGCCGCTGCACCGCCCGCGTGCGCGACGGCAAGACGGTTGCGCACGCAACGAAACTCATTCGGACGGCTAAGTCGATGGAAATCTTTGGCATTCCGTTGCCGGCGATGCTGAGCCAGTTGCTGCTCGGGCTCGTCAACGGCTCGTTCTACGCGATCCTGAGCCTCGGGCTGGCGGTGATCTTCGGGCTGCTCAACGTGATCAACTTCGCGCACGGCGCGCTGTTCATGCTGGGCGCGATGCTCGCGTGGATGGGGCTGTCGTATTTCGGGTTGCCGTACTGGGCGATGCTCGCGCTCGCGCCGCTGATCGTCGGCGCGTTCGGGATCCTGGTCGAGCGCTCGATGCTGCGCTGGCTGTACAAGCTCGATCACCTGTACGGGCTGCTGCTCACGTTCGGCCTCACGCTCGTCGTCGAAGGCGTGTTCCGCTCGGTCTACGGGTCGTCCGGCCAGCCGTACGACGTGCCTTCGCAGCTGTCCGGCGCGACCAATCTCGGCTTCATGTTCCTGCCGAACTACCGCGCGTGGGTGGTCGTCGCGTCGCTCGCGGTGTGTCTCGCGACCTGGTTCGTGATCGAGAAGACGCGCCTGGGCGCCTATCTGCGCGCGGGCACCGAGAACCCGAAGCTCGTCGAGGCGTTCGGCGTGAACGTGCCGATGATGATCACGCTCACCTACGGCTTCGGCGTCGCGCTCGCGGCATTCGCGGGCGTGCTCGCGGCGCCGGTGATCCAGGTGTCGCCGCTGATGGGCCAGCCGATGATCATCACCGTGTTCGCGGTGGTCGTGATCGGCGGGATGGGCTCGATTCTCGGCTCGATCATCACCGGGCTGATGCTCGGCGTGATCGAGGGCTTCACGCGCGTGTTCTATCCGGAAGCGTCGGCCACGGTGGTGTTCGTGATCATGGCGATCGTGCTGCTGATCCGCCCGGCTGGCCTGTTCGGCAAGGAAAAATGATGCAGAGAAAAGTGCTCTACGGCGCGCTGCTCGCCGCACTGCTCGCCGCCCCCTTCATCGGCGCGTATCCGGTGTTCGTGATGAAGGTGCTCACGTTCGCGCTGTTCGCGGCCGCGTTCAACCTGCTGATCGGCTATACGGGGCTGCTGTCGTTCGGCCATGCGATGTTCCTCGCGACCGCCGGCTACGCGACCGGCTATACGATCCAGACGCTCGGCTTCACGCCGGAGCTCGGCGTGCTCGTCGGCACCTCCGCCGCGACGTTGCTCGGGCTCGTCGTCGGCCTGTTCGCGATCCGCCGGCAGGGCATCTACTTCGCGATGATCACGCTCGCGTTCGCGCAGATGGTCTACTTCATCTACCTGCAGGCGCCGTTCACGCACGGAGAGGACGGCCTGCAGGGCGTGCCGCGCGGGCATCTGTTCGGGGTCGTCGACCTGTCGAACGACGTCGCGCTGTACTACGTCGTGCTCGCGGTGATCGTCGCGGCGTGCGCGTTCATCGTGCGCATCGTGCACTCGCCGTTCGGCCAGGTGCTCGTCGCGATCAAGGAGAACGAGGCGCGCGCGATCTCGCTCGGCTACGACACCGACCGCTTCAAGCTGCTCGCGTTCATCCTGTCGGCCGGGCTCGCGGGGCTGGCCGGTTCGCTGAAGGTGCTGGTGCTCGGCTTCGAGACGCTGTCCGACGCGTACTGGACGATGTCGGGCCTCGTCGTGCTGATGACGCTCGTCGGCGGGATGGGCACGCTGTTCGGGCCGCTGCTCGGCGCGGCGCTGATCGTCGCGCTGGAGGACCGGCTCGGCGACATCGGCGAATGGCTCGCGTCGATGACGGGCATCGGCTGGTTCCACTCGCTCGGCGAATCGGCGACGATCGTCACCGGGCTGATCTTCATCGCATGCGTGCTTGCGTTCCGGCGCGGGATCGTCGGCGAGATGGTCGCACGGGTCAAGACGCTCAGGCCGTCCTGATTGCAGCGCGCCGCGGCGTGGCGACGCGTTGATGCGAAGCACCATCCGGCGCGGCCGGGAAGGGCGTCGCGGCGGCCTCGGGACGGTGCCGCGCGGCAAGGCTGGTGCCCCATTTTCGTGCGGCGATGCACCATAGGGGTAAATGCTAAGTTGTCGCAGGGTGAAAGGTCCTTTAATCTTCGTTTCAGTTCTGATGCACCGCGAAACGAATTTGCAGGTGGAGAACGAGGAGACAATCGAGGCACAAAGTGCCCGGACCCCAAAGCGCTGTTGGACGGAATCCAACAGCGCTTTTTCATTTGTGTGCGCGAATTTCCATTGATGGTGCAGGCGAGTGGCGCCGCGTTTCCCGCGCCCGTTTCCGCCTCACCTCATCTCGCATCGCTCGCGTTTCATCCCGTCCCCCCGTTTTCGTCGAATCCTGCCGGTCGATCGCCGCTGGCGCGCAGCCACGCGCATGCCGTCCGGGCTTACCCGGTTGGCGTGCGCAAAAAGCGTCCGTTACACTCAGCTTTCGCCGACCGTGCGGTCGGGAAAATAGTCGGCAGTTCTCCTACAAGCAAAATGCAGAAGAGGGAGTGCGGTTGGATGAGAAGCGCGGGACGATGGATCGGGGTGCGAGGGGCGGCTGGCGCCGCTCGTTCGGGGGCGGCGGTGCATCGGTATGCCCGGGCCTTCACGAGCCGTCCTGCGGCCGGTATGCACGTTCTGGCGCGACTGCCCGGCACGGCGGCTTCTCCGGTCGTTGCGTTCGCATCCGACGCGTCGTTCGGATGCGCATGAACCGCCGGTTTTCCGATCGTGTGCCGCGCGCTTGCCGAGCCGAACCAGGCTCGGCCGGCCGACCTTCCCGCGATCGTTGCATTCGCATCGATCGCGTCTCGCGCAACGCTGCGTTTCTCCGTTCCCTTCATCCTGGCGACATTGCTGCCGCGCATCGTGGCGGTCGAACGACCGTTTCGGAACGCGCCGCGGCGCGGGCGTGCGTGCGATCGCCGGGGCTCGATTGCGACGCCGGCGTTTCACGGGAAAACGAGCGTAGACGCGGTACGGCGAAATAGTTAATTTATTAACTTGTTTGAGGACCGGGAGCCGCCCGAGCGACCCACGGATTTTTCGAGCAGCGTTTGGAGACAACGTAAATGAAGATGAATCGATGGATGGAGGTTCTGCTTGCCGCGGGCCTCGTGGGTGCGGCGGCCACGGCGTCGGCGCAGGTGAAGATCGGCGTGACGCTGTCGGCCACCGGGCCGGCCGCCTCGCTCGGGATTCCGGAAAAGAACACGATCGCGCTGCTGCCGAAGGAAATCGCGGGCAAGAGCGTCCAGTACATCGTGCTCGACGATGCGTCCGACACGAGCCGCGCGGTGCAGAACGTGCGCAAGCTGATCGACGAGGATCACGTCGACGCGATCATCGGCTCGTCCGTCACGCCGAACTCGCTCGCGATGCTCGATCCGGTGTCGCAGGGCAAGACGCCGACGATCTCGCTCGCGGCGAGCGCGCAGATCATCTCGCCGATGGACGCGAAGCGCGCATGGATGTTCAAGGTGCCGCAGAACGACCAGCTGATGGCCGACGCGATCGCCGGCTACATGGCGAAGCATGGCGTGAAGACGGTCGGCTTCATCGGCTTCGCCGATGCGTACGGCGACAGCTGGTACAAGACGTTCAGCGCGGCGGCCGAGAAGAACGGCCTGAAGCTCGTGTCGAACGAGCGCTTCAACCGCACCGACGCGTCGGTGATGGGGCAGGTGCTGAAGCTGTTGGGCTCGAATCCCGACGCGGTGCTGATCGCCGGATCGGGCACGCCGGCCGCGCTGCCGGCCAAGACGCTGAAGGAGCGCGGCTACAAGGGCAAGGTGTACCAGACGCACGGCGTCGCGAACAACGACTTCCTGCGCGTGTGCGGCAAGGATTGCGAAGGCGAGATCCTGCCGGCCGGCCCGGTGCTCGTGACCGACCAGCTGCCCGATTCGAATCCGGTGAAGAAGCCGGCGCTCGGCTACAAGGCCGCGTACGAAAAGGCGTACGGGGCCGGTTCGCTGGCGACCTTCGGCGGCCATGCGTGGGACGCGGGCCTGCTGCTGCAGCGTGCGATTCCCGATGCGTTGAAGAAGGGCCAGCCGGGCACCGAGGCGTTCCGCGAGGCGCTGCGCGCATCGCTCGAGAGCGTGAAGGACCTGCCCGTGTCGCACGGCGTGATCAACACGACGGCGACCGATCACAACGGCTTCGACACGCGGGCGCGCGTGATGGTGCAGATCGTCGACGGCAAGTGGAAGCTGCAGGCCGAGTAAGCATCACGTGAAACCGGCGGGCGCGGCGCGAACGGCGCCGGGCGCGCCGTCGGCGGCGCGGCGGTCCGTGCTCGTGCCGCATGGAATGCCGGGAAGCCCGCAACGCGACGCCTGACCCCCGGTCTTGCCGTCCGCGCGCGGGCCGTTCCCGTCGCCGTTTCTCCGCAGCATTCTCGATACACGAAACGTATGGATCTCTCGATTGCGGCGATCCTCGCGCAAGACGGCATCACGACCGGCGCCATTTATGCATTGCTGTCGCTGGCGCTCGTGCTGGTGTTTTCCGTCACGCGGGTGATCTTCATTCCCCAGGGCGAATTCGTCGCCTACGGTGCGCTCACGCTTGCGGCGTTGCAGGCGCAGAAATTTCCCGCCACCTGCTGGCTGCTGTTCGTGATGGGCATCGCGTGCTTCCTGCTGGAAGTCGGCGGCCTGGTCCGCCATCGCGAACGCCGCCATCAGCTCGGCCGCACGCTCGCGACGCTCGGCAGCCGTTACGTGCTGCTGCCGCTCGCGGTGTTCGCGATCACGCGCAGCTTTGCCGCGCAGCCGCTGCCGATGCTTGCGCAGATCGCGTTGACGCTCGCGATCGTCGTGCCGATGGGGCCGTTCGTCTACCGGCTCGTCTACCAGCCGATCGCCGAAGGCACGACGCTGCTGTTGCTGATCGTGTCGGTCGCCGTCCATTTCGCGATGGTCGGCCTCGGGCTCGTGATGTTCGGCGCTGAAGGCTCGCGCACCAGCGGCTTCGCGGATGCGTCGCTGTCGGTCGGCAGCATGACGGTGTCGGTGCAGAGCATCCTCGTGGTCGTGACCGCGCTGGTGCTGATCGGCGCGCTCTACGTGTACTTCGGCCGCACGATCGCCGGCAAGGCGCTGCGCGCGACGTCGGTGAACCGGCTCGGCGCGCGGCTGGTCGGCATCGGCACGACCGAAGCAGGGCGGCTCGCATTCACGCTGGCGGCCGGGCTCGGTGTGCTGTCCGGCATCCTCGTCGGTCCGTTGACGACGATCTATTACGACTCCGGCTTCCTGATCGGCCTGAAGGGTTTCGTCGGCGCGATCATCGGCGGGCTGGTCAGTTATCCGCTCGCGGCCGCCGGCTCGCTGCTGGTCGGCGTGCTCGAATCGTATTCGTCGTTCTGGGCGAGTGCGTACAAGGAAGTGATCGTGTTCACGCTGATCATCCCGGTGCTGCTGTGGCGCAGTTTCGCGGCGCCGCATGCGGAAGAGGAAGAGGAGTGACGCGATGAAGACGATGGTACGCAACAAGACCTTCTGGGTGTTTCTCGTGGTGCTGTTCGCGCTGCCGGTGCTGCCCGGCGCGCTGCAGGTGCCCGAATACTGGATCACGCTGCTGAACTACATCGGCCTGTACGCGATCGTCGCGATCGGGCTCGTGCTGCTGACGGGCGTCGGCGGGATGACGAGCTTCGGGCAGGCCGCGTTCGTCGGCATCGGCGCGTATGCGACCGCATTCCTGACCACGCGATACGGCGTGTCGCCGTGGCTCGCGCTGATCGTAGGCGTCGTGCTGACGGCGCTCGTCGCGCTGGTACTGGGCGCGGTCACGATGCGCCTGTCCGGGCATTTCCTGCCGCTCGGCACGATCGCGTGGGGGCTCGCGCTGTTCTATCTGTTCGGCAACCTCGAGCTGCTCGGCAAGTACGACGGGATCAACGGGATTCCGGCACTGAACCTGTTCGGCATCGAGCTCGGCAGCGGCCGCAGCCTGTACTTCCTGATCTGGGCCGTCGTGCTGGCCGCGATCGTGTCGGTGCAGAACCTGCTCAACAGCCGGCCCGGCCGCGCGATCCGCGCGCTGCGCGGCGGCGGCGTGATGGCCGAAGCGATGGGCGTGAACACCGCGTGGATGCGCGTCGTGATCTTCACCTACGCGGCCGTGCTCGCCGCGGTATCGGGCTTCCTGTACGCGCACCTGCAGCGCGCGGTGAACCCGACCCCGTTCGGCCTGAACCACGGGATCGAATTCCTGTTCATGGCCGTGGTCGGGGGCGTGTCGCACGTATGGGGCGCGGTGCTCGGTGCGGCGATCCTCACCGTGCTGCAGGACTACCTGCAGACGCTGTTGCCGAAGCTGCTCGGCTCGGAAGGCAACTTCGAGATCATCGTGTTCGGCGTGCTGATGGTGCTGTTGCTGCAGTACGCGCGCCAGGGCGTATGGCCGTTCGTCGCGAAGCTGTTTCCACGCGGGCCGCGCGCACATGTGCCCGACCATGCCGACCCGCTGCCGCAGCGCGCGAAGCCGGTGGCGGGCGAGCCGCTGCTCGTGGTCGACAACGCGCGCAAGCAGTTCGGCGGGCTGGTGGCCGTCAACGACGTCAGTTTCGACGTGAAAGCGGGGCAGATCGTCGGCCTGATCGGCCCGAACGGCGCGGGCAAGTCGACCACGTTCAACCTCGTGACCGGCGTGCTGCAGCCGACCGGCGGCACGATCACGTTCCGCGGCGAGCGGATCGATGGGCTCACGTCGCGCCAGATCGTCCGCCGCGGGATTGGCCGGACGTTCCAGCACGTGAAGCTGCTGCCGACGATGACGGTGCTCGAGAACGTCGCGATCGGCGCGCATTTGCGCGGCCATACGGGCGTCTGGCGCAGCATCGCGCGGCTCAATGCACGTGAGGAAGCGCAGCTGCTGGCTGAAGCGGCACGACAGATCCGCCGCGTCGGACTGGAGAAGCACATGTACGACGAAGCGGGCAGCCTCGCGCTTGGCCAGCAGCGGATTCTCGAAATCGCGCGCGCGCTGTGCTGCGATCCGACGCTGCTGCTGCTCGACGAGCCGGCGGCCGGGCTGCGCTACCGGGAGAAGCAGCAGCTCGCGGACCTGCTGCGGCGCCTGAAGGCCGAAGGGATGAGCGTGTTGCTCGTGGAACATGACATGGATTTCGTGATGAACCTCACCGACCGGCTGGTGGTGATGGAATTCGGCACGCGGATCGCGGAAGGGCTGCCGCAGGACGTGCAGCAGGATCCGGCGGTGCTCGAAGCGTATCTGGGCGGGGTGGAGTGATGACGGACACGACGATGCCGATTCTCGAGGTACGCGGGCTGGCGGTGCGGTACGGAAAGGTCGAGGCGCTGCACGGTGCGGCGATCAAGGTCGGCGCAGGGCAGATCGTCAGCGTGATCGGCCCGAACGGAGCCGGCAAGTCGACGCTGCTGAACGCGATCATGGGCGCGTTGCCGGTGACCGGGCACGCGTCGGGCGCGATCGTTTACCGCGGTAACGACGTAGGCGCATTGCCCGTCGAGCAGCGCGTCGCGCGCGGGATGTGCCTTGTGCCGGAAAAGCGCGAGCTGTTCAGCACGATGACCGTCGAGGACAACCTCGTGCTGGGCGCGTATCGCCGCAAGGTTGCGGGTGAGTCGAACTTCCTCGACCAGCTCGATCATGTGTTCGCGCTGTTTCCGCGGCTCAAGGAGCGGCGCAAGCAGGCGGCCGGCACGCTGTCGGGCGGCGAACGGCAGATGCTTGCGGTGGGCCGCGCGCTGATGGGTAAGCCCGACCTGCTGATGCTGGACGAGCCGAGCCTCGGGCTGGCGCCGCTGATCGTGAAAGAGATTTTTCATATCATCAGCGCGTTGCGTGGCACGGGCGTCGCGACGCTGCTGATCGAGCAGAACGCGCGGGCCGCGCTACAGATCTCGGACTACGGCTATGTGCTGGAGACCGGCGAGTTTGCGCTGGAAGGGCCGGCCGCCGAGCTGGCACAGAATCCGCAGGTAATCGAAACGTACCTGGGGCTGGCGAAGAAAACGGCTTGATGGGTGAGGCGGTTGGCGGGAAACGGGCGGCGTGTTTCACGTGAAACACGCCGTTTTTGTTTTCGGAGGAGGGCGACTGACGGTGAATCGAGTATGGGGATAAGTGCCGGAGCAACCAGCGGAAGCACTGTGACGAGAGTCCGGGCTCATCGCGTTAGGTGCACAGGGGAATGAGCGTTGCATGCGCGACAGTGGTCGGCCGCCAGAGGGGCGGGCGGCACAGGGGACAAGTGTCGGGCGATTGACTGGAAATACTGTGATGCCACGGTGATGTCGGTTCACGAGCCGCTGCCCGACCACCGGTTTTGCACAGCTTGACGATGTGCGTTGAGGTCGCGCCAGCGCCGCCAAGGCTGGCCGGGCGGCACAGCTCGGCCGATCGGATGAAAAAACCGGCTAAATGAACAGCCCCTACCATTCGGACGGCCTTCGGGTGAAAAGCGAACCCGCTATAATTCGGCCCATACATTTCTCAGATAGGTTCGTGCGCAGTCCTGCGCGCGGAATCCACCATGCTTTTTCCCACAGAATTTGACGTCATCGTCGTCGGCGGCGGGCACGCCGGCACGGAGGCCGCGTTGGCATCGGCCCGTATGGGTGCGAAGACGCTGCTGCTGACCCATAACATCGAAACGCTCGGGCAGATGAGCTGCAATCCGTCGATCGGCGGTATTGGCAAGGGCCATCTGGTCAAGGAAGTCGATGCGCTCGGCGGCGCGATGGCCGCTGCGACGGACGAGAGCGGTATTCAGTTCCGGATCCTGAATTCGTCGAAAGGCCCGGCCGTGCGCGCGACGCGTGCGCAGGCCGACCGTATCCTGTACAAGGCTGCGATCCGCCATCGGCTCGAGAACCAGCCGAACCTGTGGCTGTTCCAGCAGGCCGTCGACGATCTGATGGTCGAAGGCGACCGCGTGGTGGGCGCCGTCACGCAGATCGGCATTCGCTTCCGCGCACGCGCGGTGGTGCTGACCGCGGGTACCTTCCTCGACGGCAAGATCCACGTCGGCCTGAACAATTACACGGGCGGTCGCGCGGGCGATCCGGCGGCCGTGTCGCTGTCGGCGCGTCTGAAGGAGCTGAAGCTGCCGCAGGGCCGCCTGAAGACCGGTACGCCGCCGCGTATCGACGGCCGCTCGATCGATTTTTCGAAGCTGGACGAGCAGCCGGGCGACCTCGATCCGATCCCGGTGTTCTCGTTCCTGGGCCGTGCGGAGCAACATCCGCAGCAGCTGCCGTGCTGGGTCACGCATACGAACGAGCGCACGCACGACATCATTCGCGGCGGCCTCGACCGGTCGCCCATGTATACAGGCGTGATCGAAGGTGTCGGCCCGCGTTACTGCCCGTCGATCGAGGACAAGATCCACCGGTTCGCGTCGAAGGAATCGCACCAGATCTTCCTCGAGCCGGAAGGGCTGACGACCAACGAGTTCTATCCGAACGGGATTTCGACGAGCCTGCCGTTCGACGTGCAGCTCGAACTCGTGCACTCGATGCGCGGCCTCGAGAATGCGCACATCCTGCGCCCCGGCTATGCGATCGAATACGACTACTTCGACCCGCGCGCGCTGAAGGCATCGCTCGAGACGAAGGCGATCAACGGGCTGTTCTTTGCGGGCCAGATCAACGGCACGACGGGCTATGAAGAGGCGGCCGCTCAAGGCCTGCTGGCCGGTCTGAACGCAGGCCGTTACGTGCAGGAGAAGGACGCATGGTGCCCGCGTCGCGACCAGGCGTACCTTGGCGTGCTGGTCGATGACCTCGTCACGCGTGGCGTGGCGGAGCCGTACCGGATGTTCACGAGCCGTGCCGAGTATCGTTTGAGCCTGCGTGAAGACAATGCGGACATGCGCCTGACCGAGATCGGCCGCGAGCTGGGCCTGGTCGACGACGTGCGCTGGGATGCGTTCAGCCGGAAGCGCGACGCTGTTTCACGTGAAACCGAACGACTGAAGTCGACATGGGTCACGCCCAAGACGCTGCCGCCGGAAGAGGCGACCGCGCTGCTCGGCAAGGCGATCGATCACGAGTACAGCCTCGCCGAACTGCTGCGTCGCCCGGGTATCAGCTACGACGGCGTGTGCGGCCTGAAGGGCGGCGAATGCGGTCCGGCGGAGCCGTTGGCCGACGATCCGGTGCTGCTCGAGCAGATCAAGGAGCAGGTCGAGATCGGTATCAAATATCAGGGCTATATCGAACGCCAGGCGAGCGAGATCGAGCGCAATGATGCGAACGAGAACACGCGCCTGCCGGACGGTATCGACTATCGCGAGGTGCGCGGCCTGTCGTTCGAAGTGAGCCAGAAGCTCAACGAGTTCCGGCCGGAAACGATCGGCCAGGCATCGCGGATCTCGGGCGTCACGCCGGCTGCGATCTCGCTGCTGATGGTGCACCTGAAGCGCCGTGGCCTCGGCCGTCGTAATGGCACTGCCGCAGAGGCGACCGAGCAGGGGGACGGCACCGTCCCGACGCAACAATGACGGCGCGTCGCGCGCCGGCGGTTAATCGGGACGTACTTGAACAAATGCTCGTCGACGGCACGGCTGCGCTCGACATCGCATTGACGGATACACAACGCAACCAGCTGCTCGATTACGTTGCGCTGCTCGGCAAGTGGAACGCGGTCTACAACCTGACCGCGATCCGCGACCCGAAGCAGATGCTGATCCAGCACATTCTTGATTCACTCTCCATCGTTCCGCATCTGCGCGACCGTGCATCGGCGCGCGTGCTCGACGTGGGTTCGGGCGGCGGGTTGCCCGGTATCGTGCTGGCGATCGTCCGGCCGGACTGGCAAGTGACGCTGAACGATATCGTGCAGAAGAAGTCTGCATTCCAGACGCAGATGCGTGCGGAGCTGAAGCTCGCGAACCTGTCGGTCGTCACCGGGCGGGTCGAATCGCTGCAGCCGGGTGTCGAAGTGCCGGAAAAATTCGACATGATCGTATCCCGCGCCTTCGCGGATCTATCCGACTTCGTTAAACTTGCTCGACATCTCGTCGCGCCCGGCGGATCGATCTGGGCAATGAAGGGTGTCCACCCGGACGACGAAATTGCACGGCTGCCGGAAGGCAGTCGCGTAAAGCAGACGATGCGGCTGGCGGTACCGATGCTCGATGCCGAACGGCATCTGATCGAGGTCACCGTCGACGAGGCGAATTGAAGGCGCGCGGTAGCGCGCTGTTTGTTTGAAGGTAAAGGGAACACACCAACGATGGCAAAGATCTTCTGCGTTGCGAACCAGAAGGGGGGCGTCGGCAAGACGACGACATCGGTCAATCTCGCCGCAAGCCTTGCAGCGCAGGAGCAACGAGTCCTGCTGATCGATCTCGACCCGCAGGGCAACGCGACGATGGGCAGCGGGATCGACAAGGCCGCCTGCGAGTCGACCGTGTACGAAGTGCTGGTTGACGGCGTCTCGGTGACGGACGCGCGCGTGCGTCCGGAGGGCGTCACGTACGACGTGCTGCCGGCCAACCGCGAGCTGTCGGGTGCCGAGATCGAACTGATCAGCATCGACAACCGCGAGCGTCGGTTGAAGGCCGCGCTCGAGCATGTGGCCGACGACTACGACTTCGTGCTGATCGATTGCCCGCCGACGCTGTCGCTGCTGACGCTGAACGGGCTGTGCGCGGCGCATGGCGTCGTGATCCCGATGCAGTGCGAGTACTTCGCGCTGGAAGGGTTGTCGGATCTCGTCAACACGATCAAGCAGGTCCACGCGAACATGAACCGCGACCTGAAGATCATCGGCTTGTTGCGCGTGATGTTCGATCCGCGCATCACGCTGCAGCAGCAAGTCTCCGATCAACTGAAAGCGCACTTCGGCGACAAGGTGTTCGACGCGGTGATTCCGCGCAACGTGCGCCTCGCGGAAGCGCCGAGTTACGGGTTGCCGGGCGTCGTGTTCGACCGCAATTCGCGCGGTGCGCAGGCGTATCTCCAGTTCGGTGCCGAGATGATCGATCGCGTGCGCGCGTTCGAGGTGTCGTGATCCGGACATGAGCGAAGCGAGGAAGAAAGACATGAACGCGGTACCAAAGAAGAAGGGCTTGGGACGTGGCCTCGAAGCGCTGCTCGGCGGCAGTGCGGACATCACCGAAGCGGTGAAGATCGAGGGGGCACCGAACACGCTCGCGCTCGGCAAGCTGCAGGCCGGCAAGTACCAGCCGCGGACGCGGATGGACGAAGGCAGCCTGCAGGAGCTGGCGGCCAGCATTCGCGCGCAAGGCGTGATGCAGCCGATCCTGGTACGGCCCATTTCGTCTGACAAATACGAGATCATCGCAGGCGAGCGGCGTTTCCGCGCGGCACGCCTGGCTGGCCTCGACGAAGTGCCGGTGCTCGTGAAGGACGTGTCCGATCAGGCCGCCGCGGCGATGGCGCTGATCGAGAACATCCAGCGCGAGGACCTGAACCCGCTGGAAGAGGCGCACGGTATCCAGCGTCTGCTCGACGAGTTCGGTTTCACGCACGAACAGGCGGCCGAATCGGTCGGCCGTTCGCGCAGCGCGGTATCGAACCTGCTGCGCCTGCTGAACCTCGCTTCGCCGGTGCAGACGATGCTGCTGGCCGGCGATCTCGACATGGGGCACGCGCGCGCGCTGCTCGCGGTCGACGCCGCGACGCAGATCACGCTCGCGCATCAGGTCGTCAACAAGCGCATGTCGGTGCGCGAGACCGAGAAGCTGGTCGCGCACACGACGAAGGAAGCGCCGGCGGTGAAGGCGCGCGCGAAGGATGACGGCGGCCGCGACACGCGCCGTCTCGAGGAAGAGTTGTCCGACCTGCTCGCGTCGACGGTGAAGATCAAGCTCGGCCGCCGCGGGCGAGGGCAGGTGCTGATCGACTTCGGCAACCTCGACGCGCTCGAGGGCATTCTCGCGCGCCTTCGCGGCAACGTCGCGACGGAAGAGTAACGAGGTGCGATTGACGGAGAACATGGGCGCGGCAGCGCCGCGCCGATGGCTCGGATGGCTGATGCAGGAGCCGGTGCTGGCGGTACTGGCGCTTGCACTGATTATTCTTCAATGGTTGCGTCCGCAACCAATTGCCGCATTGGCCGGTCTCGTCGACTGGCAGACCGTCGCGACGCTCGCGGGTCTGCTGATGCTGACCAAGGCGCTCGAGCTGTCCGGGTGCCTGATGTGGCTCGCGCATCGCATCGTGCATCACGTGCATTCCGAGCGCGGGCTGGCGATGCTGCTCGTCGTGTTCGCGGCGGCGCTCGCGATGTGGCTCACCAACGATGTCGCGCTGTTCGTCGTCGTGCCGCTGATGGTGTCGCTGCGCATGCTGACGCCGCTGCCTTTCCGGCGGCTCGTGATCGTGGTCGCGCTGGCCGTCAATGCGGGGTCCGTCGCGACACCGCTCGGCAATCCCCAGAACCTGTTCCTGTGGCAATTGAGCGGCGTGTCGTTCGGCCGCTTCGTCGTCACGCTCGGGCCGCTCGCGCTGGCGCTGATGGGGCTGCTGCTCGTGCTGACGGCGTGTGCGTTTCGCGCGAAGCCGCTCGATCTGTCGGGAGACGTCCAGGCCGTCCCCGTCCAGCGCCTGCATGCGTTGCTCGCGGCGGTGCTGTTCGGTGCGTTCGTGCTGCTCGCCGATGCTCACCATCCCGTGCCGGGCCTGATTGCCGTCGTGATCGCGCTGCTGGTGGCGAGACGTGATGCAGTCCTGAAGATCGACTGGCTGCTGCTGCTGATCTTCGTGCTGATGTTCGTCGTGCTGCGCAGCGCGGCCGCGCTGCCCGTCGTCCACGACGCGATCGCGCGGACTCACCTCGATTCGCCGCTGCGCGTGTTCGCGGCAGGCGCGGTGCTGTCACAGGGCATCAGCAACGTGCCGGCAGCGATCCTGCTGTCGGAATTCACGCACGACTGGCGGGCGCTCGCGTTCGGCGTATCGGTCGGCGGCTTCGGTTTCGCGATCGGTTCGCTCGCGAACCTGATCGCGGTGCGTCTCGCGAAGGAGCCGCGCATGTGGCTGCCGTTTCACCTCGTGTCGATCCCGTTCGCGCTCGTGAGCGCGGCCTTGGGTGCGTGGTTGCTCGTGCGCGGTTAAGCGATGCGGCCGCCTGCGGTGCAGGCGTGCTGCAAGCTTGGCGGGGTGGGGCACAGCATTCGCAGTGGGTGAGAAGCCGGGGCTGTTGATAAGTGCGGCGATCCACAGTCGATCGACTGTGGTGGCACAACAACTGATTGCAGGCATCGACGCGCTCGCGTGCGAGCGTATTTCGCGCATCGCGCTCGTCGCGGTGGTCACAGTATTTCCTCTCCTTCGCATCGCTGCGCCCGATCATTTTCCGTGATCGCGTCACAGCGGAATTCCTGCTGCAAACGCGTCGCGCCGGTGTCGCCCGCACCAGGCGTCGATGCCACGTCATTGCCTCGTCGCCGGACTTTTTCGGGCAAGAAATACCGGTGCAAAAAAGCGACCTTACAACTGTCATCGTACGTCGTGGATTCGCGCGTTTTTCACATGATGAGGCGTCGTTTTACGCAGGTTTTTGTCGCGTCTAAAGCCTTGAATCACTTGCAACTATCGCTTACAATCGCCCGGATTTGTTAGCTAGGCACCCCTGAAAGCTTTCGGAAAGCAGGGGCCGGGTTCAAGGATTTTGCGGAAGATTGCGATGGCGGGTCAGGCGCCGAACGACAGGCACGATGATCACCGAGCGCAACGCACCGCTTCAGCGGCCGGCGAGCGGCGCGAGTCCGATGACGACGACTGGGATGCCGAGCAGCAAGATAACAACATCGTTCCGCTCACGCGGACGGAAGCCGAGAGGTTGTTCGGTCCGGACGTGAGCAAGCCGTCGCGCGTGACCCCCTACAAGGTGGTGATCGCGCAGGTGGTCTTGTCCCTGGTTGCAACGCTGGCGTGGTGGCTGTTTTCAAAGTCGCCGGGCGCCGCTGCGCAATCCGCGTTTCTGGGCGGGGCGATCGGCTGGGTGCCAAGCGCGTTGTTCGTGGCACGACTGAAGGCAGGTGGCTCGGCCACCGTGATGAGCTGGGTGATGGGCGAAGCCCTGAAGCTCGGCGTGACGATCGGGATGTTCGCCGCAGTGGCATACGGCTACGCCGGCGTGCACTGGCCGGCACTCCTCGTCACCTACCTCGTCGTGCTGAAGACGTACTGGATCGCGCTGGCCTGGCGGTAAGCAACAAGCAGCGTGCGGTTTCGACAACGAACCGCACCGGCCCGTTCCCGCAATCGCGGCAATAGCGTATTGCGGAACGGGGCAAAACGATTTTCGACAATTTGGGTGGCATTAACGATATGGCAGCTAGCGAAGGCACGCGCGGTCCGGATCCGTCCGAGTACATTGCGCACCACTTGCAGAATTTCTCCACCTCGCATCAGACGTCGATTTTCGACATCCACGTCTGGAACCTCGACACGCTGTTCTGGTCGATCGTGTGCGGCATCGTGACGATCCTCCTGCTGCGTCTGGCCGCCCGCAAGGCGACGTCGGGCGTGCCGGGCCGTTTCCAGTGCGCAATCGAGATGCTCGTCGAAATGGTCGAGGATCAATCGAAGGCCATCGTCCACGGCAACCGCACCTTCATCGCTCCGCTCGCCCTCACGGTGTTCGTGTGGGTCGCGCTGATGAACTCCCTCGACTTCCTCCCCGTCGACCTGCCGGGCCGCGTGATCGGCCTGCTCGGTCTGTCGGACGTGATTTCCCACCATCGCATCGTCCCGACGGCCGACCTGAACGGCACGCTCGGCATCGCGCTCGGCGTGTTCGTCCTGATGATCTACTACAGCATCAAGATCAAGGGCGCGGGCGGCTTTGTGCATGAGCTGCTGTCGGCCCCGTTCGGTGCCCACCCGCTGCTGTGGATCCCTAACCTCGCGCTCAACATCGTCGAATATCTCGCGAAGACCGTCTCCCTCGGCATGCGGCTGTTCGGCAACATGTACGCGGGTGAGCTGTTGTTCCTGTTGATCGCCCTGCTCGGCAGCATGTGGAGCTTCGGTGGCGACGCAACGTTCCTCGGCTTCGTTGGTCACGTGATCGCGGGTAGCGTCTGGGCAATCTTCCACATCCTGATTGTTCTGTTGCAGGCATTCATCTTCATGATGCTGACGCTGGTGTATCTCGGCCAAGCGCACGACAAGCACTAAGCGCGGCGTGCAAAAAAGAGTTTCCGTTTTAGTTTTTTAAATCTCAGTTCCAAGTCTTTTCACAAAGGAGTGATCATGCAAGCTTACATCGCCAACATCCAGGGTCTGACCGCCATCGGTATCGGCATCATCATCGGCCTGGGTGCAATCGGCGCCTGTATCGGTATCGCGCTGATGGGTGGCAAGTACATCGAAGCCTGCGCACGTCAGCCGGAACTCATCAACCCGCTGCAAACGAAGATGTTCCTGCTGGCCGGCCTGATCGACGCTGCATTCCTGATCGGCGTTGGTGTCGCAATGCTGTTCGCGTTCGCGAACCCGCTCCTGTCGAAGCTCGTCGCAGGCTAAGGTTCCTCGGAAATATGCGACCGGCGTGAGCCGGCGCAGGGCGGAACGGAGACTTGGGGCGCTGATCGAATGCAACTCGATGAGCGCCTTACCGTTTCATTTTTCCGGAATAGCAGATAAGGAAACACCGTGAATCTCAACGCAACTCTGTTTGCGCAAATGGTCGTGTTCCTGGTCCTCGCGTGGTTCACGATGAAATTCGTGTGGCCGCCGTTGATCAACGCCCTCGACGAACGTTCGAAGAAGATCGCCGACGGCCTCGCAGCCGCGGAGAAGGGCAAGGCGGAACTCGACGCAGCGCACAAGCGCGTGGACCAGGAACTCGCGCAGGCCCGCAACGACGGCCAGCAGCGCATCGCCGACGCTGAAAAGCGTGCGCAGGCGGTCGCCGAGGAAATCAAGGCCAACGCCCAGGCTGAAGCCGCCCGCATCGTCGCCCAGGCGAAAGCGGAAGCAGAACAGCAAATCGTGAAGGCGCGCGAAGCGCTGCGTGGCGAAGTCGCCGCGCTGGCCGTGAAGGGCGCCGAGCAGATCCTGAAGCGCGAAGTCGATCAAACGGCCCACGCCCAACTGCTGAATCAACTGAAAGCCGAGCTCTGATCATGGCCGAACTTGCAACCATCGCCCGCCCTTACGCAGAAGCGCTGTTCCGCGTGGCCGAGGGAGGTGACATCGCCGCCTGGTCCACGCTCGTGCAAGAGCTGGCCCAGGTTGCGCGTCTGCCGGAAGTGCTGTCGGTCGCGTCGAGCCCGAAGGTGACGCGCACGCAAGTAGCCGAGTTGCTGCTTGCTGCGGTGAAGTCGCCGGTCGCGGCCGGCGCCGAAGCGAAGAACTTCGTGCAGATGCTGGTCGACAATCATCGCATCGCGCTGCTGCCGGAAATCGCCGAGCAGTTCGAGGCGCTCAAGAACGAACGTGAAGGTGCAGCCGACGCCGAGATCGTGAGCGCGTTCCCGCTGAACGGCGCGGATCTCGAAAGCCTCGTCTCTGGCCTCGAACGCAAGTTCAAGCGCAAGCTGAAGCCGACGGTCGAAGTCGATTCGTCGCTGATCGGCGGCGTGCGCGTGACGGTCGGCGACGAAGTGCTCGACACCTCGGTTCGCGCGCGCCTCGCATCGATGCAGGCTGCCTTGACCGCCTGAGCGCCACGCCGGCACGCAACAGAATTGACTATCAGGAGCGAATAATGCAACTCAATCCCTCTGAGATCAGCGAGCTGATCAAGAGCCGGATCCAGGGCCTTGAAGCGAGCGCAGACGTTCGCAACCAGGGCACCGTGATCTCCGTGACCGACGGTATCGTGCGTATCCACGGCCTGTCGGACGTGATGCAGGGCGAAATGCTCGAGTTTCCGGGCAACACGTTCGGCCTCGCGCTGAACCTCGAGCGCGACTCGGTCGGCGCGGTGATTCTCGGCGAATACGAACACATCTCGGAAGGCGACATCGTCAAGACGACGGGCCGCATTCTCGAAGTCCCGGTTGGTCCGGAACTCGTCGGCCGCGTGGTCGATGCGCTCGGCAACCCGATCGACGGCAAGGGCCCGGTCAACGCGAAGCTGACCGACGCGATCGAAAAGATCGCCCCGGGCGTGATCTGGCGTAAGTCGGTGTCGCAGCCGGTGCAGACGGGCATCAAGTCGATCGACGCGATGGTGCCGATCGGCCGTGGCCAGCGTGAGCTGATCATCGGCGACCGTCAGTGCGGCAAGACCGCGGTGGCGCTCGACGCGATCATCAACCAGAAGGGCAAGGACCTGATCTGTATCTACGTCGCGATCGGCCAGAAGGCTTCGTCGATCATGAACGTGGTTCGCAAGCTCGAAGAAACGGGCGCGATGGAATACACGATCGTCGTCGCCGCTTCGGCTTCGGATTCGGCAGCGATGCAGTACCTCGCGCCGTACGCCGGCTGCACGATGGGCGAATACTTCCGCGACCGCGGCCAAGACGCGCTGATCATCTATGACGACTTGACCAAGCAGGCTTGGGCATACCGTCAGATCTCGCTGCTGCTGCGCCGCCCGCCGGGCCGTGAAGCATACCCGGGCGACGTGTTCTATCTGCACTCGCGTCTGCTCGAGCGTGCTGCTCGCGTGTCGGAAGAGTACGTCGAGAAGTTCACGAACGGTGAAGTGAAGGGCAAGAGCGGTTCGCTGACGGCACTGCCGGTCATCGAAACGCAGGCTGGCGACGTGACCGCGTTCGTTCCGACGAACGTGATCTCGATTACCGACGGCCAGATCTTCCTGGAAACCGACCTGTTCAACGCAGGCATCCGCCCGGCAATCAACGCCGGCGTGTCGGTGTCGCGCGTCGGTGGCGCCGCTCAGACGAAGGTCGTGAAGAAGCTGTCGGGCGGTATCCGTACCGACCTCGCGCAGTACCGTGAACTGGCCGCATTCGCGCAGTTCGCATCGGACCTCGACGAAGCGACCCGCAAGCAGCTCGAGCGCGGCCGCCGCGTGACGGAACTGCTGAAGCAGCCGCAGTACCAGCCGCTGCAGGTCTGGGAACTGGCCGTGTCGCTGTACGCCGCGAACAACGGCTACCTCGACGATCTCGACGTCAAGCAAGTGCTGTCGTTCGAGAAGGGCCTGCGCGACAACCTGAAGACCAGCCACGCTGACCTCATCAAGCGCATCGAAGACACCAAGGATCTCTCGAAGGACGACGAAGGCGCACTGCGCTCGGCGATCGAATCCTTCAAGAAGTCCGGTGCCTATTGATCCGCGAGTGACACACTGAGGCCGCGCGGGTGCTGATGCGCCCGCGCCGCTTCGGTCAAGGAGCAAGCTATGGCTGGAATGAAGGAAATTCGCGGCAAGATCAAGAGCGTGCAGAACACGCGCAAGATCACGAAGGCGATGGAGATGGTGGCTGCATCGAAGATGCGTCGCGCGCAGGAACGCATGCGCGCCGCTCGTCCGTATGCAGACAAGGTCCGTGCCATCGCCGCGCACATGAGCCGTGCGAACCCGGAGTACCGCCACCCGTTCATGGTGGCAAACGACGGCGCGCAGACGGCCGGCATCATCCTCGTCACGACGGACAAGGGTCTTTGCGGCGGTCTGAACACCAACGTGCTGCGTGCGACGGTGCAGAAGTTCAAGGAGCTGGAAGAGAAGGGCCAGAAGGTCGAAGCCACCGCGATCGGCGGCAAGGGCCTCGGGTTCCTGAACCGCTTCGGCGCGAAGGTGATGTCGCAGGTCGTGCACCTCGGCGACACCCCGCATCTGGACAAGCTGATCGGCGCCGTGAAGACGCAGCTCGATCTGTACTCGGAAGGCAAGCTGTCGGCGGTCTATATCGCTTACACGCGCTTCGTCAACACGATGAAGCAGGAAGCCGTGATCGAGCAGCTGTTGCCGCTGTCGTCGGAACACTTCGAAGCCGATGACGGTACGCCGGCCACGTCGTGGGACTACATCTACGAGCCGGACGCGCAGGCAGTCGTCGACGAACTGCTCGTGCGTTACGTCGAGGCGCTGGTGTACCAGGCCGTCGCGGAGAACATGGCGTCCGAGCAATCGGCGCGGATGGTCGCGATGAAGGCCGCGTCCGACAACGCGAAGACGGTGATCAGCGAACTGCAGCTCGTGTACAACAAGAGCCGCCAGGCCGCGATTACGAAAGAACTGTCGGAGATCGTCGGCGGCGCAGCCGCTGTTTAAGCGCGCGCCACGGACGACAACTGCGCCTTTGCGCGAGTAAAGAATCAGGTATTTAAAGGAAAAGCGATGAGTACTGCTGCTTTGGTAGAAGGCAAGATCGTACAGTGCATCGGCGCCGTTATCGACGTGGAATTCCCGCGCGACAGCATGCCGAAGATCTACGACGCGCTCATTCTCGATGGCTCGGAACTGACGCTCGAAGTCCAGCAGCAGCTGGGCGACGGCGTGGTCCGTACCATCTGTCTGGGTGCATCCGACGGCCTGCGCCGCGGCCTGACCGTGAAGAACACGAGCAAGCCGATTTCGGTTCCGGTCGGCAAGCCGACCCTCGGTCGTATCATGGACGTGCTCGGCCGTCCGATTGACGAAGCCGGCCCGATCGAAAGCGAAACGACGCGTTCGATCCACCAGAAGGCTCCGGCGTTCGACGAACTGTCGCCGTCGACCGAACTGCTCGAAACGGGTATCAAGGTCATCGACCTGATCTGCCCGTTCGCAAAGGGCGGCAAGGTTGGCCTGTTCGGTGGTGCTGGCGTGGGCAAGACCGTCAACATGATGGAGCTCATCAACAACATCGCGAAGGAACACGGCGGTTACTCCGTGTTCGCGGGCGTGGGCGAGCGTACCCGTGAAGGGAACGACTTCTACCACGAAATGAAGGACTCGAACGTTCTCGACAAGGTCGCGCTGGTGTACGGCCAGATGAACGAGCCGCCGGGCAACCGTCTGCGCGTCGCGCTGACCGGCCTGACGATGGCCGAGCACTTCCGTGACGAAGGCCTCGACGTGCTGTTCTTCGTCGACAACATCTACCGTTTCACGCTGGCCGGTACCGAAGTGTCGGCACTGCTCGGCCGTATGCCGTCGGCAGTGGGCTATCAGCCGACGCTGGCTGAAGAAATGGGCAAGCTGCAAGAGCGCATCACGTCGACCAAGAAGGGCTCGATTACGTCGGTCCAGGCCGTGTACGTCCCTGCGGACGACTTGACCGACCCGTCGCCGGCAACCACCTTCGGCCACCTGGACGCAACCGTCGTTCTGTCGCGTGACATCGCTTCGCTGGGTATCTACCCGGCGGTCGACCCGCTCGACTCGACGTCGCGCCAGATCGACCCGAACGTGATCGGTGAAGAGCACTACTCGATCACCCGTCGCGTTCAGCAGACGCTGCAGCGCTACAAGGAACTGCGCGACATCATCGCGATTCTGGGCATGGACGAACTGTCGCCGGAAGACAAGCTGTCGGTCGCACGTGCGCGTAAGATCCAGCGTTTCCTGTCGCAGCCGTTCCACGTCGCTGAAGTGTTCACGGGCTCGCCGGGCAAGTACGTGCCGCTGAAGGAAACGATCCGTGGCTTCAAGATGATCGTCGACGGCGAGTGCGACCACCTGCCGGAACAGGCGTTCTACATGGTCGGCACGATCGACGAAGCCTTCGAAAAGGCCAAGAAGATCTCGTAAGGGCCAGGCGTAACGCAGCGGGCGCCGGTACGTTCGTGAGGGATACCGTGATGGTATCCGTTCGCGGACAGGCGCCCACGCAATACGCTCAACCCGCCGTGCATGGGATCGGAGTAAGCGCTCGAGTGCTCGCTTCGATCGACAGGAGTCGATATGGCAACCATCAAAGTAGACGTCGTCAGCGCGGAAGAGCAGATCTTCTCGGGCGAGGCGAAATTCGTCGCGCTGCCGGGCGAAACGGGTGAGCTGGGCATTCTGCCGGGCCACACGCCGCTCATCACCCGGATTCGTCCGGGTGCGGTGCGCATCGAAGTCGAGGGCGGCAACGACGAATTCGTGTTCGTCGCAGGCGGCATTCTCGAAGTGCAGCCGGGCGCCGTGACGGTGCTCGCCGATACCGCGATCCGCGGCAAGGACCTCGACGCGGCGAAAGCCGAGGAAGCGCGCAAGCGTGCCGAGGAAACGCTGCAGAACGCGAAGTCGGACCTCGACCTCGCAAAGGCGCAATCCGAGCTCGCGACCGCGATGGCGCAGCTCGAAGCGATCCAGCGTCTGGCGAAGATCCGCAGCCGGCACTGAGCCGCGCGCGCGTATCCCGCGAAAGAAAGCAGCCTTCGGGCTGCTTTTTTTTCGCCCGTCGTTTTCGTCTGTTTTTTTGCGGGCCGGATCGTATCGTCCGGTCGTGCTATTTCATCCGGCCACCGCGATTTGATGTCAGAGTGTCGTCAGCAGAGCGCGGCATCATCCGGCAGAGGCAGTCCGCCGCGATCGTGGCGGAGCAGGCAGGCGCGCGAGCCGCGCGCCGGGCCGATCAGACAAAAACGGACGGAGACATCGATGGCAGCAGACCTTGGCAAGGGGGCGCTGATCGCGCCCGAAAACGGACTGTCGTACGTGCGCGGCGCGACCGACGTGCCGCTATCCGAAGCGACGATCAGCCGGTTCCTGCTCGACACGGCCGGCCGCTTTCCCGATCGTCCGGCCGTCGTGTTCCGCGAACAGCAGGTGCGCTGGACCTGGCGCGAATTCGCACACGAGGTCGACGTGCTCGCGGCGGGCCTCGCCGCGCTCGGGATCGTGAAGGGCGACTGCGTCGGCATCTGGTCGCCGAACCGCAGCGAATGGCTGCTCACGCAGTTCGCGACCGCGCGCATCGGCGCGGTGCTCGTCAACATCAATCCGGCCTACCGGCTCGCGGAACTCGAATACGCGCTGAACAAGGTGGGCTGCAAGGCCGTGATCGCGGCCGAGCGCTTCAAGACGTCCGCGTACGTCGAGATGCTGCAGACCATCGCGCCGGAGCTCGCGAGCGCGACGCCGGGCGACCTGCATGCGGCGCGCGTGCCGAGCCTGCGAACGATCGTTTCGATGGGCGAGGCGGCGCCGGCCGGCATGTTCCGCTTCGCGGACGTGATGGCGCGCGGCCGCGACACGCTCGATGTCGCGCGGCTCGACGCGATCGGCGCGACGCTCGTGGCCACCGAGCCGATCAACATCCAGTTCACGAGCGGCACGACCGGCAGCCCGAAGGGCGCGACGCTCACGCACCGCAACGTCGTCAACAACGCACGCTCGATCGCGGCGGCGATGCGTTTCACCGAGCAGGACTCGCTGTGCATCCCGGTGCCGCTGTATCACTGCTTCGGGATGGTGCTGGCCGTGCTCGCGTGCGTGTCGAAGGGCGCGGCGATGGTATTCCCCGGCGAGGCGTTCGATCCGGTCGCGACGCTCGCGGCCGTGGCCGACGAACGCTGTACCGCGCTGCACGGCGTGCCGACGATGTTCATCGCGGAACTCGATCATCCGGACTTCGCGAAGTTCGACCTGTCGACGCTGCGCACCGGCATCATGGCCGGCTCGCCGTGCCCGATCGAGACGATGAAGCGCGTCGTGTCGCAGATGCATTTGCGCGAGATCACGATCGCGTACGGGATGACGGAGACGAGCCCCGTGTCGTTCCAGAGCTCGACCGACGATCCGCTCGAGAAGCGCACGACGACGGTCGGGCGCATCCAGCCGCACCTGGAGGTGAAGATCGTCGATCCGAACGGCGAGATCGTGCCGGTCGGCGCGACGGGCGAGCTGTGCACGAAGGGCTATTCGGTGATGCTCGGCTATTGGGACGACGACGCGAAGACGCGCGAGGTGCTGGTCGACGGCTGGATGCATACGGGCGACCTGGCGACGCTCGACGCGGACGGCTATTGCAATATCGTCGGTCGGCTGAAGGACATGGTGATCCGCGGTGGCGAGAACGTGTATCCGCGCGAGATCGAGGAATTTCTGTTCAGGCATCCGAAGATTCAGAGCGCGCAGGTGTTCGGCGTGCCGGATCCGAAATACGGCGAGGAGCTGTGCGCGTGGATCGTGCTGCGCGCGGACGAGCAGATGACCGAGGACGACGTGCGCGCGTTCTGCAACGGCCAGATCGCACACTACAAGATTCCGCGCTACATCCGCTTCGTCGACGAGCTGCCGATGACGGTGACGGGCAAGGTGCAGAAGTTCGTGATGCGCGACCGGATGATCGAGGAACTGAAGCTGGACGTGCAGAAGACCGCGTGAGAGGCCGGTTGGCCGGCGGCAGGAAAAAACGCGGCGGCCTGCGGGCCGTTGCGTTTTCGATGGACGAAAAAAAGCGGGCTTATTAGCCCGCTAAAAACCACACGCTACGGGGTTAGCGCGAGGAGACCAAAGATGAAACCGGATCCGGCGGGGGGCCGGAAACGACTCCAACAGGGATGCCCCTCGGAAGGGCTTCGGTACGTGACCGACTGGCTCGCAGCGCTTCGCGTCCGCTCACACTTGGCACACGAGACCGCATCCGTGTTGAAACCGTTGAGGCCATTGTGGGCGAATTGCTCACCCCTCGCGGTAACAAAGTGTTTCAGGTTGTAACGCCCGCCAGATAAGGCTTTCCGGGATTTTTTGCTGTTTTCGGGGTCCTGAAAAAGGTCATATTTACCCATCTTTTCCGCAGAGTTTTCAGCGGTTGCACATAATGCGTTTTTCATGCGTATCGGCATCGGTGAATGGCCGATTTACACGCCCGAATGTGCATCGCGCGGCACATATCGCATATGACGATTCATTCGTCAGAAAGATTTTGAAACGTGATCGGCGCGCGGTAGTCGGCTATTCGGCCAATTTTCGCGGTTTTACGTCTTCAGCCCCCCGCGCCGTGTGTAACGGGGGGGCGGCGGACGGCCATACCGCCGCCCGCGCCCCGTTCGCCTGCTGCGATAGCGGCGGCGTTGTCTGCTATCGGCCGCCGTTGCCGCCCGCGATCGCGCTTACTTCAGCCACTTGTCGGCGATCGCCTGGTATTCGCCGGTCGACAGCGCGAGGTGCAGCCACTGGTCGACGTACTGCTGGAACACGACGTCGCCGCGCGGCACCATGTACGCCTTTTCACCGAACTGGAACGGCTTGTCCGGATGCACCGAGCACAGGCCCGGATTCAGCTTTTGCTGCAGCAGCGTCTCGGATGCGTCCGTCACCATGACGTCCGCCTTGCCCGCGAGGATCTGCTTGAAGATCGTCACGTTGTCAGGGTAGACGGTCAGGTTCGCGTGCGTGAAGAACTGCTTCGCGAAGCGCTCGTTGGTGCCGCCCGGGTTCACGATCACGCGGGTCTCGGGCCGGTCGATCTGCGCGACGGTCTGGTACTTGTCGGCGTCCGCGCAACGCACGATCGGCGTCTTGCCGTCGACCACGTACGGCTGCGTGAAGAACACGCGCTTCTGGCGCTCGAGCGTCGTCGATACGCCGCCGACCGCGATATCGCACTTCGCAACGAAGTCGTTGGTGAGGTTCGACCAGCTCGTCTTCACGAAGTCGGCCTTCACGCCGAGCGATTTCGCGAGCGACTCGGCCATGTCGATGTCGATGCCCTCGAAGCGGCTGTCGCTCCGGTAGTACGAATACGGCTTGTAGTCGCCCGTCGTGCACACGCGCAGCGTGCCGCGTGCGAGCACGTCGTCGAGCCGCGAGCCGGCCGCGGCCGCGGACGACGGTGCGGTCGCGGTCGTACCCTGCGCGTGCGCGGCGGCGCAGCAAAGCAGGGTGGCGGCGGCGAGCGCGGCGCGCGTGGCAAATGTCTTCATCGGTCTCCTCCGTGGATCGGTTCGATATCAGCGTCCGATCATAACGGAGCCATCGCGCGCGTCATATGGCCGCCATCGCATCGACATACGCAGCCGTGCGGCCCCGCTCCGGTAAAATGCCGCTTTGCCTTCGCATCGTCGCTCCTACCGTGGCCCATACCCTGCTCAACGACACCTTCCTGCGTGCGCTTCTGCGCGAGCCGACCGACTACACGCCGATCTGGCTGATGCGCCAGGCTGGCCGCTACCTGCCCGAGTACAACGCGACGCGCGCGCGCGCCGGCAGCTTCCTCGGCCTTGCGAAGAATCCCGATTACGCGACCGAAGTGACGCTGCAGCCGCTCGAGCGCTTCCCGCTCGACGCCGCGATCCTGTTCTCGGACATCCTGACGATTCCCGACGCGATGGGCCTCGGCCTCGACTTCCAGGTCGGCGAAGGGCCGAAGTTCGCGCATCCGGTGCGCACCGAGGCCGATGTCGCGAAGCTCGCGGTGCCCGACATCGAGGAAACGCTCGGCTACGTGACGGGCGCCGTGCGCGAGATTCGCCGCGCGCTGACCGACGGCCAGGGCCGCCAGCGCGTGCCGCTGATCGGCTTCTCGGGCAGCCCGTGGACGCTCGCGTGCTACATGGTCGAAGGCGGTGGGTCGGACGACTTCCGCACGGTGAAGTCGATGGCGTATTCGCGCCCCGACCTGATGCACCGCATCCTCGACGTGAACGCGCAGGCCGTGGCCGCGTACCTGAACGCGCAGATCGAAGCCGGCGCGCAGGCCGTGATGATCTTCGATACGTGGGGCGGCGCGCTGGCGGACGGCGCATACCAGCGCTTCTCGCTCGACTACATCCGTCGCGTGGTCGCGCAACTGAAGCGCGAGCACGACGGCGAGCGCGTGCCGGTGATCACGTTCACGAAGGGCGGCGGGCTGTGGCTCGAGGAAATCGCGGCGACCGGCGTCGACGCGGTCGGGCTCGACTGGACGGTCAACCTCGGCGCCGCACGCGAACGTGTCGCGGGGCGCGTTGCGCTGCAGGGCAACCTCGACCCGACGATCCTGTTTGCGCCGCCGGCCGCCGTGCGCGAGCAGGCGCGCGCGGTACTCGACAGCTACGGTAATCATCCCGGCCACGTATTCAACCTCGGCCACGGCATCTCGCAGTTCACGTCGCCCGACCACGTCGCCGAACTCGTCGACGAAGTACACACGCACAGCCGCAAGATTCGTAGCGGAGCGGCGGGCTGAGCGCAAGCGTTGTCATGCTGCACTGCGGGATGACGGCGTTTCGCTGTCGGCGCTAAACAGGGCGCAACCCCGCCCCGGTTGCCGATCCATCGCTTGTCAAGACTTGACTTATGCACATTTTCCACGTTGCAGCGCGGTAGAGCCCTGCATCGGTCGAATTGTCTCGCTATGGTTGGGTAATTTGAATAGCAGCCTTATGGAATAAGGCTCCGCGGGGCGCGGCACACGGCGGCCGGAAACAGCGGAAAGCACGGCCCCGCGCGCTTTGCGGCGATTGGACGGGGAGTTCTCAACAAAGTTATCCACAGGCTGGTCAGGGTATACGGCGATTCCTAATGCGAATCCAAAACTTAGCGCCGAATCTGAAGTTTTACTTTAAGTCCGTCACCGTGATGCGGACTCGGATGCAAGTCGTCCGTGCGCTGTGCGCCGCCGGAGCGCGGTGATGGACGGCACCTACCTGCGGGTCGCCCTCGACCATCCGCTCGCCACCCTGTTCGACTACCGCTGCGACGTCCAGCCGGCGCCCGAGCCAGGCACCCTGGTGCAGGTGCCGTTCGGCAAGCGGCAGGTCGTCGGCCTCGTCTGCGAAGTGACGACTCACACCGACGTGCCGCCGTCCCGCTTGCGGGCAATCGACGCGATCTGCACCGAGCTGCCGCCGCTGGCGCCGGACTGGCTTGCGCTCGTCTCCTTCGCGGCCGACTACTACCAGCGCGGTCGCGGTGAAGTCGCGCTGCCTGCGTTGCCGCAGGCGCTGCGCGACGCGGAGCGCTGGGGGCGGCTGCTGGCGCCCGAGGTGCGTCACCGGCTGACCGAAGCCGGCCGCGCGGCGCTGCCCGACGCACTGCCCGCGCGCGGGGCCGCGCTGCGGCGGCTCGCGCAGGCACTCGCCGACACCGATTCGCTGACGCTGCCCGATGCGCGCGCATTGCATCCGAAGGCGGCGACCACGCTCGACGACTGGGCGGCGCGCGGCTGGGTCGCGATCGAGGAAATCGGCTGGGCCGACGCGCCTGTGCCCAAAGCTGTGGATAACCTGTCGACAACCGGTGGACGAGCTGTGCCGCCGGCGCTCACTGACCAGCAGGCCGAGGCGCTCGACGCGATCCGCGCCGCGCAGGGCTTCGCGCCGTTCCTGTTGCATGGCGTGACCGGCAGCGGCAAGACCGAGGTGTATCTGCATGCGCTCGCCGCGTTGCTCGATGCGCGGCCCGACGCGCAGGCGCTCGTGCTCGTGCCCGAAATCAACCTGACGCCGCAGTTCGAGGCCGCGTTTCGCGCGCGCTTCGCAGGCACGCTCGCCGACGACGCGATCGTCACGCTGCACAGCGGGCTCGCCGAAGGCGAACGGGCGCGCAACTGGCTCGCCGCACATACGGGCCGCGCGCGGATCGTGCTCGGCACGCGGCTCGCGGTGCTCGCGTCGCTGCCGACGCTCGCGCTGATCGTCGTCGACGAGGAGCACGAGCCCGCGTACAAGCAGCAGGAAGGGCTGCGCTATTCGGCGCGCGATCTCGCGGTGTGGCGCGCGAAGCATCTCGGCATTCCGGTCGTGCTCGGTTCGGCGACGCCGTCGCTCGAGACCTGGTGGCAGGCCGAGCAGGGGCGCTACACGCGACTCACGCTGTCGCGCCGCGCGGTGGCCGACGCGACGCTGCCGACCGTGCGGCTGATCGATCTCGAAGAGGAGCGGCGGCGCGGGCGCGCGTCGATGGGCGGGCTGTCGGGGCCGCTCGTCGCGGCGCTGAAGGCGCGGCTCGAGCGCGGCGAGCAGAGCCTCGTGTTCCTGAACCGGCGCGGCTACGCACCGCAGCTTGCGTGCGACGCGTGCGGCTGGGTCGCCGGTTGCCCGCGCTGCAGCGCCTATGTCGTGCTGCACAAACCCGAGCACGCGTTGCGCTGCCATCACTGCGGCTGGGAAGCGCGCATTCCGCGTTCGTGCCCGGAATGCGGGAACGTCGACATCGCGCCGCTCGGGCGCGGCACGCAGCGCATCGAGGAGGCGCTCGCCGAGGCCGTGCCGGGCGCACGGATCCTGCGGATCGACGCGGACAGCACGCGGCGCAAGGGCAGTGCGCAGGCGCTGTTCTCGGATGTGCACGCCGGTGAAGTCGACATCCTGGTCGGCACGCAGATGATCGCGAAGGGGCACGATTTCCAGCGCGTATCGCTCGTTGGCGTGCTCAATGCCGACACCGCGCTGTTCTCGCACGACTTCCGCGCGAGCGAGCGGCTGTTCGCGCAGCTGATGCAGGTGAGCGGCCGCGCGGGGCGCGCGGGGCTGCCGGGCGAGGTGCTGGTGCAGACGCGTTATCCGCGTCACGCGCTGTATCACGCGCTCGGCCGGCAGGATTACGTCGGCTTCGCGAATTCGACGCTCGGCGAGCGCCGCGACGCGCACCTGCCGCCGTTCGTCTACCAGGCGCTGCTGCGCGCCGAGGGGCGCACGCTCGACGCGGCGCTCGCGTTCCTGCTGCAGGCCGCGGCTGCGTTGCCGGGGCTGCCGGGTGCCGATCGCGTGACCGTGTACGACGCGGTGCCGATGACGATCGTGAAGGTCGCGAACGTCCACCGCGCGCAGCTGCTGCTCGAAAGCGCGTCGCGGGCCGCGCTGCAGCACGCGCTGCGCGCATGGCAGCCGGAACTGCGCGCGCTGAAGGGCGTGCTGCGGTGGAGCGTCGAGGTCGATCCACTGGGTATCTGAGCGGCGCGGCAGCGGTCGTGCGCCGCGCGCCGCTTCCCCGGTACCGAGCCGTCGACCCGCCGAGCTGCCGAGCTGCCGAGCTGCCGAGCTGCCGAGCTGCCGAGCTGCCGAGCTGCCGAGCTGCCGCCCGCCGCCCGCCGCCCGCGCCGAGCGGCATGCGATCTCCGCAGGGCGCGTTCCAAACCTGCCCGCGGTACCCGCCGACCCGCCCAGTGCAACCCGTCTTTCCCCTCCGCCGCGCACACCGAAGGTTGCCCACGCGCGCCAACTCGCCCTCGATCAGGGAAAACACCGATCCACCGACCACGGGCAACCCCTAGGTTGCAACCTTATAAGTGGCTGATTATATTGAGTAACTTCGAGGTGCAACCAATCTCTTAATTCGGTTGCACCTTTTTATTGCGTGCCGTAGGATTTCGCGCATCCTCTCACACCACATTGCCGGGCTCGCACCGGCGCACGAACCCACCATGGCAAGCACGACTCTTGGCGTCAAAGTCGACGACCTTCTCCGCTCGCGCCTGAAAGACGCGGCAGCGCGTCTCGAGCGCACTCCCCACTGGCTGATCAAGCAGGCGATCTTCGCGTACCTCGAGCGGATCGAGCACGGCCAGCTGCCGCCCGAACTGTCGGGCAGCAGCGGCGTGACGGAGCTCGCCGACGGCCAGACGCCGGACGGTGACGACGACAACTCGCCGCATCCGTTCCTCGAGTTCGCCCAGAACGTGCAGCCGCAATCGGTGCTGCGCGCGGCGATCACGGCCGCGTATCGCCGCCCCGAACCGGAATGCGTGCCGTTCCTGCTCGGCCAGGCGCGCCTGCCGGCGAACCTGCAGGCCGACGTGCAGACGCTCGCGACGCAGCTCGTCGAGGCGCTGCGCGAGAAGAGCTCGGGCGGCGGCGTCGAAGGGCTGATCCACGAGTTCTCGCTGTCGAGCCAGGAAGGCGTCGCGCTGATGTGTCTGGCCGAAGCGCTGTTGCGGATCCCCGACCGCGCGACCCGCGATGCGCTGATTCGCGACAAGATCAGCAAGGGCGACTGGCGTTCGCACGTCGGCCACGCGCCGTCGCTCTTCGTGAACGCGGCGACCTGGGGGCTGATGATCACCGGCAAGCTCGTGACGACCAACAGCGAAGCGGGCCTGTCGTCGGCGCTCACGCGCCTGATCGGCCGCGGCGGCGAGCCGCTGATCCGCAAGGGCGTGGACATGGCGATGCGCCTGATGGGCGAGCAGTTCGTCACCGGCGAGACGATTTCCGAGGCCCTGGCCAACAGCCGCAAGTACGAAGCGCGCGGCTTCCGCTACTCGTATGACATGCTCGGCGAAGCGGCGACGACCGAAGAGGACGCGCAGCGCTACTACGCGTCGTACGAACAGGCGATCCACGCGATCGGCAAGGCGGCCGGCGGCCGCGGCATCTACGAAGGCCCGGGCATCTCGATCAAGCTGTCGGCGCTGCACGCGCGCTACTCGCGCTCGCAGCAGGACCGCACGATGAGCGAGCTGCTGCCGCGCGTGCGTGCGCTCGCGCTGCTCGCGCGCCGCTACGACATCGGCCTGAACATCGACGCGGAAGAAGCCGACCGTCTCGAGCTGTCGCTCGACCTGCTGGAAGCGCTGTGCTTCGATCCGGAACTCGCGGGCTGGAACGGCATCGGCTTCGTCGTGCAGGGTTACCAGAAGCGTTGCCCGTTCGTGATCGACTACCTGATCGACCTCGCGCGCCGCAGCCGTCACCGCCTGATGATCCGCCTCGTCAAGGGCGCGTACTGGGACACCGAAATCAAGCGCGCGCAGGTCGACGGCCTCGAAGGCTATCCGGTCTACACGCGCAAGATCTACACGGACGTGTCGTATCTCGCGTGCGCGAAGAAACTGCTCGCGGCACCCGACGCCGTCTACCCGCAGTTCGCGACGCACAACGCATACACGCTGGCCGCGATCTATCACCTGGCGGGCCAGAACTACTACCCGGGCCAGTACGAATTCCAGTGCCTGCACGGGATGGGCGAGCCGCTGTACGAGGAAGTCACGGGCCGCGACAAGCTGAACCGTCCGTGCCGCGTGTATGCGCCGGTCGGCACGCATGAAACGCTGCTCGCGTACCTGGTGCGCCGCCTGCTGGAGAACGGCGCGAACACGTCGTTCGTGAACCGCATCGCGGATAAAACCGTGTCGGTGAAGGAACTGGTCGCCGATCCGGTCGACGAGGCGTCGAAGGTCGTGCCGCTCGGCGCGCCGCACGCGAAGATTCCGCTGCCGCGCCACCTGTACGGCGACGAGCGTCCCAACTCGATGGGCCTCGACCTGTCGAACGAACACCGTCTCGCGTCGCTGTCGTCCGCGTTGCTCGCGAGCGCGCATCATCCGTGGCGCGCGGCGCCGATGCTCGCCGACGACGCGCTCGCCGACGCCCCCGCGCGCGACGTGCGCAACCCGGCCGACCAGCGCGACATCGTCGGCACGGTCAGCGAGGCGACGGCCGAGCACGTGAGCGCGGCGCTCGCGCACGCGGTGGCCGCCGCACCGATCTGGCAGGCGACGCCGGTCGATGCGCGTGCCGACTGCCTGGTGCGCGCGGCCGACCTGCTCGAAGCGCAGATGCACACGCTGATGGGCCTGATCGTGCGCGAAGCCGGCAAGTCGCTGCCGAACGCGATCGCCGAAATCCGCGAAGCGGTCGACTTCCTGCGCTACTACGCGGCGCAGATCCGCGACGAATTCTCGAACGACACGCACCGTCCGCTCGGCCCCGTGGTCTGCATCAGCCCGTGGAACTTCCCGCTCGCGATCTTCATGGGGCAGGTCGCCGCCGCGCTCGCGGCCGGCAACACGGTGCTCGCGAAGCCGGCCGAACAGACGCCGCTGATCGCGGCCCAGGCCGTGCGCCTGCTGCGCGAGGCCGGCGTGCCGGCCGGCGCGGTGCAGCTGCTGCCGGGCACCGGCGAGACCGTCGGCGCGGCGCTGGTCGCCGATCCGCGCACGCGCGCGGTGATGTTCACCGGCTCGACCGAAGTCGCGCGCCTGATCAACAAGACGCTGTCCGCGCGCCTCGACCCGGACGGCAAGCCGATTCCGCTGATCGCGGAAACGGGCGGCCAGAACGCGATGATCGTCGATTCGTCGGCGCTCGCGGAGCAGGTCGTCGCGGACGTGATGCAGTCGTCGTTCGACTCGGCCGGTCAACGGTGTTCGGCGCTGCGCGTTCTGTGTCTGCAGGACGATGTCGCGGACCGCACGCTGACGATGCTCAAGGGCGCGATGCACGAGCTGGCGCTCGGCAACCCGGACCGCTTGTCGACCGACGTCGGCCCGGTGATCGACGCCGAAGCGAAGCAGACGATCGACACGCACGTCGCGACGATGAAGGACAAGGGCCACGCGGTCACGCAGCTGCCGTCGCCGGAAGCCTGCGCGCACGGCACGTTCGTGCCGCCGACGCTGATCGAGATCGGCAGCATCGACGAGCTGAAGCGCGAAGTGTTCGGCCCCGTGCTGCACGTCGTGCGCTATCGCCGCAGCCAGCTCGACAAGCTGCTCGAACAGATCCGCGCGACGGGTTACGGCCTGACGCTCGGCATCCACACGCGGATCGACGAGACGATCGCGCACGTGATCTCGAACGCGCACGTCGGCAACATCTACGTGAACCGCAACGTGATCGGCGCGGTGGTCGGCGTGCAGCCGTTCGGCGGCGAAGGGCTGTCGGGCACGGGCCCGAAGGCCGGCGGCGCGCTGTACCTGCAGCGCCTGCTCGCGACGCGTCCGTCGGGCCTGCCGCGTTCGCTCGCGCAGACGCTGATCGCGGACGGCGCGGTCGATGGCGAACAGCGCAGCAACCCGGCGACCGCGCTGACCGCGCTGCGCGACTGGCTGATCGAGCAGCGCGAACCGGCGCTGGCCGCCCGCTGCGACGGCTACCTGGCGCAGGTGCCGGCCGGTGCGACCGCGGTGCTGACCGGCCCGACCGGCGAGCGAAACACGTATACACTCGGCCCGCGCGGCACGGTGCTGTGTGTCGCGGCAACGCCGAGCGGCGCGCGCGCGCAGTTCGCGGCGGTGCTGGCGACCGGCAACCGCGCACTGTTCGCCGGTGCCGCGGGCGAGGCGCTGGTGGCCGCGCTGCCGGCTGCGCTGAAGGCGCATGCGGCCGTGCGCAAGCAGGCCGACGCGCCGTTCGACGCGGTGCTGTTCGAAGGCGACAGCGACGAGCTGCAGACGCTCGTGAAGGACGTCGCGCAGCGGCCGGGCCCGATCGTGTCGGTGCAGGGCGTGTCGGCGGGCGCGTTCGAGAACGGCGACGCGGAAGACTACGCGCTCGAGCGCCTGCTGACCGAGCGCTCGGTGAGCGTGAACACGGCCGCGGCGGGCGGCAATGCGAATTTGATGACGATCGGCTGACCATCCTTGCCGTTCGGATCAATCAAAGGAAGCGGCAAGGCGATCCCGAAGCCGCTCCATTTACCCTGGTACCAAGGAGAAGCTATGCAACACACGATGAAAAAGCTGGCAGGCGCGACGTTCGTCGCTGTCATGTCGCTGGCGGGGACGGCCCATGCGGATGACGTGAAGATCGGTTATGCAGGGCCGATGACGGGCGCCCAGGCTCACTACGGCAAGGATATGCAGAACGGGATCGCGCTCGCGCTGGAAGACTTCAACGCGACCGGCCCGAAGATCGGCGGCAAGCCGGTGAAGTTCGTGCTCGAGACGCAGGACGACCAGGCTGACCCGCGCACCGGCACGACGGTCGCGCAGAAGCTCGTCGACGACGGCATCAAGGGCATGCTCGGCCACTTCAACTCGGGCACGACGATTCCCGCTTCGCGCATCTACGCGAACGCCGGCATTCCGGAAATCGCGATGGCGACGGCGCCGGAATACACGCAGCAGGGTTACAAGACGACCTTCCGCATGATGACGTCCGACACGCAGCAGGGCTCGGTGGCGGGCACCTTCGCGTCGAAGGATCTCGGCATGAAGAAGATCGCGATCGTCGACGACCGCACGGCCTACGGCCAGGGTCTCGCCGACCAGTTCGAGAAGGCCGCGAAGGCCGGCGGCGCGACGATCGTCGACCGTGAATTCACGAACGACAAGGCGGTCGACTTCAAGGCGATCCTGACCAAGCTGAAGGCCGCGAAGCCGGACCTCGTCTACTACGGCGGCGCGGATTCGCAGGCAGCGCCGATGGTCAAGCAGATGAAGACGCTCGGCATCACCGCACCGCTGATGAGCGGCGAAATGGTGAAGACGCCGACGTTCCTGAAGATCGCGGGCAACGCGGCCGACGGCACGATCGCATCGCTGGCAGGCCTGCCGCTCGAAGAAATGCCGGGCGGCAAGACCTACGCCGACAAGTACAAGAAGCGCTTCGGCGAAGACGTGCAGACGTACTCGCCGTACGCGTACGACGGCGCGATGGCGATGCTCAACGCGATGAAGAAGGCCGATTCGACCGATCCGGCGAAGTACCTGCCGGTGCTCGCGAAGACCGACATGGCCGGCGTCACGTCGTCGCACGTCGCGTACGACGCGAAGGGCGACCTGAAGAACGGCGGCATCACGATGTACAAGGTCGAGAAGGGCGAGTGGAAGCCGCTGAAGAGCATCGGCGGCAAGTAAGCATGGCGTGAGCGCGGGCGGGGGCGTCGCAATGCCCCGTCCCGCATCGCGTGCGAAAAAGCCATCGGGCCGTCGGGTCCGGTGGCTTTTTCTTTGGCTTCGGCGTTACTCGCGCTCGCGCCGCGTGCGCAGCAGGAACTTCTGCAGCTTGCCGGTCGGCGTGCGCGGCAGTGTTTCCGCGAACACGAATTCGCGCGGAATCTTGTACGCGGCGAGCCGCTCGCCGCAGAACGCGCGCAGCGCATCCGCATCGGGCGCGGCGCCCGCGCGCGGCACGACGTGCGCGACGACCGTCTCGCCCCATTCCGGATGCGGGACGCCGACGACGGCCGCTTCCGCGATGTCCGGATGCGCGTCGAGCACGTCCTCCACTTCTTTCGAATAGACGTTCTCGCCGCCCGTCACGATCATGTCCTTCAGCCGGTCGACGATGAACAGGTAGCCATCCTGATCGATCCGCGCGATGTCGCCGGTGCGATACCAGCCGTCCGGCGCGAACGCGGCGCGCGTCGCGGCCGGGTCGTCGAGATAGCCGAGCATCATGCTGTCGGCCTTCAGCCAGATCTCGCCGGTGTCGCCCGGCAGCGCGTCGGCGCCGTTGCTCCGCACGACCCGCAGGTCGACGCCGGGGCCGCCCTGGCGACCGATCGAGCCGGCCTTCGCGATCTGTTCGTCCGGATACAGCGTGGTGCCGGCCGGGCCCGTTTCCGTCATTCCGTACACCTGGAAGAACGCGTTGCTGCGATACGCATGCGCGAGCCGTTCGGCCTTCGCGGCGCCGATCGGGCCGCCGCCGTACAGCCATGCGCGCACGCTCGACAGGTCGAACGCCGCGAAGCGCTCGATCGTGTCGAGCGGCAGCGTATACGACACCGGCGCGCCGAAATACAGCGTCACGCGCTCACGCTCGACGGCCTGCAGGAAGCGCAGCGGATGGTATTCGCGCAGCAGCACGACGGTGCCGCCTGCGTACAGCGTGCCGCCGAACCAGTTGTTCAGCGGCGACGAATGCCAGATCGGCATCGCCATCAGCGTGCGTTCGTTACGGCCGATGCCGGTCGCGAGCGCCGCCTGCATCGCTGCGAGCGTCACGGCGCGATGGCTGTGCACGCAGCCTTTCGGGCGGCCGGTCGTGCCGGACGTGTAGAGGATCTGCGCGACGTCGCCGTCGGCCGGCTCGATGCCCGCGACGCCGTCCATCGCCGCGCACATCGCGTCGAAGTTCGGCGTGCCGGCGGCGTCGCCTTCGGTGACGAGCCGCCGCACCGGATGGATCACGCGCGCCAGCACCGGCGCGAGCGCCGCGTCGAACAGGAGCACCTTGCTGCCGCTGTGCTCGAGCACGTAGTCGACTTCCGGCGCCTGCAGCTTGTGGTTGATCGGCACGAACGCGGCGCCGAGCCGCCACGCGCCGAACATCAGGTCGACGAACGCGGGCGTGTTCAGGCACATCGCGGCGACGCGGTCGCCGGCCGCGACGCCGAGTGCGCTCAGCACGGCCGCCGCGCGATGCGAGCGCTCGCGCGCGGCGGCGTACGTGATCGCCGTGTCGTCGTGGATCAGGAACGGCTTGTCGGGCGTCGCACGGGCGGCGCGGTCGAGGGCGGCGACGAGGTTCATCATGGCTCCACGCGAGGAGGACGAGCGGGCGCGTCAGGCCGGGTACGCGCGCTGCAGCAGCGCGCCGACGTCGAACGCGTGCGGGTCGAAGCCGCCCGCGATGCGGCCCCAGTCGGGCGCGGCAAGCCGGGTCGCGACGAATGCGTCGGCGACGAACGCAGGCGCGTCGCGCCGCAGCAGGCACGCCTGCGCGACCAGCGCGAGCCGTTGCGCGAACACCCGGGCCGACGCCTCGAGCGTGTCGGCCGGCGCCGCGAGCATCGCGCGCAGCGTATCGAGCGCCGCGCGGATGCGCGGTTCGCCAGCGCCGAGGTCGGCCAGTTCGGCGAGCAGCGCCGCGGCCGCGTCGGGCTCGCGCGACACCGCGCGCAGCACGTCGAGGCACATCACGTTGCCGGAGCCTTCCCAGATCGAGTTGACCGGCGCTTCGCGGAACAGGCGCGCGATCGGGCCGTCGTCGACGTAGCCGTTGCCGCCGAACACCTCCATCACCTCGCCGGTCAGCTCGACCGCGCGCTTGCAGACCCAGAATTTCGCGGCGGGCGTGACGATCCGCTTCCACGCGCGTTCGCGCGGCGCGTCGTCGCGCTCGAACGCGTCGGCGAGGCGCATCGCGAGCACGAGCGCGGCCTCGCTTTCGAGCGCGAGATCGGCGAGCACGGTGCGCATCAGCGGCTGCTCGGCGAGCGCGCGGCCGAACGCGTGGCGCCGCCGCGTGTACGCGATCGCCTGCACGACGCCCTGGCGCAGCATCGCCGCGCTGCCGAGCACGCAGTTCAGCCGCGTGTAGGTGGCCATCTCGATGATGGTCGGAATGCCGCGGCCTTCGTCGCCGAGCATGATCCCCCATGCGTCGTTCAGCTCGATTTCGCTGCTCGAATTGCTGCGGTTGCCGATCTTGTTCTTCAGCCGCTGGATCTCGACCGCGTTCTTCGTGCCGTCGGGCCGCCAGCGCGGCACGTAGAAGCACGACGGGCTGCCCGCTTCGGTGCGCGCGACGACCAGGTGCGCGTCGCACATCGGCGCGGAAAAGAACCACTTGTGGCCGCGCAGCCGGTATTCGCCGCCGCGCCCGCCCGCGCCGACCGGGGTCGCCAGCGTCGTGTTCGCGCGCACGTCGGAGCCGCCCTGTTTCTCGGTCATCCCCATGCCGAACCAGATCGAGCGCTTGTCGGCGACCGGCACGTCGCGCGGATCGTAGTCGTCGCTGTACAGCCTGTCGCGCAGCAGGCCCCACAGCGCCGGCTCCTTCTGCAGCACCGGAATCGCGGCTTGCGTCATCGTCGCCGGGCACAGCGTGCCGGCCTCGATCTGGCCGTGCAGGTAGAAGCCGGCCGCGGTCGCGGCCCAGCGGCCGGGGCGCGTGTCGCGGAATGCGAGCGACACGAAGCCTTCGTTGCGGTACATGCCGAGCAGCGTGTGCCAGGCCGGATGGAAGTCGACGCGGTCGATGCGCCGGCCGCGCCGGTCGAACGCGTTCAGTTCCGGCGCGTGGCGGTTCGCTTCGTCGGCGAGCTGTGCGGTGTCGGCGCTGCCGAGTCGCGCGCCGTACGCGTCGAGCCGCGGCACGGCCCAGTCGGCGCCCGCGCGGGCGAGTGCGTCGCGCAGCGCGACGTCGGTGGCGAAGAGGTTATAGTCGACCAGTTCGTCGAACTGGTTCGTGACGTCTCGGGTCGATTCGGTCATCGGGCTGTCTCCGGTCTCGTGCGTCGCGGTCTGCCGGTCAAACGCGTTTCCGCTGAATTTCAGAGTAGCAAATATGCCGCCGCGACATGTTCAGGTTCCGGCGCCGCCCGGCCAGCCGGCGGCGCAACCCGCGCCCGCGCTGCGTCGCCGGCCGCGCCAGTCGCGCGCGCAGGCCACGTCCGACGCGCTCCAGCAGGCCTTCGTTCAGCTTTTGCTCGAGCGCGGCTACGCGAAGGCGACGATTCGCGAGATCGCGGCCGTCGCGGGCGTGAGCGTCGGCACCTTCTACGAATACTTCGGCGACAAGCAGAGCCTCGCCGCGCTGTGCATCCACCGGCGCGTGCTGGCGCTGGCCGACCGGCTGCGCGATGCGGCGCATGGGCTGCGCGGCGCGCCGCGCGCCGAGCTCGCGGCCGCGCTCGCCGACCTGCAGGTCGACGCGATCGGCGCCGACGCCGCGTTGTGGAGCGCGTTCTTCGCACTGGAGCGGCAGGTGTCGCCGCTCGCCGCGTACCGGCGGCATTACGACGCCTTTGTCGCGCTGTGGCGCGACGCGCTCGCGCAGGCCGCCGATCCGCCGCCGGCCGCGCGGCTCGACGGGATCGCCCGGATGGCGCATGCGGTCTGCTACGGCGGCGTGTCCCAGGCGCTGCTCACGCTCGGGCCGGCACTGGACCTCGAAGCGTTGCGCGGCGAGTTGCACGCCGTGCTGAGCGCCTATCTGGCGGCCGCGGGCGCGTAACGCGCGGCGTGGCCGCGCGCGTCCAGGGGAAATGCCGGATTCGCATGCATTGCTGCTCATTCGGCCTTGGCGTCGACCAAGCGTATGGCCGCTCATGAGAAAAACGCATGGCCGCCATGACGAACTTTCGGTTGTCCGCCGATATTGGCTCGGGCTAAATCATTCCCGATGAGACCGGCCGCGCGCATCGCACGGGCCGGCCCGAAGGACATCAGAAGGAGAACTCATGCGAAGCGCCACCAGGCCCCGTTCGAAACTGCCGGACGTCGGGACGACGATCTTCACGGTGATCGGCCAGCTTGCCGCACAGCACGATGCGCTGAACCTGTCGCAGGGCGCGCCGAATTTCGCGCCGGATCCGGCGCTCGTCGACGGCGTCGCGCGCGCGATGCGCGACGGCCACAACCAGTACGCGCCGATGGCCGGCCTCGCGTCGCTGCGCGAACGGCTCGCGGAGAAGACCGAGGCGCTGTACGGCACGCGCTACGACCCGGGCACCGAGATCACGGTGATCGCGAGCGCGAGCGAGGGGCTCTACGCGGCGATCAGCGCGCTCGTGCATCCGGGCGACGAAGTGATCTATTTCGAGCCGTCGTTCGACAGCTATGCGCCGATCGTGCGGATGCAGGGCGCGACGCCGGTCGCGATCAAGCTGTCGCCCGAACATTTCCGCGTGAACTGGGACGAAGTGGCCGCCGCGATCACGCCGCGCACGCGGATGATCGTCGTCAATACGCCGCACAACCCGACCGCGACCGTGTTCTCCGCCGACGATCTCGAACGGCTCGCGCAGCTCACGCGCGATACCGGCATCGTGGTGCTGTCGGACGAGGTCTACGAGCACGTCGTGTTCGACGGTGCGCAGCACCAGAGCGTCGCGCGTCACCGCGAGCTGGCCGAGCGCAGCGTGATCGTGTCGTCGTTCGGCAAGTCGTTCAACGTGACGGGCTGGCGGGTCGGGCATTGCGTCGCGCCGGCCGAACTGATGGACGAGATCCGCAAGGTGCACCAGTTCATGGTGTTTTCGGCCGATACGCCGATGCAGGTCGCGTTCGCGGAGATCCTCGCGCGGCCGGAAAGCTATCTCGGCCTGTCGGCGTTCTACCAGGCCAAGCGCGACCTGCTGGCGCGCGAGCTGGCCGGGTCGCGCTTCGAGCTGCTGCCGAGCGAAGGCTCGTTCTTCATGCTCGCGCGGTTCCGCCACTTCTCGGACGAGCGCGACAGCGACTTCGTGCTGCGCCTGATCCGCGATGCGCGCGTCGCGACGATTCCGCTGTCGGCGTTCTACACCGACGGCACCGACGCGGGCGTGATCCGCCTCAGTTTCTCGAAGGACGACGCGACGCTGATCGAGGGCGCGCGGCGGTTGCGTTCGCTGTAATCGCGGGCGCGGCCCGCACCCAAGCAGGCGACGTGTACGTCGCACCGAAAGTCACGGACGGGACCGGCGCACGTGCCGAAGCGCGGCGCCGACCGGCCAGCCAGGAGATCACGATGAAGCATGCACACACCCTCAAACTCGCGTTCGCATTCGCGTGCGCGCTCGGCTCCGGCGCGGCATCGGCCGACGGGCAAACGCTGCGTTTCGGCCTCGAGGCGCAATATCCGCCGTTCGAGTCGAAGGCGCCGAACGGCGACCTGCAGGGCTTCGACATCGACGTCGGCAACGCCGTCTGCCAGACCGCGAAGCTGTCGTGCAAGTGGGTCGAGACGTCGTTCGACGGGCTCATTCCCGCGCTGCAGGGCCGCAAGTTCGACGCGATCAACTCGGCGATGAACGCGACCGAGCAGCGGCGCCAGGCGATCGACTTCACGACGATCATCTACCGCGTGCCGACGCAGCTGATCGCGCGCACCGGCAGCGGCCTGCTGCCGACGCCGGAAGCGCTGAAGGGCAAGCGCGTCGGCGTGCTGCAGGCGTCGATCCAGGAAACCTACGCGAAGGCGCACTGGGAGCCGGCCGGCGTGTCGATCGTCGCGTACCAGGACCAGAACCAGGTGTATACCGACCTCGTGTCGGGCCGCCTCGACGCGACGCTGGTGCTCGCGCCGGCCGGCCAGCGCGGCTTCCTGTCGCGCCCGGACGGCAAGGGCTTCACGTTCGTCGGCCAGCCGGTGCGCGACGACCGGATTCTCGGCAGCGGGATCGCGTTCGGCCTGCGCAAGGGCGACGACGCGCTGAAGGGGAAGCTCGATGCGGCGATCGACAAGCTGAAGGCGGACGGCACGGTGAAGTCGCTCGGCCAGAAGTACTTCGGCGACATCGACATCTCCACCAAGTAAGCGGACGCGCACGATGCAGAGCCTGGAGACGGCCGCCGCGCGTGGCGGCCACGATGTAGCCGCGCCGGCGGCCGACGCGCTCGAGGCGGCGCTCGTCGCCGCGCTGGGCGACACGCTGGTCACGCGGGCGGCCGAGATCGATCCGCGCTACTTCACCGCGTACAACGAGCCGGCCGGCGTGCGGCCGCGTGCGCTGGTGCGGCCGCGCAGCGTCGACGACGTGTCGCGCACGCTCGCGCTGTGCACGCGGCTCGGGCAGCCGGTCGTGCCGCAGGGCGGCCTCACCGGGCTCGCGCGCGGCGCGGTCGCGCTGGGCGGCGAGATCGTGCTGTCGATGGAGCGTTTCGCGGGCGTCGAGTCGATCGACGCGGCGGCGGGCACGATGACGGTGCGCGCCGGGACGCCGCTGCAGACGGTGCAGGAGGCAGCGGACGCGGCGGGTTTCACGTTCGGCGTCGATCTCGGCGCGCGCGGTTCGTGCCAGATCGGCGGCATGCTCGCGACCAACGCGGGCGGCACGCGCGCGATCCGTTACGGCATGATGCGCGAGCAGGTGCTCGGCCTGGAAGCCGTGCTCGCCGACGGCACCGTCGTGTCGTCGATGAACCGGATGCTGAAGAACAACGCGGGCTACGACCTGAAGCAGCTGTTCATCGGCAGCGAAGGCACGCTCGGCATCGTCACGCGTGCCGTGCTGCGGCTGCATCCGAAGCTGGCCGCGCCGGCCACCGCGCTCTGTCGCGTGCACGGCTACGATGCCGTGGTCGGGTTGTGGAACCGTCTGCGCGCACTGCCCGAGCTCGTCAGTTTCGAAGCGATGTGGCCGGCCTTCTACGACTACGTGGCGCGTCATACGCCCGGCGTCGTCGCGCCGTTCGCGGGCGACGGCGGCTTCGCGGTGCTGATCGAGTGCGCGACGAGCGCACCGGGCGGCGATGCGCGCGCGGCGCTGGAAAACGGCCTGGCGGATGCGATCGACGCGGGGCTCGTGGACGATGCGGCGCTGGCGACGTCGGAGCGGCAGGCGCGCGACTTGTGGACGCTGCGCGAAGGGCTCGCAATCGATGCGCTGCCGCATCTGGTGAACTTCGACGTGAGCCTGCCGACGGGCGAACTCGGCCTGTTCGCCGAGCGCTGCGAAGCGGCATTGCGCGCGGCCTGGCCCGACATCGTGTGTCTCTTCTTCGGCCACGTCGGCGACGGCAACGTGCATGTCGGCGTATCGCTCGACGGCATGGGCGACGCCAACGCCGATGCGATCGATCGCTGCGTGTACACGGTCGTCCGGGACATGGGCGGCTCGGTGTCGGCGGAGCACGGCATCGGCATGCTCAAGCGCGCCTATCTCGCGCACACGCGCAGCGAAGCGGAAATCGGCCTGATGCGGCGCCTGAAGGCCGCGCTCGATCCCGTCGGCGTGCTCAACCCCGGCAAGGTGCTTTGAGCGACGCGCGTCGATGGCTGCGCGTCAGCCGTCGACCCAGCGCAGCGCGCCGATCTTCAGGTGTTCGACGACGCTGCGCGCCCAGTCGAGTTCCGCGTTCAGCAGCACGAGCGCATGCTCGTTGTGCAGCAGGAACAGGCGCGGCACCTGGTCGTTCTGCGCGGCGTTGCGCAGCGACTCGAGACGTTCGCGTTCGGCTTCGAGCGCGGCGATGCGTCGCTCGAGTTGCCGGCGTGCATCGTCGGCATCGAGCAGCGGCAGGAACGCGAGGCCGGCGCCGAATGCCGGAAACTCGCGCGCGGGCTCCGCGAGCAGCGCATGCAGCCATGCCTGGCCGGCCGTATGTCCGGCTTCGGTCAGCGTGTACAGCGTGCGCTCGGGAAACGCGCCGTCGCGCTCGGTGTCGTGCACGGCGATCAACCCGTCGCGCAGCAGCCGGTCGATCGTCTGATACAGGCTCGTGCGCTGCCGCACGTTGACGACTTCGTCGTAGCCGCGGGCCTTCAACTGCTGCAGCATTCCGTATGGATGCATCGGCGTTTCGGTGAGCGTCGCGAGGACCGCGAGTGTGAGCGGAGACGGGCGGCTTGTCGACATGAATAGTTATGTTATGTCTAGTAATAATATAACTAGTATCCACTAGACTATCATATTCCGCAAGGGTTTCAGCCGAGGTGCGAGCGCTTTGCGGCCGGCGCGACGGTTTCCATCGTCGCGAGACCGTGCACGATTCCACAGTCCTCGACCGAATGTTCGCCGACACACTGGCGGCGCAATTCGGTGAGCTGGTCGCGCAGATGCGTCAGTTCCGCGAGGCGCGCATCGACGTGGCCGATGTGTTCGTCGAGCAGCGCATTGATCGAATCGCATGGGTCGGCCGGCGTGTCGGTGAGCTGCAGCAGCGCGCGGATTTCGTCGTGCGCCATGTCGAGCGCGCGGCAGTTGCGGATGAAGCGCAGCCGCTCGACGTGCACGTCGGTGTAGTTGCGGTAGTTCGAATCGGTGCGCTCCGCATCCGGCATCAACCCCTCCTTCTCGTAGAAGCGGATCGTCTCGGGCGTGCAGCGGGCCGCCTTGGCCAGTTCGCCGATCTTCATGGCTTTCTCCTTTGCAAGGGTTGACCTTGTAGTGGCTTCAGGGTGTTAACTGTACTCCGTCAAGCCATAGAGGAGGTTGTCATGACCGACGCGCAGCGTACCCACGACCCACGACACCGTCATGCCGGCGGCGCCGAGACCTGCTGCGCCGATGCGCGCGACCCGCAGGCGGCGACCGTTGGCGACGCGGCGTCGGCGGCCGGCGAGCACGCGCACGGCGACGCGGCGGCGCGCGACGGGCAGTCGCGCGGATGCGGCCACGACCATGACCACGATCAGGCATCTGCGAACCTCGCCGGGCACGACCACGGTGACCGTGCCGGCCACGCGCACGGCGACGGGCATGGCGATGCGCACGGCCACGCGCACGACGACGGGCACGGGCACGGCGCGGCGTGCTCGCACGACCACGCGGCACACGACCATGCCGCGCATGACCATGCTGATCACGATCACGATCACGATCACGATCACGATCACGATCACGACCACGATCACGACCACGATCACGACCACGATCACGACCACGATCACGACCACGCGGCCGGTGCCTGCTGCGCGCCGGCCGCGATGACGCTCGCACCGCTGCCGGCCGCGCGGGCGACCGCGTCGGGTCACGTGCGCTCCGCGTTCCGGATCATGCAGATGGACTGCCCGACCGAGGAAACGTTGATCCGCAAGAAGCTCGGCGGGATGCAGCAGGTGTCGGCGCTCGAATTCAACCTGATGCAGCGGATGCTGACCGTCGACCACGTGGCCGGTGCGCAGCCTGCAATCGAAAGCGCGATCCGTACGCTCGGGATGACGCCGGAGGCCGCGTCGGCCGACGCGCCGGCAACGCCGGTCGCGCCGCCGCCCGCGAAGCGGTGGTGGCCGCTCGCGGTCGCCGGCGTCGCCGCGATCGCGTCCGAGGCCGTGAGCTGGGCCGGCCTGCCGGTGTGGCTGTCGGCGGTGCTGGCGCTCGCTGCCGTGCTCACGTGCGGGCTGACCACCTACAAGAAAGGATGGATCGCGATTCGTAACGGCAACCTGAACATCAACGCGCTGATGAGCATCGCGGTGACGGGCGCGATGGCGATCGGCCAGTGGCCGGAAGCCGCAATGGTGATGGTGCTGTTCACGATCGCCGAGCTGATCGAGGCGAAGTCGCTCGATCGTGCGCGCAATGCGATCCAGGGCCTGATGCAGCTCGCACCGGACACCGCGACCGTGCAGGACATCGATGGCACGTGGCGCACGATCGAGGCCGCGCGGGTCGCGCTCGGCGCGATCGTGCGCGTGAAGCCGGGCGAGCGGATCGGGCTGGACGGCGAAGTGGTCGCGGGCCGCTCGACGGTGAACCAGGCGCCGATCACCGGCGAGAGCCTGCCGGTCGACAAGACGGCAGGCGATGCGGTGTACGCGGGCACGATCAACGAGGCGGGTTCGTTCGACTATCGCGTGACGGCGGTTGCCGCCAACTCGACGCTCGCGCGGATCATCCACGCGGTCGAGGAAGCGCAGGGCGCGAAGGCGCCGACGCAGCGCTTCGTCGACCGGTTCGCACGCGTCTATACGCCGATCGTGTTCGCGGTCGCGCTGCTCGTCGCGGTGGCACCGCCGCTCGTCATGGGCGGCGCGTGGCACGACTGGATCTACCGCGCGCTGGTGCTGCTCGTGATCGCGTGCCCGTGCGCGCTGGTGATCTCGACGCCGGTGACGATCGTGTCGGGGCTCGCGGCCGCCGCACGGCGCGGGATTCTCGTGAAGGGGGGCGTGTATCTGGAAGAAGGCCGCAAGCTCGCGTGGCTCGCGCTCGACAAGACCGGCACGATCACGCACGGCAAGCCGGTGCAGACCGATTTCGACCTGTATGCGACGGACGTCGACGCGGCGCGCGTGCGTCATCTCGGCGCGAGCCTCGCGGCGCGCTCCGATCATCCGGTGTCGCAGGCGATCGCCGCGGCGGCGCGTGACGCGCAGACGGCAGCGTTCTCTGATGTTGAGGAATTCGAAGCAATCGTCGGGCGCGGTGTGCGCGGCACGATCGACGGCGCGCGCTACTGGCTCGGCAACCACCGGCTCGTCGAGGAGCTCGAACGCTGCTCGCCGGCGCTGGAGGCGAAGCTCGACGCACTCGAGCGGCAGGGCAAGAGCGTCGTGATGCTGGTCGACGACACGCGCGTGCTCGGCATCTTCGCGGTGGCCGACACGATCAAGGACACCAGCCGCGCGGCGATCGCCGACCTGCACGCGCTCGGCATCCGCACCGCGATGCTGACCGGCGACAACCCGCACACCGCGCAGGCAATCGCGCAGCAGGCCGGTATCGACGATGCGCGCGGCAACCAGTTGCCCGAGGACAAGCTCGCGGCGGTCGAGGAATTGTCGGCGGGCGGCGCGGGCGCGGTCGGGATGGTCGGCGACGGGATCAACGACGCACCGGCGCTCGCGCGCGCCGACATCGGCTTCGCGATGGGCGCGATGGGCACCGGCACGGCGATCGAGACGGCCGACGTCGCGCTGATGGACGACGACCTGCGCAAGATTCCCGCGTTCGTGCGGCTGTCGCGCGCGACGCACCGCGTGCTGGTGCAGAACATCGGCTTCGCGCTCGGCGTGAAGATCGTGTTCCTCGGCCTGACGGTCGCCGGGCTCGGCACGATGTGGATGGCCGTGTTCGCCGATGCGGGTGCGAGCCTGATCGTCGTCGGCAACGGCTTGCGGCTGCTGTCGAAGACGGGCGTGTTCGACAGCGCGCGGACGCAGTGACGAGGAGCGGGCGATGAGCTTTCTGAAACGGATCCTGGGTGGCCACGCTGGCGGTCATGGCGGTGGGCATGGTAGCGGCCACGGTAGCGGCCACGGTAGCGGCGGGCATCATGGCGGAGCGGGCCGGGAAGGCCATGGCGGCCACGATGCGCGCGTCCGCGATCGTCACGGCTGGGGCTGGCAGCCGTCGGCCGATGCGCAGGGCGGCCCGGGCAGCAACGTGCCGCTGCGTCAGCTCGCCTGTGCGGGCTGCGGCGCCATCAACGCGGCGGATGCGCGATTCTGCGCGCAGTGTGGTGTAGCGCAGCGGGGCAAGGCATGCAGCCGCTGCCACGCGGCGCTGGCCGCTGACGGGCGCTTCTGTCCGGGCTGCGGCACGCAGGCCGGGTAAGGCTCGAGCGTCGGCCTCGATGCCGGCGTGACGGCCGATCTCCAAGGGCGGCGTGGCGCCTGCAACGGGCGTCGCCGGGCCACGGCGTGCGGGCTCGCTCCGAGCGAGCTTCCGAGTCTCCAAGTCTCCGAGTCTCCGAGTCTCCAAGTCTCCGAGTCTCCGAGTCTCCGAGTCTCCGAGTCTCCGAGTTCCGAGTTCCGAGTTCCGAGCCCCGAGTTCCGAGCCCCGAGCCCCGAGCCCCGAGCCTCCGAACCTGGGACCTGCCGCTCAACGCAGCGGCAAATGAATCTCGGTGCGCAGGTCGGCCGGCGCCGCATCCATCGGCGTATTCAGATACAGCTCGAACGGCGGCGCATCGGCGGCTTCGCGGCCCGAGTGACGCAGCCAGTCGCCATACAGCCACTGGTAAGCGGTCTTGAGGTCCGCATACGGCCCGGTATGCAGCAGCACCGCATACTCGCCGCCCGCGATCGTGATGCGCTCGACCGGCGGCGTCGGCTCGACGTCCGGCGCGCCGCCAGCCGGCACGAAGCACGCTTTCGCTCGCAATTGCGCTTCGGGCGTGGTGTCCGGATCGTCGTAGAAGATCCCGATCATCTTCGCGCCGGGGCCGATCAACCCGTGCTGCCCGACCCACGCGCCGATCTGCCCGAACGCGTCGCCGACCTTCAGGTAAGCGCCCGTATGCGCCACCGCATAACCGCACAATTCCGGCTGCCGCCGGATCTCGACTTCATGCTTGAACATGTCTTCCTCTCCTCGCTGTAACGGATAGATCGGCCGGTGGACCCCGGCGCGCCGGTGCTGCGCGGGCGGCACGCCGTAAGCATCCCGAAATGCGCGTGCGAACGCGTGCGTCGAACCGTAGCCGGCGCGCCGGGCGATCGCGTCGAGCGGCAGCGCCGTGCAGACGAGGTCCTCCGATGCGCGCACGATCCGCATCCGCCGCACCGTCAGCACGATCGACTCGCCGTACAGCGCGCGATAGACGCGCTGCCAGTGATACGGCGACAGGCACGCGATGTCGGCGAGCCGGTTCAGGTCGAGCGTGTCGTCGAGGTGCGTGCGGATGTGGTCGTGAACGCGCGCGATGCGTGCTGCATAGCGGGCCCACGCGGGCGTTTCGGCTTTCGTGTCGACGGTCATGCGTGCGTCCCCCGGCAGGAATCGACGTCACGGTAGCACGCCGCCGATTGATAAATCTTGCGGAGATGCGTAGGCCAACAAAATCTGCCCCTTTTTAATTTCGCCGAAATGGGGTCTCGTCCCCGTCGAGATATGTCTAAAGTTAAAGACGGTGAAATCGGGTGATCGCGTCATTTTTCTCGGGTAAGTTGCTTGGGGCGGCAACGCACGGTTTTCGAAGTACGCAGGTAGTTCGTCGATGTTCAATCGCAACGCCACGTTTTTCGGGAGAAGAAGAAATGGATGCTTCCAGCTTCATCACGTCGCTGCAGACCACGCTAGGCGGATACCTGCCGAAGATTGCCGGCGCGATCGGCATCCTGGTGATCGGCTGGCTGATCGCCGTCGCGGTGCGGGCCGGCGCGCTCCGGCTGCTCAACGCGCTGAAGGTCGATCAGCGGATCAACGAAAGCACCGGCCAGGGCGCGTGCGTCGAGCGGATCATCGCCGGCGGGCTGTTCTGGCTCGTACTGCTCGTCACCGCGGTGGGCATCTTCAACGTGCTCAACCTGTACGCGGTGTCCAATCCGTTCTCGCTCCTCGTCACCCACATCGTCAACTACCTGCCGAACCTGATCGGCGGCGCGGCGCTGACGCTGATCGCGTGGCTGATCGCGTCGCTCTTGCGCAGCCTCGCGAACCGTGCGCTGAAGGCGAGCAAGGTCGACGACAAGCTGTCCGAAAGCGCGGGCATGCAGCCGATGAGCGGCTATCTGGGCGACGTGCTGTTCTGGCTCGTGATCCTGATGTTCCTGCCGGCGATTCTCGCGTCGTTCGCGCTGTCCGGCCTGCTGTCGCCGGTGCAGGGGATGGTCGACAGGCTGCTCGCGATCGTGCCGAACCTGTTCGCGGCCGCGGTGATCGGCTTCGTCGGCTGGGTCGTCGCGCGCGTGCTGCGCGGCCTCGTGACGAACCTGCTGGTTGCCGCCGGCGCCGATCGCCTCACGCAGGGTCTCGACAGCCCGACGCCGGTGCGGGTGTCGAGCCTGATCGGCACCATCGTCTACGTGTTCGTGTTCGTGCCGACGCTGATCTCCGCGCTCGACGCGCTGAAGATCGACGCGATCTCGATTCCCGCCACCAACATGCTGAACCAGTTCCTCGGCGCGGTGCCCGACATCGTCGCGGCGATCGTGATCGTGCTCGTCACGTTCTATTTCGCGCGCTTCGTCGCGTCGCTCGCGCAGAAGCTGCTGGAAGCCGCCGGCGCCGACGGGCTGCCGGCCGTGCTCGGCGTCGAGCGCGTGTTCTCGGGGATCCTGCAGCCGTCGGTGCTGGTCGCGCGGCTGATCGTGTTCTTCGCGATGCTGTTCGCATCGGTGGAGGCCGCGAACCGGCTCGGCTTCACGCAGGTGCGCGACGTCGTCACGCTGTTCATCGAATTCGGCGGCCATGTGCTGACGGGCGGCGTGATCCTCGTGATCGGCGTGTGGCTCGCGGGCCTCGCGCGCCGCGTGATCGAGCAGGCCGACCGCGAGCACAGCGTGCTGTTCGCACGGATCGCGCAGTTCGCGATCCTCGGCCTGGTGTTCGCGATGGGGTTGCGCGCGATGGGCATCGCCAACGAGATCGTGCAGCTCGCGTTCGGTCTCGTGCTCGGCGCGATCGCGGTGGCGGTCGCGCTGTCGTTCGGCCTCGGCGGCCGCGAGGCGGCCGGCAAGCTGCTCGACCGCTGGTTCAACCAGCGCGGCGGCGGTCAGTAACGCCGGTGACGCGTCGGCCGTCCGGCCGCTTCGCGCGGCCGGACGGTGTGTGCACGACGCTCGTGGAGAGCCGCCCACCGCCCACCGCCCACCGTTGCCGTCAGCGAAACGTCAGCCGTCATCTTTGCCGAATTTCGATAACACGTCGTTTAATGACTCTCTAGCATCGATTCTCAGTCGCGCGGGCCCGCAGGCCGGCGCCTTTCAGGAGAATCCGATGAAAGCAGAGTCGAATGGCCGGCCCGCCGCCGGCGCCAAGTCGTCCGGCCAGCCCGCGCTGCAGCAGACGCTCGGGACCTGGCAACTGTGGGGCATCGCGGTCGGCCTCGTGATTTCAGGCGAATACTTCGGCTGGAGCTACGGCTGGGCGAGCGCCGGCACGCTGGGCTTCGTCGTCACCGCGCTGTTCGTCGCGGCGATGTACACCACCTTCATCTTCAGCTTCACCGAGCTGACGACGTCGATCCCGCACGCGGGCGGCCCGTTCGCGTATGCGCGCCGCGCATTCGGCCCGGCGGGCGGCTATCTCGCCGGCGCGGCGACGCTCGTCGAGTTCGTGTTCGCGCCGCCCGCGATCGCGCTCGCGATCGGCGCGTACCTGCACGTGCAGTTTCCGGGGCTCGAACCGAAACACGCGGCGATGGGCGCGTATCTCGTGTTCATGGCGCTGAACATCGTCGGCGTGCAGATCGCCGCGACGTTCGAGCTGGTCGTCACGCTGTTCGCGATCTTCGAGCTGCTGGTGTTCATGGGCGTCGTGTCGCCGGGCTTCGCGTGGGGCAACTTCATGAAGGGCGGCTGGTCGGGCGCCGATCATTTCAGCGTCGGCGCATTCCACGGCATGTTCGCCGCGATCCCGTTCGCGATCTGGTTCTTCCTCGCGATCGAAGGCGTCGCGATGGCCGCCGAGGAGGCGAAGAACCCGAAGCGCTCGATCCCGATCGCATACGTGGCCGGCATCCTGACGCTCGTCACGCTCGCGATCGGCGTGATGGTGTTCGCCGGCGGCGCGGGCGACTGGACCAAGCTCGCGAACATCAACGACCCGCTGCCGCAGGCGATGAAGTACATCGTGGGCGCGAACAGCGGCTGGATGCACATGCTCGTGTGGCTCGGGCTGTTCGGGCTCGTCGCGTCGTTCCACGGGATCATCCTCGGCTATTCGCGCCAGATCTTCGCGCTGGCCCGCGAAGGTTATCTGCCGGAATGGCTCGGCAAGGTGCATCCGCGCTTCAAGACGCCGCATCGCGCGATTCTCGCGGGCGGCGTGGTCGGCATCGCCGCGATCTACAGCGACGAGCTGATCCAGTTCGGCGGCCAGACGCTCACCGCGAACATCGTGACGATGTCGGTGTTCGGCGCGATCGTGATGTATATCGTAAGCATGGCGGCGCTGTTCAAGCTGCGCCGCTCGCAGCCGAACCTGGAGCGACCGTTCCGCGCGCCGCTGTACCCGTTCTTCCCGGCGTTCGCGATCGTTGCAGCCCTGATTTGCCTTGCGACGATGGTGTACTTCAACGGGCTGGTGGCGATGGTGTTCATCGCGTTCCTCGCGCTCGGCTACGCGTACTTCCTCGCGACCCGTTCGCAGCGTGCGAGCGCACCGGGCGACGCGCTGCTCGAGGAATGAGGATGGCCGACCCGAACGGCCGTTCGTGACGGCATGCGGCGCGCCCCGTCGAACGGGCGCGCCGTCGGCGTCAGGCAAGGCAAGGACTGGCAAGGAGATTCGAACGATGTCCTACACGGAGACGATCGGTCCGCGCACGTACCGTTTCGCGGACCTGAAGACGCTGCTCGCGAAGGCGAGCCCGCTGCGCTCGGGCGATCAGCTCGCCGGCGTTGCGGCGGCGAGCGAGGAGGAGCGCGTGGCCGCGAAGATCGCGCTCGCGGGCGTGCCGCTGAAGGCGTTCCTGAACGAAGCGCTGATTCCGTACGAACACGACGAGGTCACGCGCCTGATCCTCGACGATCACGACGCGGCCGCGTTCGCGGAGATCTCGCACCTCACCGTCGGCGACTTCCGCAACTGGCTGCTGTCGCCCGCGGCCGACGGTGCCGCGCTCGAACGGATCGCGCCGGGCCTCACGCCCGAGATGGTCGCGGCCGTGTCGAAGCTGATGCGCAACCAGGACCTGATCGCGGCCGCGCGCAAGCGCCGCGTCGTCACGCGCTTTCGCAACACGGTCGGGCTGGCCGGCCGGATGTCGGTGCGGCTGCAGCCGAACCATCCGACCGACGACGTGAAGGGCATTGCCGCGTCGATGCTCGACGGGCTGATGTACGGCTGCGGCGACGCGATGATCGGCATCAACCCGGCGACCGACAGCCTCGCGGCGATCGTGAAGCTGCTCGCGATGATCGACGGGTTCCGCGAACGCTACGGCGTGCCGACGCAGTCGTGCGTGCTCACGCACGTGACCAACACGATCGCGGCGATCGAGAAGGGCGCGCCGGTCGACCTGGTGTTCCAGTCGATCGCGGGCACCGAGAAGGCGAACGCGAGCTTCGGGATCTCGCTCGCGCTGCTCGGCGAGGCGCGCGAGGCCGCGTTGTCGCTCAAGCGCGGCACCGTCGGCAACAACCTGATGTACTTCGAGACGGGGCAAGGCAGCGCGCTGTCGGCGAACGCGCATTTCGGCGTCGACCAGCAGACCTGCGAGGTGCGCGCGTATGCGGTCGCGCGCAAGTTCGATCCGTTCCTCGTGAACACGGTGGTCGGCTTCATCGGGCCCGAATACCTGTACGACGGCAAGCAGATCATCCGCGCGGGGCTCGAGGATCACTTCTGCGGCAAGCTGCTCGGCGTGCCGATGGGCTGCGACATCTGCTACACGAATCACGCGGAAGCCGACCAGGACGACATGGACACGCTGCTGACGCTGCTGGGCGCGGCCGGCATCAACTTCATCATGGGCATCCCGGGCGCGGACGACGTGATGCTGAACTATCAAAGCACGTCGTTTCACGACCAGCTCTACGTGCGCGAGGTGCTCGGCCTGCGCCGCGCGCCCGAGTTCGAGGAATGGCTGGAGACGATGGAGATCGCCGACGCGCGCGGCGCGCTGCGCGCCGCGAGCGCGCGCGTGCCGCTGCTCGCGGGCGCGAACGACTGGATGGGGATTTCGGCATGAGCGACGCCGTCGAAAAGAACCCGTGGGCGCAGCTGAAGTCGTTCACGAACGCGCGGATCGCGCTCGGCCGCGCGGGCAGCAGCCTGCCGACCGCGCCGCTGCTCGCGTTCAACCTGTCGCACGCGCAGGCGCGCGACGCGGTGCACCAGCCGCTCGACGCGGACGCGCTGCGCCGCGAGATCGACGCGGCCGGCTTCGCGACGCTCGGCGTGCAGAGCGCGGCGCCCGACCGCCAGCATTACCTGCGCCGGCCCGATCTCGGCCGCAAGCTGTCCGATGACGGACGCGCGCTGCTGGCCGGCTACGGCGCGGCGCTCGACGACGCGCCGGAGGTGGTGTTCGTGGTCGGCGACGGGCTGTCGGCGTTCGCGGCCGCGAAGCAGGCGCTGCCGCTGCTGCAGGCCGTGTGCCCGCGGCTCGAAGCGGACGGCTGGCGGATCGGCCCGGTGGTGGTCGCGACGCAGGCGCGCGTCGCGCTCGGCGACGAGATCGGCGAACTGCTGCGCGCACAGGTCGTCGCGATGCTGATCGGCGAACGGCCGGGGCTCAGCTCGCCGGACAGCCTCGGCGTGTACCTGACCTGGGCGCCGAAGGTCGGCTGTCACGACGCGCTGCGCAACTGCATCTCGAACGTGCGGCCCGAAGGGCTGCCGCACGCCGCGGCCGCGCACAAGCTGCATTACCTGATGACGCACGCGCGCCGGCTCGGCCTCACGGGCGTCGGGCTGAAGGACGACAGCGATGCGCTGTTGCCGCAGGCGGAAGCGGAGCGGATCGGCGCGGATTGAGGCGGATTGGCGCGGATTGATGCGGATCGATGGCGCGACCGCGCCGTCCGTCTACTTGAACAGCCGCTCGCACAGGAAGTCGACGAACACGCGCAGCTTCGGCGACAGCCGCCGGCTCGACGGCCACACGATCGAGAACTGCCCCGGCGCGATCCGGTAGTCGTCGAGCACCGTGACGAGCGCACCTGTGTCCAGCGCGTCGCGCGCGAGGAAATCGGGCATGTAGCCGATGCCGAGCCCCGCCATCACCGCGCCGCGCAGCGCTTCCATGTTGTTGCAGGTCATCGCGGTGCGCAGCTTCAGCGGCGTGCCGTCGTCGGCGGCGAGCGCCCAGTCCTGCAGCTTGCCGGTGGTCGGGAAACAGTAGCGCACGCAATCGTGCGCTTCGAGATCCCGCGGCGCCCGCGGCGTGCCGGCCTGCGCAAGATACGCGGGCGTCGCGCACAGCACGAACGCGAACGGGCCGAGCCGCCGCGACATCAGGCTCGAATCCGACAGCGGGCCGCTGCGGATCACCGCGTCGAAGCCGCCTTCGACGACATCGACCATCCGGTCGTTGAAATCCAGGTCGAGCTCGACGTCCGGATAGCGCTGCCTGAATTCGGGCAGCACCGGCAGCAGGAACCGGTAGCCGATCACCGGAAGGCTCACGCGCAGCTTGCCGCGCGGGTGCTGCGCGGCGGCCGTCACGGTCGCCTCCGCGTCGCGAAAATCCTCGAGGATCCGCTGGCAGCGTTCGTAGAAATGGCGCCCTTCGTCGGTCAGCGTGACGCGCCGCGTCGTGCGGTTGAACAGGCGCACGCCGAGCGACTGCTCGAGCCGCGCGATCGTCTTGCCGACGGCGGACGCCGAGATGCCGAGCGCGCGGCCGGCCGCGACGAAGCTGAGCGCTTCGGCGGTGCGGACGAAGGCGGCGATGCCGTTCAGGTTTTCCATCGACGTAGGCGGGCGAGCGGATGCGATGCGGTGAATTGAGGAATTTTAGTCCGTTATATACGGAGCAACGCGTTGTTTTTCGGTGATTGAATCGAAATTATCCTTGATCGCGCTTGAGGCGCATCCGCGCCGGCTTTTCGAGGAGCAATGATGGATCACCCGTTTTCAGCCGATTCAGCCACGTCGGCACGCCGGCGCGCGTGGGTGCTGGCCGCGGTCTGCATGGCCGCCGTCGCGCTGCCGCTGTCGTTTTCGGGCGGCGCGGTCGCGACGCCCGCGATCGGCCGCGACCTGCACGGCGGCCCGGTCGCGATGAACTGGATCACCAACGCGTTCATGCTCGCGTTCGGCAGTTTCCTGATGGCGGCGGGCGCGCTGGCCGACCAGTTCGGCCGCAAGCGCGTGTTCGCGATCGGCGTCGGCGGCTTCACGCTGATGTCGGTTGCGCTCGCGTTCGCGCCGTCGATGCTCGCGGTCGACCTGCTGCGTGCCGCGCAAGGGCTCGCGGCGGCCGCGGCGCTCGCGGGCGGCACGGCCGCGCTGGCGCAGGAGTTCGACGGCGCGGCGCGCACGCGTGCGTTCAGCCTGCTCGGCACGACCTTCGGCATCGGGCTCGCGTTCGGGCCGGTGCTCGCCGGCTGGCTGATCGCGCACGGTGGCTGGCGTGCGATCTTCGTCACGGGCGCGGCGGCGGGCGCCTCGTCGCTCGGGTTCGGGCTGCCGCGCATGCACGAGTCGCGCGATCCGCACGCGACGGGGCTCGACTGGCCCGGCACCGCAGCGTTCACCGCCGCGCTCACGCTGTTCACGTTCGGCGTGATCGAGGCACCCGCGCGCGGCTGGACGCATCCGCTCGTCGTTGTGCTGCTGGCGGGCGCGGCGCTCGGCGCGTGCGCATTCGTCGCGATCGAGACGCGCGTCGCGCGGCCGATGCTCGACCTGTCGCTGTTCCGGATTCCGCGCTTCGTCGGCGTGCAGGTGCTGCCGGTGTCGACCTGCTGCTGTTACATCGTGCTGCTCGTCGTGCTGCCGCTGCGCTTCATCGGCATCGACGGTTTCAGCGAAATCGACGCGGGCTGGCTGATGCTCGCGATCTCCGCGCCGATGCTCGTCGTGCCGCTCGTCGCGGCGACGCTCACGCGCTGGCTGTCGGCCGGCGTGATCTCGGGGCTCGGGCTCCTGCTCGCGGCGGCGGGCCTCGTATGGCTGGGCGTCGCGCTGCGCGGCGGCGCGGGGCCGGCGGCGATCGCGCCGATGCTCGCGATCGGCGTCGGGGCTGGCATGCCGTGGGGGCTGATGGACGGGCTGTCGGTCAGCGTCGTGCCGAAGGAGCGCGCGGGGATGGCGACCGGGATCTTCAGCACGACGCGCGTGGCGGGCGAAGGGATCGCGTTAGCGATCGCCGGCGCGGTGCTGGCGACCCTCGCGCACGCCGATTTGCGGCAGGCGGCGGCGGGGACCTCCGACGCGACGCTGCGGGCGGCCGCGCGCCTCGCGACCGGTGATCTCGCCGGTGCGGCGGCCGGGTTGCCGGGCGTCGGTCGTGCGGCGCTGCTCGCGAGCTATGTGCATGCATTCGATCGGCTGCTGATCGGGCTCGCGGTCGTCACGGTGCTGTGTGCGGTGGTGGTGTTCGCGTTTCTCGGTGCACGGCCGGCGGTGGCGGAAGCGCGCGGCGATGACGGCGAACAGGCGCATACCGACGCGCGGGCGCGTCGCCGGACCGAACCGGCTTGCGTGGAAGCAAGCGGGCGGTGAGTGTGCGGTGAGCGGGCGCGTTTGCGCAAGCGGCCGCAGCGCCTCATGCGCGCCCGCCTTGCCGCGACGGCGGCATGGTGCGGCGCCTCACGCCAGCACGAGCGGCGGCAATTCCGCATCGGCCCGCGCGTGCGCGCTTTCCACGTCAACGACCACATAACGCAGCGCATCCGGCCACAGCTGCGCGCGGCTTCCCGCCTCTTCGTCGATCGTCGCGCGCCCCTGCACGAGCCACGTCGTCTGCCGGACGAAATCGACGAACAGCAGTGCGATCGCCGGATTCACGAGCAGGTTGCCGATCGTGTTGAACAGGTTGTTGCCCGCGAAGTCGGGCAGCACGAGCGTGCGGCGATCGGGCAGGTCGACGAGCGGGGCGAACGAACCGTCCGCGCGCGGCTGCCGGCCGCGATACGAGCAGTCGGCGTCGCCCGCCGCGTTCGCGGTCGCGACGATCAGGAATGCCTGTTCATGGATGAACGCGACGACATCGTCGCTCAAGGGGCCCGGTTGGTTCATGGTTCGGTCGGCGCGTGGCCGATGCGTGCGGATCCGCGTTCCGTACGCAAGCGACATGCCATGCGGCGAGCGTGGCGCGCAGCGGTGCCTGCGCAGCTGCGCTGTGAAAAATCCGAACACCCGTCGTACCCGCTGTGCCGTCCCGGTGTTCAGAATCGGGACACTTGTGTTCGATGCGCCGGCATCGCCCCCGGCGGGCGCCCGGACGCACCGCTCCTGTTCCGTTTTCGCCCGGTTTGGCACGCATGTTGCGTAAACCGTGCAGCGCGATCCAACCGGCGCTGCATTCACACAAGCACGATGAACAGGAGACATGTATGAACCCGTTTGACCTGAAACAACTGGGCCTCGACGTCGAATACCCGTACCGTCAGCAGTACGACAACTACATCGGCGGCAAGTGGGTTCCGCCGGTGAAGGGCGAGTATTTCGAGAACGTGTCGCCGATCAACGGCAAGCCGTTCTGCCGCGTGCCGCGCTCCAGCGCCGACGACATCGAGGTCGCACTCGATGCCGCGCACGCCGCGCGCCGCAAGTGGGGCAAGACGTCGGTCACCGAGCGCGCGAACCTGCTGCTCGCCGCCGCCGACCGGATGGAAAAGAACCTGAAGCTGCTCGCGGTGGCCGAGACGATCGACAACGGCAAGCCGCTGCGCGAGACGATGGCGGCCGACCTGCCGCTCGCGATCGACCACTTCCGCTATTTCGCGGGCTGTATCCGCGCGCAGGAAGGCGGCATTTCCGAGATCGACGACAACACCGTCGCGTATCACTTCCACGAGCCGCTCGGCGTCGTCGGCCAGATCATCCCGTGGAACTTCCCGCTGCTGATGGCCGCGTGGAAGCTCGCACCGGCGCTCGCGGCCGGCTGCTGCGTGGTGATGAAGCCGGCCGAGCAGACGCCCGCGTCGGTGCTGGTGCTGATGGAGCTGATCGGCGACCTGTTCCCGGCCGGCACGATCAACATCGTCAGCGGCTTCGGCAAGGAAGCGGGCGAGGCGCTCGCGACCAGCAAGCGGATCGCGAAGATCGCGTTCACCGGTTCCACGCCGGTCGGCAAGCACATCCTGCGCGCGGCGGCCGAGAGCCTGATCCCGTCGACGGTCGAACTGGGCGGCAAGAGCCCGAACATCTTCTTCGCCGACGTGCTCGACCAGGACGACGCGTTCCTCGACAAGGCGCTCGAAGGCCTCGCGATGTTCGCGCTCAACCAGGGCGAAGTGTGCACGTGCCCGTCGCGGATCCTGATCCAGGAATCGATCTACGAACGCTTCATCGAGAAGGCTGTCGCGCGCGTCGAGCGCATCAAGGGCGGCCACCCGCTCGACCTGCAGACGATGATCGGCGCGCAGGCGTCGCAGCAGCAGCTCGACAAGATCCTGTCGTACATCGACATCGGCCGCGACGAAGGCGCGCAATGCCTGACGGGCGGCGAGCGCACGGCACCGGCCGCCGACCTCGGCACGGGCTATTACGTGAAGCCGACGATGCTGTTCGGCAACAACAAGATGCGCGTGTTCCAGGAAGAGATCTTCGGGCCGGTCGCGTCGGTGATGACGTTCAAGGACGAGCAGGAGGCGATCGAACTCGCGAACGACACGTTCTACGGGCTCGGCGCGGGCGTGTGGACGCGCAACGGCACGCGTGCGTACCGGATGGGCCGCGAGGTCGAGGCCGGCCGCGTGTGGACCAACTGCTACCACCTGTACCCGGCGCACGCGGCGTTCGGCGGCTACAAGCAGTCCGGCATCGGCCGTGAGACGCACAAGATGGCGCTGTCGAACTATCAGCAGACGAAGTGCCTGCTGGTCAGCTACCAGGCCGAGGCGCTCGGGTTCTTCTGATCGCCGCAGCAGGGGGCGAAGTGCCGGGGCCGGACGGGCGGCAGCGCAACGCTGCCCGGTACGGCGGCCGGTGCCGGACGACGGCGACGCGTCCGGTGCCGGCTTGCCGTGGAAGGTGCGGCGGTCGGGCGCTGGCTGTCCAGCCTTCGGCCGTCGGGCGGCGTCCGCGGCGAGGCGGCAATGCGCTGGCGCCGGTTCGTCCGGCACTTCGCCGTTTTCGTGTTCCGACCTTCGATACGGGCGTCGGCATTCGCACCGGCCGGTGCGCGTTCGCGCCCGTATCGTGCCCGTATCGCACCCCGATGGCCCCGACGGAAACCAGCATGTCAGAACTGCCCGGATCCTATCCGCGTCACCCGGTGTTTCACGCGGGCGAGCTCGACGCGCATCACCGCTTCGGCGTCGCCGACGAAGCCGAGCGGATGAGCGACGTCGTGACGACGCGGCTGAGCATCGGTGTGCGCCAGTTCGTCGAATCGCAGCCGTTCATGTTCGTCGGCACGACGAGCGGCGGCCCGGCCCCGGCGCGCATGACCTGCGACATCGTGCAGGGCATGCGCGACGCGAACGGCGATCTATGGCCGGTCGTGCGCGTGATCGACACGAAGACGCTGCGCTTCGCGCTGCCGGCGCACGGCGGCCACCGGCTCGATGCGCTGGCGTGCGACGGCTGCGGCGTCGGGCTGCTGTTCATCGATTTCGTGCGCGGCATCCGCTACCGGATCAACGGCCGCGCGACGTTGCGCACCGATCTGCCGGAAGCGGACGCGGCGCCCTGGCCGGCGGGCAGTCCGATCGTCGAACTGGCGGTCGCGCAGGCGTACGGCAACTGCGGCACGCGGGTCGTGCGGTTGCGGCCGGGCGCGTAGCGCGTCGCCGGGCGGCCGGCGGCACGCATGCCGCACCCGCGCGGTGCGCGGCATGCCGCCTCCGGGTGCGCCCGCATGGCGCGCATCGGCCGCACGGCGTTGAATGACGGGCTTGTCGCCGGAGAACGCGGATCGGCACGGGACTTGCGTGTTGGACGTGGTCCCGGGCGGGTGAGGAGAACATGATGGGTCAACGAGTGGAGTGCATGGCCGAGCCGACGGCCGAGGACACGCGGTGCAGCGCGCAGGGCGACGACGCGCTGGCCGGCCAGGCCGTGGTCAGCGTCGCGCACGACGCCGACGAGCAGGCGCGCAACCTGATCGGCTGGCGGCAGACCTACGACCAGCTCGCGGCCGGCCGCTTCGTCGGCACGCTGACCGAGCTGCCGCTCGACACGATGAAGCTGTTTCGCGAATCGACGAGTCACCTGCTGCGGCAGGCGTGCGAGGTGCGCGGCGACGCATACTGGTTCGGCATCCCGCTGACGAGCGACGGCACCGCGCGGGTCGATGCGTGCCGCATCGGCCCCGGCGCGCTCGCGTTCCGGCCCGGCAACGTCGAATTCGAATTGCTGACACCCGCGCAGTTCTCGATCTACGGCGTGGTCGTGCGCGGCGACGTGCTGCGCCGCTACGCGGAGGAAGTCGAACACCGTGCGCTCGACGAGCGGCTGTTCGCGCAGCGCGTGATCCAGATCGGCGATATGCGGCTCGCGCGCCTGTGTGCGCTGCTCGGCGGCCGCCTCGACGGCGCGGCGGCCGCGGGCGGGCCGCTGCCCGACGCACAGCGCGACGACCTGCAGGCCGAGGTGCTGGCCGCGCTGTTCGACGCGTGCGCGCAACCGGCTGACGACGGCGCGGGCGGCGCCCCGTCGACACGGCGCTGGATTGTCGAGCAGGCGCGCGAGTACGTGCTCGCACACCGCACGCGCCCGGTCGGCGTGCCCGAGCTGTGCGAGCAGTTGCACGTGAGCCGGCGCACGCTGCAGTACTGTTTCCAGGACGTGCTCGGCATGGCGCCCGCGACCTATCTGCGCACGCTGCGGCTGAACGGCGCGCGGCGCGATTTGTGCGGGCGGGCGGCCGGTTCCGTGCAGGACGTCGCGGAGGCGTGGGGCTTCTGGCACCTGAGCCAGTTCGCGACCGACTATCGGCGGCTGTTCGGCAAGCGGCCGTCGGAGACGCTGCGCGAGCGGGCGGTGACGGTGGCAGCCGGGTGAGGCGGGCGGCGGCGCGCGGATGCCGCGGTGCGTCCGGTCATCCGGGCGACTCCCTTTTCTCCATCCCTATCCGGCGGTAGCCGCCGCTTCGCGCGGCGCAGGCCACGGCAAGGCATCCCAGTCGATCGCCCGGTAAGCGGCTTCGACCGCCGCGAGGTCGTCCGGCCGCTCGCTGCGATGCAGCCCGTGCAATGCGTCCGGCACATCGAGCGCGACCGGTACGCAGTGCGGATAGTCGCGCACGCGCAGCGCCGGGCCGATCGTCGTGAAACAGCCGAGCGTCGGCACGTCGAAACCGTCGGCGAGATGCAGCGCGGCCGTGTCGGGCGCGAACAGCACGCTCGCCCCCCTGACCCAGGCAATGAAGCGCGCGGTATCGGCCGCGTCGCGGCTCACGTCGACATAGGCCGGATGCGCGACGGGGCCGAAGCCGACCACCGGCAGCCCGTAACGCCGCGCGAGCCGCTCCACGAAAGCCGCGCGCAGCGCCGGCGGCACGCTGCGCACCGCGGTGCTCGCGCTCGGGCAGAACAGCACGTACGGCCGCCGCCATTCGGCCGGCAGGGCAGGCAGGGGCAGTCGCGCGAGCCAGCGATTGCGCTTCGCGGCGGCCGGCACCGTGGCCGGGTCCGCGCCGAGCGCGTCGAGGAAGAAATCGATCATCGGCTGTCGCGCGAAAGCGGGCCAGTACAGGTGATTGCCGAGATCGATGCGCGGCGCGTGCTCGGGCAGTGTGTCGGCGGCGCACGGCAGCGCACGCGACGGCGCGACGACGTCGGCGGCGAGCGCATACAGCGCGGCGACGTAGCGCGGCGCGCGGGCCGGCCGGTAGAGCGTGAAGCGCAGGCCGGGATGCATCGCGCGCAGCGCGGCGAGCGCGGTCAGCCCGATTACCGAGTCGCCGAGCGCGACGCCCATTCCGTTGATCACGTACACGTCCGCCGTGCGGCCGTAGTCGAGCCGGAACGGACGGTGGGCGGCGTGCAGCAGGCCGAGCGCCGGCGCGGCCGGCACGTGATCCTCCGCGGCGGCGCCGCCGTGCTCGAGGTCGTAGGGGGCGACGAGCGTGCCGTCGGGCGCGAGCAGCGTGCCCGGATGCGTCAGCGCGTCGTCGCGCGACAGCGCGAGGCTGGCCGGCGCGGCGCGCATTTCCATGGTCACGCGCCGCGCGCGCGGCGGCCCTGCTCGCGGATCTGCTCGAGCGTCGCGGCCGGCGTGCTGGCGTCCTGCGGGATGCGGATCTCGATCAGCGCCGGCAGCCCGCAGGTCAGTGCGCGCTCCAGTGCCGGCGCGAAGTCGGCGGTGCGCTCGACCGTCTCGCCATGCGCGCCGAACGCGCGCGCATACGCGGCGAAATCGGGGTTCGTGAGCCCGGTGCCGTGCACGCGCCCGGGGTAGTTGCGCTCCTGATGCATGCGGATCGTGCCGAAATGCCCGTTGTTGACGACGATGGCGACGATGTTCAGCCCGTACTGCATCGCGGTCGCGAGTTCGTTGCCGGCCATCATGAAGCAGCCGTCGCCGGCGAGCGCGACGACGGCCCGCGACGGATACAGCGACTTCGCGGCGAGCGCGGCGGGCAGCCCGTAGCCCATCGCGCCGCTGGTCGGCGCGAGCTGCGAGCGAAAGTGCCGGTACGCGAAGTGGCGATGCAGCCAGATCGCGTAGTTGCCGGCGCCGTTGGTCAGGATCGCGTCGTGCGGCAGGCGCTCGCGCAACTGCACCATCACGTCGCCGAGCTGGACGTCGCCGGGCATCGGCAGCGGCGCGTGCCATTCGCGGTACGCGCGGTGCGCGTCGGCGGCCGTGCCGGCCCACGCGGGGTGCGCCGGCGGTTCGAGCGCCGCGAGCGGCGCCGCGATTTCCGGCATCCCGGACACGATCGGCAGGTCGGCCGCATACACGCGGCCGAGCTCGTCCGCGCCCTGGTGCACGTGGATCAGCGTCTGGCGCGTCTTCGGGATGTCGAGCAGCGTGTAGCCGCCCGTCGTCGCTTCGCCGAGACGCGGGCCGAGCACCAGCAGCAGGTCGGCGTCGCGGATCCGCTTGGCGAGCGCGGGATTGATCCCGAGGCCGACGTCGCCCGCGTAGTTCGGGTGCGCGTTGTCGAAGGTGTCCTGGAAGCGGAACGCGCACGCGACCGGCAGTTGCCAGCGCTCGACGAAGGTGCGCAGGTTCGCGCATGCGTCGGGCGTCCAGCCGCTGCCGCCGACGATCGCGAACGGCCGCTCGGCGCGCGCGAGCCGTTCGCGCAGCTCGTCGACCTGCGCGGCCGACGGCGACGCCGCGACGCGTTTCGCGGCCGGCACGACGGGCTGCGGCGCGCACGCGTCGGACAGCACGTCCTCGGGCAGCGCGAGCACGACCGGGCCGGGCCGGCCGGACGTCGCGACGTGGAAGGCATGGCTCAGGTATTCGGGGATGCGGCGCGGGTCGTCGATCTGCGCGACCCATTTCGCCATCTGGCCGAACATCCGGCGGTAGTCGATTTCCTGGAAGGCTTCGCGGTCGAGGTGCTCGCGCGCGCACTGGCCGACGAACAGGATCATCGGCGTCGAATCCTGGAACGCGGTGTGCACGCCGATCGACGCGTGGGTCGCGCCGGGCCCGCGCGTGACGAACGCGATGCCGGGGCGGCCGGTCAGCTTGCCGACCGCTTCCGCCATGTTCGCGGCCGCCGCCTCGTGGCGGCAGACGACCGTCTGGATCCGCGCGGTGTCGTCCGCCAGCGCATCGAGTACGGCGAGAAAGCTCTCGCCCGGCACGCAGAACACGCGTTCGACGTGATTGGCGAGCAACGCATCGACGAGCAGTCGCGCGCCGGTGGTGGCGCGCGGCTCGAGATCCTTGGAATGCGACATGGGCTGCCGTCTCCCTGGGTAGCGGGATGTACAGATTACGCCTGTTGTCGGGGCGCCGGCACGCTGGCCGGTGAAAAGTGTCGGAACGCGGGGAGCTCGGGTCGTGGATGTTGCACGTTCGCCGGTGCGGCTCGCCGAACGGCCAGCTTGTGCGCGCTGGGCCAAGAGTGAAAAGTGGACACGATGGGAGTCGGGATGAATGCTTGTCCCGGCAGGGAAATCGAACCCCAAGCAATAATAAAGTGGGATGCCATTCAATAGTAAAATTTTTGGCCAACGGATGGTTAACTGGATCGAGGATCACCATGGCAACCGAAACGATCGATCAAAAGACGCTGACGGAACTGGTCGAAGCCGGCGCCGTGCACGCGGCCCGTGTAGTTGGCTGCGGCAGCGGGTGGACGATCTCGGCTCGTTGCGGCACGAACGAACGCTTTCTGTCGGCCAAACGCGGCGACGTGCGGGTGTTTCGCCGCTTTGAAACGCTGGTCGGCTTTCTGCGCGACATCGGCATCAGCCGTTTCGATGTGGATGCGTCGGAGTTCGACCCGGATGCGGCCGGCCGGGCGACCCGGCCCGATCGGGCGGCCGCGATGAGGGCGGCACACGAGGCAGCGGCCCACGATCGCTGGTTTCGCGAGCAGGTGCAGCAGGCGCTGGACGATCCGCGCGCGTCGATTCCCGACGCGGAGGTGAGCGCCGACTTCGCGTCGCGCCGTGCGGCGCTGCGTGAACGGCTCGCGGGCAGGCGAGGGGATGCTTCTTGACCTTCGCGCTGCACTGGAATCCGAAGGCGTACGAGGATCGCGCCGTGATCATGGACTACATCGGCGAGGACGACCCGCAGGCCGCAATCGAACTCGACGAACTGCTGGAACAAAGGGCCGCCACGTTGCCGGCCCGTGCAGAGCTGTATCGGCAAGGGCGAGTGGCCGGCACGCGCGAACTGGTGGTCGCGCCGAACTACGTGCTCGTGTATCGCATCAGACCGGCTGAGGGGATCGTCGAGATCCTCCGCGTGCTGCATGCGCGACGGCAGTGGCCGTGATGCCCGATATCCGCAAGTCGGCGTCGAGCGGCGGATGAAGGATTTCAAGGGAACGCATGTTATGTACACACATGGATTTACATCGCAGACCGCATCGGATAATGTACATCCCATGTACATCCATGCGGAGATCGACATGCACACGACGAAGGTATTTCGGAACGGCAACTCGCAGGCCGTGCGAATTCCTGCCGACCTCGCCTACGAGCGCAGCGATATCGAACTGGAAATCGAGCGTATCGGTGACGAAATCCGTATTCGACCGATACGGCGGCCGTTGACCCGCGTACTCGAGAAATTCGCGAAATTCGGGCCGGATTTCATGGCCGAAGGGCGCGGCGACCAGGAGCAGGCCGATCGCGAGGAGCTGTAATGCCGCGCTACATGCTCGACACCAACATGTGCATCTATCTGATGAAGAACCAGCCTGAGCAAGTCGCGAAACGATTTGCGCAGTGCTACACGGGAGATGTGGTGATGTCGGCGATCACGTATGCCGAGCTCGAGTACGGCGTCGCCGCATGTGCGAATCCTGCGCGGGAGCGTCGCCATCTCGCCGCGCTGATCGACGATATCCCCGTTGCTCCGTTCGACGTCGCGGCGGCGCAAGCGTACGGTCCGGTCCGCGACGCAACCCGGGAGCGGAGGAGGGATCATCTCGACAAGCTGATCGCCGCGCACGCGGTGTCGCTCGACGTCGCGCTCGTGACCAACAACGAGCGGGATTTCGTCAGCTATCCGGGATTGCGGCTGGAGAACTGGCTGAACGATTGATGGCGGTGATTGTGTCCGACGGTCATGCGGGATATCGATCCACCCGCATGACCGCCGGACCCTGCATCAGCACTCGACGATATTCACCGCCAGCCCGCCGCGCGACGTTTCCTTGTATTTCGTCTTCATGTCGGCGCCCGTCTCGCGCATCGTCTTGATCACCGAGTCGAGCGACACGTAGTGCGAGCCGTCGCCGCGCAGCGCCATGCGCGCTGCATTGACGGCCTTCACCGACGCCATCGCGTTGCGCTCGATGCACGGGATCTGCACCATCCCGCCGACCGGGTCGCAGGTGAGGCCGAGGTTGTGCTCCATCCCGATCTCGGCCGCGTTCTCGACCTGGCGCGGCGTGCCGCCGAGCACGGCCGCGAGCGCGCCGGCCGCCATCGAGCACGCGACGCCCACTTCGCCCTGGCAGCCCACTTCCGCACCCGAAATCGACGCGTTGAGCTTGTACAGGATGCCGATCGCGGCGGCGGTCAGCAGGAAGTCGATTACGCCCTGTTCGTTCGCGCCTGGCGTGAAGCGCGTGTAGTAGTGCAGCACGGCCGGGATGATGCCGGCTGCGCCGTTGGTCGGCGCGGTGACGACGCGGCCGCCGGCCGCGTTTTCCTCGTTGACCGCGATCGCATACAGGTTGATCCAGTCGACCATCGACAGCGGATCCTGCAGCGCGCGCTCCGGATGGCCGGTCAGCGCGCGATACAGTTGCGGTGCGCGGCGCTTGACCTGGAACGGGCCGGGCAGGTTGCCGTCGGCTTCCGGGTTGCCGATCCCGCAGCCGCGCGACACGCACGACTGCATCACGGCCCAGATCTTCAGCAGCCCGTCGCGCGTCTCTTCCTCGGTGTGCCACGCGCGCTCGTTTTCCCACATCAGCTGCGCGATCGACTTGCCGGTCGACTCGGTCAGCGCGAGCAGCTCGGCGCCGGTGCGGAACGGATGCGTCATCTGCTCGGCCGCGCTCAGCACCTTCGTGTTCGGCGCACCGGCCGTCACGACGAAGCCGCCGCCGACGGACAGGTAGGTGCGCTCGACCAGCACGTCGCCGTTCGCGTCGGACGCGCGCAGCTTCATGCCGTTCGGGTGTTCGGGCAGCGCCTGCCGGTAGAACGCGATGTTCTCCTTCAGCACGAACGGCACCGGATGCGTGCCGAGCAGCGCGAGCTTCTTCGACTTGCGGACATCTTCCAGACGCGCGTCGATCGTCTCGGGATCGACGGTGTCGGGCGCGTCGCCGAGCAGGCCGAGCATCACGCCGCGGTCGGTGCCGTGGCCCTTGCCGGTCGCGCCGAGCGAGCCGTACAGCTCGACCTTCACACTGGCCGTCGCGTCGAGCATCCCGTCGCGCTCGAGGCCCTGCACGAACATCAGCGCCGCGCGCATCGGTCCGACCGTATGCGAACTGGACGGGCCGATGCCGATCTTGAAGAGGTCAAACACGCTGACTGCCATCTTGATACCTGCCTTGCTTTAAGAATAATGCTAGCGCGCCTGCAATGGCAGGCACGCGGCGAGCCATGCGGGCGGCATGGGGGAGAGTTGCCGCGCGACGCGGGCATAGCGCCCGTCGAGACGCGCGGCCAGATGAAAGAGTTCGGTGGCGTTTTTCGGGTCCCACTGCCCCGTATAACCCGGCAAGCCGGCCTCGCGGCGCTTCGCGTCGAACGGCACCGGCGAATTCACGAATTCCTCGTGCGTTTTTTCGCCGAGCGCGTACGGCACGAGCCAGTCGAGCGCGGCCGCGAGCGTCGCGCCGTTCGCGCCACGCTCGCGCAGCCAGTTGCGGTTGAAGCGGCGCGCGGCGAGCGCGGCCGTCACCAGCGGTTGCAAGTCGTACACCGCGTAATGCAGCGCATCGCGTTCCTCGAAATCCCAGGTCTTGCCGTCCGGGCCGATGTTGTCGGCGAGATGCTCGACGAACAGCCGCTGCGCGGCGTTCATCATCTTGCGGTCGCCGAGCGTGAACGCGGACAGCGCGATCAGCTTGATCCGGTGGCTCTGCCAGTTGTTGCGCCAGATGCCGGCGAGCGGGCGCTTCTGCGCGTCGATCTGCGCGACGTAACCGGCGCCGAGCTTCGCGATGAACGCCGCCGTCGCGTTACGCGTCTTGACCGGCAGCGCGCTCGCCGTCATGTCGTACGCGATGATCAGGCTGTCGAAGCGCGTCTCGTCGATCGGGTTGAAGCCCGGCTGATAGGTCGACACCCACGCGGACAGGAAGCGGTCGACGAGCTGCAGGTAGCGCGGCGCATTGGTCACGCGCCACGCGAGCGCGGCGTCGCGCATCAGCTCCATGTCCTTCAGCGCGTCGGCGCTCTGGTCGTAGATGCCTTCGTGCGGCAGCGTGCCCTCGGTGTGCACGCGCGCCATTGCCTTCGGCTGCTCGCCGATGCGCGCGTCGACGCTGCGGATCAGTGCCTGCACGCCCGGCTCGGCCTGCGTCGTCTCGCTCGCCTGCAACGCGGGCGCCGCGCAGAAATTCATCGCCGCGCGCGCGCTGCCGGCCGTGCCGAGGCCGGCGGCCAACGACAGCGACGCGACGAGCAGCGGCACGACGCGGCGCGTGCGCGGCCGCTCCTGCGTGGCACCCTGGCCCGGAAACATCGGACGCACCATGCGGAACTCCTTGATTGGCTGGATCGCGTGTGATGTTAGCCGGATTGGCGGGCAAACGTGAATCGATCGGGCAGGCAGCGGACGCAAAAACCGCACGCAACCGAGGGTTGCGTGCGGTGTGGTCACGGCCGGACTCCGGAGCCGGCGAGCGTTATGCGTAGTCCGACACCGGCACGCACGAGCAGAACAGGTTGCGGTCGCCGTAGGCGTTGTCCGCACGGCCGACCGGCGGCCAGTACTTGTTCGTGCCGAGCGAGGCGACCGGGTACGCCGCCTGCTCGCGCGAGTACGCGTGCGGCCATTCGTTCGCGGTGACGACGGCTGCCGTGTGCGGCGCGTGACGCAGCGGGTTGTCCTCGCGGTCGGCGCGGCCTTCCTCGACCGCGCGGATTTCCTCGCGGATCGCGATCATCGCGGCGATGAAGCGATCGAGTTCTTCCTGCGATTCCGATTCCGTCGGCTCGACCATCAGCGTGCCCGGCACCGGGAAGCTCATCGTCGGCGCATGGAAGCCGTAGTCCATCAGGCGCTTCGCGACGTCGTCGACGCTGATGCCGCTCGTTTCCTTGAGCGGACGCAGGTCGAGAATGCACTCGTGCGCGACCAGCCCGCCCGGGCCCGAATACAGCACCGGATAGTGCGGCGCGAGGCGCTTCGCGATGTAGTTCGCGTTGAGGATCGCGGTTTCCGTCGCGGCGGTCAGGTTCTTCGCGCCCATCATCGCGATGTACATCCACGAGATCGGCAGGATCGACGCCGAGCCGTACGGCGCGGCCGACACCGCGCCGATGCCGTCTTCCGCACGCGCGTAGCCGGTCGAACGCTGGTTCGGCAGGAACTTCGCGAGGTGCGCGCCGACCGCGACCGGGCCGACGCCCGGGCCGCCGCCGCCGTGCGGGATGCAGAAGGTCTTGTGCAGGTTCAGGTGCGACACGTCGCCGCCGAACTGGCCCGGCGCGGTCAGGCCGACCATCGCGTTCATGTTCGCGCCGTCGACGTACACCTGGCCGCCGTGCGCATGCACGATCTCGCAGATCTCGCGGACGTTCTGCTCGAACACGCCGTGCGTCGACGGATACGTGATCATGATCGCCGCGAGGTCGTTCGCGTGCTGCTCGGCCTTCGCCTTCAGGTCGGCGATGTCGACGTTGCCTTGCGCGTCACACGCGACGACCACGACCTTCATGCCGGCCATGTGCGCCGACGCCGGGTTCGTGCCGTGCGCGGAGGCCGGGATCAGGCATACGTCGCGATGCGCTTCGCCGCGCGATGCGTGGTAAGCGTGGATGATCAAGAGGCCCGCGTATTCGCCCTGCGAGCCGGCGTTCGGCTGCAGCGACACGGCCGCATAGCCGGTCGCGGCGACGAGCATCTGCTCGAGCTGGTCGATCATCTCGCGGTAGCCGACGGTCTGCTCGGCCGGTGCGAACGGATGGATCCGGCCGAATTCGGGCCACGTGACCGGCAGCATTTCCGACGTCGCGTTCAGCTTCATCGTGCACGAACCGAGCGGGATCATCGAACGGTCGAGCGCGAGATCCTTGTCCGACAGGCTGCGCAGGTAGCGCAGCATTTCGGTTTCGGAATGGTGGCGGTTGAACACGTGGTGCGTCAGGTACGCGCTCGTGCGCTCGAGGCCGGCCGGCAGCACGGCGACGCCGCCGAGGCCCGCGTCCAGCGCGTCCACGGCCGGCGCGGTGCCGCCCGCGGCCTGCGCGAACACGGCGAGGAGATCGGCGAGGTCGTCGCGGGTCGTCGTTTCGTCGACCGACACGCCGACTTGCGTGTCGCTCACGCGACGCAGGTTGATGCGCTTGGCCTTCGCGAATTCGTGGACCTGCGCGGTGCGCGCGCCGGTGTCGATCGTCAGCGTGTCGAAGAACGTGTCGTTGACGGTCGTGAAGCCGAGCTGCTTCACGCCGGCGGCGAACAGCGCCGCGATGCGGTTCACGCGCAGCGCGATCGTCTTCAGGCCGTGCGGGCCGTGGTAGACCGCGTACATGCTCGCCATGATCGCGAGCAGCGCCTGCGCGGTACACACGTTCGACGTCGCCTTCTCGCGGCGGATGTGCTGTTCGCGCGTCTGCAGCGCGAGGCGCAGCGCGGGCTTGCCCTGCGCGTCGACGGTCACGCCGACCAGGCGGCCCGGCATCTGGCGCTTGAATTCGTCACGCACGGCCATGTACGCGGCGTGCGGGCCGCCGAAGCCCATCGGCACGCCGAAGCGCTGCGTGTTGCCGACCGCGACGTCCGCGCCCCATTCGCCGGGCGGCGTCAGCACGGTCAGGGCGAGCAGGTCGGCCGCGACGACCACATGGCCGCCGGCCGCGTGGATCGCTTCGGTGAGCGCGCGGCAGTCGCGCACGTCGCCGTATACGCCCGGGTACTGGAGCAGCACGCCGAACGCGTTCGCCTGCGCGGCGTCGGCCGCCGGGCCCGTCTTGACCTCGATGCCGATCGGCAGCGCGCGCGTGCGGATCACTTCGAGCGTCTGCGGCAGCACGTCGTCGGCGACGTAGAACACGTTCGACGCCGGCTTGCCGGTGCGCTGCAGCAGCGTCATCGCTTCGGCCGCGGCGGTTGCTTCGTCCAGCAGCGAGGCGTTCGAGATCGCGAGGCCCGTGAGGTCGGCGACCATCTGCTGGAAGTTCAGGAGCGCCTCGAGGCGACCCTGGGAAATTTCGGGCTGGTACGGCGTGTAGGCCGTGTACCACGCCGGGTTTTCGAGCACGTTGCGCAGGATCACGGCCGGCGTGTGCGAGTCGTAATAGCCCTGGCCGATATACGAGCGGAACACCTGGTTCTTGTCCGCGAGGGCGCGCAGCGCGGCGAGGGCTTCGGCCTCGCTCTTCGGTTGCGCGAACGGGCCGAGCGGCAGCGTTTCGGCGCGGCGGATCGAGGCCGGGATCACGGCGTCGATCAGGGCGGCGCGCGACGCGAAGCCGAGCGTGTCGAGCATGGCCTGCTGGCTGGCGGCATCGGGGCCGATGTGGCGTTCTGCGAACGCGTCGTGCGTTTCGAGCGCGGCGAGCGAGAGGGGCGTGCGGTTCATCAGGCGGTCCGGGTGTTCGAGCTTCATGGCGTGACTCTGGTCCCGCGCGGGCCGAGGCCGGCCCCGCGCGGTTCGGGTAAGGAAAATTAGTCGATCAGCTTGCTGTAGGCGTCAGCGTCGATCAGCTTGTCGGTCGACGCGCCGGCCGCGAGCTTGATCTTGAAGAGCCACACGCCGTATGCGTCGCTGTTCACTTCTTCCGGCGAGTCGGCGGCTTCTTCGTTGATGGCGACGACTTCGCCGGACACCGGCGAGTAGATGTCGGATGCCGCCTTCACCGATTCGACGACGCCGACGGCGTCGCCCGCGTTCACCGACTTGCCGACTTGCGGCAGCTCGAGGAAGACGATGTCGCCGAGCGTGCTCTGCGCGTGATCGGTGATGCCGACCGTCAGCGTGCCGTCGGCTTCGGTGCGGACCCACTCGTGTTCGTCGGTGTACTTCAGATCGGCCGGGACGTTGCTCATCGGATGCTCCTGGATAAAAGGGTGTGTTCGTTATGCTGGCGCGCCGCCGGGGCGCGCCGGGTGTGGTTGCGCCGGGCGCCATTTCCCGGCTTCGCGGCAGGCGGCCTCCCGGTCGCCTCCCGGTCGTTACGCAGCGAGGACCTTGCCGTTGCGCACGAACGGCAGTTTTACCACGCGCGCGGGAAGTTGCTTGTCTCGAATCTGCACATGGACCGTGTCGCCGACCTGGACGGCCGCCGGCACGCGCGCGAATGCGATCGACTCCTGCATCGACGGCGAGAACGTGCCGCTCGTGATCTCGCCTTCGCCGTGCGGCGTGACGACCTTCTGGTGCGCGCGCAGCACGCCGCCCGCCTTGCCGTTTTCCTTCTGCAGGATCAGGCCGACGAACGCGGCGCGCGTGCCGTTTGCCTCGAGCGCGGCGCGGCCGACGAACTCGCGCGGTGCCGACAGGTCGACCGTCCATGCGAGGCCCGCGTCGAGCGGCGACACGGTGTCGTCCATGTCCTGACCGTACAGGTTCATGCCGGCCTCGAGGCGCAGCGTGTCGCGCGCGCCGAGCCCGCACGGGCGCACGCCGTTTTGCTGGAGCGCGTTCCACAGCGCTTCGACGTGCACGGCCGGGACGATCACCTCGAAGCCGTCTTCGCCGGTGTAGCCGGTGCGCGCGACGGTGAGGTCGCCGAACGGCGTGCCGGCGACCTGCGCGGCGTTGAACGGCTTCAGCTCGCTGGTCGCGGCGCGCGCGGCGGGCACCGTCGTCCAGACCTTTTCACGGGCGTTCGGGCCCTGAACGGCGACGATCGCGAAATCGCGGCGCGGCGCGATGGTCAGGCCGTAGCCGCCTTGTTCGTTGAGCTGGTTGAACCACGCGATGTCCTTCTCGGCCGTGCCGGCGTTGACGACGACGCGGAAGAAGTCTTCGGTGAAGTAATAGACGATCAGGTCGTCGATGACGCCGCCCTGCGGATTGAGCAGGCACGAGTAGAGCGCCTTGCCGGGGATCTTGAGCTTGCCGACGTTGTTCGCGATCGCGTGCTCGAAGAACGCGCGCACGCGGCTGCCGGTGAAATCGACGACGCACATGTGCGACACGTCGAACATGCCGGCGTCGGTGCGCACGGCTTCGTGTTCTTCGATCTGCGAGCCGTAGTTGACGGGCATGTCCCAGCCGCCGAAGTCGACCATGCGGGCATTGAGCGCGCGGTGCGCGGCGTTGAGCGGGGTTTGATTCAGTGCAGTCATCGAGGCCTCAGGCAAGGCGCTTGCGCGCGGGTCAGAACGGCCATGTGCCGACCGTCGCGGCGGCCTTGGGGGCCTGCGAAACGATCCGGTACATGCCCCTCTGTCCTCGATACCTGAGAGATTGCGCCGCGGCCACAAGCCGGCGAACGCGCGCCCCTTCGGTGGGCAGCCTGCCCGCGCAGCCAATGTGCTGCGGGCTACTGCCGCTCTCCAGAGTGCGGGGAGTGCGGCCCGCGCAATGCGCGGACGGGATTCCCCGACGCGGTCGGTCCTTTTGCCTGAGAGTTTGCGGGTGTGCCCCTTCGGCGGCGCGACCGGCGTTGCTGCTACGCGGTCACACGCTCTCCCGACGCGTGCGGGCGACTGTACGCGAGCGGGTGGGCATTGTCAATTTGAGCAAAAGAATGTCGCTTCGCGACAAGCGGCGGCGTGCAGCGCCGCCGCTTCTGCCGGCACCGGCGGGCGCCGGCATGGCCGGGATTACTCGCCGATCGCGCGCGCGGCCGTGTCGAGTTCCTGGTTCAGCACGCGCTGCTCGTCGCCGGACAGGCCGCCGTTGTGCTGGCCCGACATGTCGTTCGCTTCCTGGCGGATCACGTCGAGGCGGTGGTGCAGCTGCGCGCCGTACGGCGGCGGGTAGTAGCCGCCGTTCACGCGCGCGTCGATGCGGCGGTGCAGGTTGTCGATCCGGCCCTGGACCTCCTGCAGGCGATCGTTCGCGACGACCTGCGGATTCGGCCGCGGCGGGGGCGGGGGCGCCTGTCGGGCCGGCCGCTGCGGCTGCACGACGCAGGCCGCGAGCGAGGAAACCAGGACGCAGCATGCCGCTGCGCGAATCAACCGTTGCATCACATTCTCCTGACGGTTTGGTGTCGGATCGACATTTTGAGAAACGCGTCAGACCGGACGACCGCTGACTTTCGTTCCCGCACCATTTGTAACGGAATGTTCGGGATCGTGGCGCCGTGGCGGCTGACGGGGGCGCGCAGCCGGGCGCGGCGCGGCGCGAGCTGGCGGCTGCGGCCGGGGCGACGACCCGGCCCGCGGCCGTCAGACGGTGCGACGCACGAACGGTACCCGGCGGCCTTCGTGCTCGCTCTGCGCGGCGAGCTCGATGATCGTCATCACGTCGACGGCGTCCTGCGGCGTGACTGGGAACGGCGCGCCGTCGTGGACCGACGCGGCGAGCGCGCGATAGAACTCCGCGTACTGCCCGTCGAGCGTCGGCACCGGCCGCTCGACCTCGACCTCGCCGTCGAGCACGCGCAGCACGCCGGGCGGGTTGCCGCCGCCGAACTCGACGTGATCCGGCGTGAGGCCGGCCTTCAACTGGTCTTCCTGCGTGTCGAGCCCGAACTTCTGGTAGCTGCCGCGCGTGCCGTGCAGCGTGAAGCGCGCGGGCTCGATCGCCGACAGCGCGCTCGCATGCAGCGCGACGTCCTTGTCCGGATAACCGAGCAGCAGGTGCACGAAATCGGGCGCCGTGCCGTTGTCGCGGCGTGTCTTGACCGTGGCGCTGACCGTTTCCGGCAGCCCGAACAGCGCGAGCGCCTGATCGATCAGGTGCGGGCCGAGATCGAGCAGCAGGCCGCCGCCGCGTGCGGGCTCCTCGCGCCAGCGCGTGCGCGGCGTCGGCCGGAAGCGGTCGAAGTGCGACGCGAAATAGGTGAGCCGGCCGAGTTCGCCGGATTCGACGATGCGGCGCACGGTGAGGAAGTCGCCGTCCCAGCGGCGGTTGTGGAACGGTGCGAACAGGCGGCTGCGCGCATTCGCGAGCCGCGCGAGCGCGAGCGCTTCGTCGGCCGTGAGCGTGACGGGCTTGTCGACGACGACGTGGCGGCCGGCCTGGAGCACCTGGCGCGCGAGTGCGAAGTGCGTGTCGTTCGGCGTGGCGATCACCACGCAGTCGATATCGTCGAGGCCGAGCAGCGTGTCGAGATCGGGGACGATGCGGGCGCCCGGAAAGGCGGCGCGCGCGCGATCGGGTTGCCCCGTCGCGATCGCGGCGACCTCGGTGCGGCCGCTCGTGGCGATCACGGGCGCGTGGAACGTCGCGCCGGCGAAACCGAAACCCATCAAACCAATCCTGAGCAATGACGACATGGCAATCCCTGGCTGCGTACGAAACGAAAAGAGGGCGCGCCGCTGGGGCGCGAGGACGACCGGCTATTTTGGCATGGCGCGGCGGCGCACACCGACGCGTTGGGCAAAATGCCCGGCAGGACACGGCATGTGCGCGGCCGCAGCCCGCAATTTGCGTCGGGCCGCCGGCGCTGCGCGCATCGACCCCGCGGGCGGCGTTGGGGGCGCGTCCCGCCGCGGGCTTGCCACCGCGACGACCGCCCATTGTGACCGATCGGGCCGTGGATGGGGCCGGATTGGCCGTCCGGGCAAGGATCGGCGAGGACTGGATAAAGAACCCGGCAAGAAGGCGAAACGGCAGCTTGCCCGCACGAAAAGCCGGCACACGCCCGCCCGAGAAACGACCGCCTGCCCGCCCGGCCCCGTCTGGCGGCGCTCCCGAAAAGCGCGTCGCCGACGTGTTAACATGCGCGTCCTGCCCCGCGTGTCCGCCTGCATTCCAGGCCTGTCGCGCGCGGCATCCTCCCGGCGTTCGCCGTCAACCGCAACATCATCCGCCATCATGTCCGCAGGCCTCAACTCCGCTCAGAACGAAGCGGTGCGCTACCTCGACGGTCCCTGCCTCGTGCTCGCCGGCGCGGGCAGCGGCAAGACCCGCGTGATCACGCAGAAGATCGCGCACCTGATCGAAGCGAAAGGCTTCGAGCCGCGCCACATCGCGGCCGTCACGTTCACGAACAAGGCCGCCGCCGAAATGCGCGAGCGCGTGTCGAAGCTGCTCGAGGGCAAGACGCTCACCACGCCCGGCAAGGAAGGCCGCAAGGTGCCCGTCAACCAGCTCACCGTGTGTACGTTCCACTCGCTCGGCGTGCAGATCCTGCGCCAGGAGGCCGAGCACGTCGGCCTGAAGCCGCAGTTCTCGATCATGGATTCGGACGACTGCTTCGGGATGATCCAGGAGCAGATCGGCACCACCGACAAGGGCCTGATCCGCAAGATCCAGAGCACCATCTCGCTGTGGAAGAACGGCCTGATCATGCCCGAGGAGGCGATGACGATCGCGGCCAACGAGGACGAGCACCAGGCGGCGCTCGTCTACCGCAACTACGTCGCGACGCTGCATGCGTACCAGGCGGTCGACTTCGACGACCTGATCCGCCTGCCGGCCGAGCTGTTCGCGAAGAACGAGCAGGTGCGCGACCGCTGGCAGAACAAGCTGCGCTACCTGCTGATCGACGAATACCAGGACACCAACGCGTGCCAGTACGAGCTGCTGAAGCTGCTCGCCGGCCCGCGCGCCGCGTTCACGGCGGTGGGCGACGACGACCAGGCGATCTACGGCTGGCGCGGCGCTACGCTCGAGAACCTCGCGCAGCTCGGCAAGGATTTCCCGAAGCTGCACGTGATCAAGCTCGAGCAGAACTACCGGTCGACGGTGCGGATCCTGACCGCTGCCAACAACGTGATCGCGAACAACCCGAAGCTGTTCGAGAAGAAGCTGTGGTCCGAGCACGGGATGGGCGACTCGATCACCGTCACGCCGTGCAACGACGAGGAGCATGAGGCCGAATCGGTCGTGTTCCGGCTGTCCGCGCACAAGTTCGAGCGGCGCGCGCAGTTCCGCGACTACGCGATCCTGTATCGCGGCAACTTCCAGGCGCGGATCTTCGAGCAGGTGCTGCGGCGCGAGCGGATTCCATACGTGCTGTCGGGCGGCCAGTCGTTCTTCGACAAGGCCGAGATCAAGGACCTGTGCGCGTACCTGCGGCTGATTGCGAACGCCGACGACGATCCCGCGTTCATCCGCGCGGTCACGACGCCGCGCCGCGGCATCGGCAACACGACGCTCGAGGCGCTCGGCTCGTTCGCGGGCCAGGCGAAGGTGTCGCTGTTCGAGGCCGTGTACATGGGCGGGATCGAGGCGCGGCTGTCCGCGCGGCAGGTCGAGCCGCTCAGGATGTTCTGCGACTTCATCCAGCGCCTGACCGATCGCGCGGACAAGGAGCCCGCGACCGTCGTGCTCGACGACATGATGGAGGCCATTCACTACGAGGCCTACCTGTACGATGCGTTCGACGAGCGGCAGGCGCAGTCGAAGTGGCAGAACGTGCTCGAATTCCTCGAATGGCTGAAGCGCAAGGGCACCAAGCCCGAGACCGAAGCCGTCGACGGCGAGGCCGACGGCTTCCACAACGCGGACGGGCTTGCGGATACCGGCAAGAACCTGCTCGGCCTGATCCAGACCGTCGCGCTGATGTCGATGCTCGAAGGCAAGGACGAGGATCCGGACGCCGTGCGGCTGTCGACCGTCCATGCGTCGAAGGGGCTCGAGTATCCGCACGTGTTCCTGGTCGGCGTCGAGGAGGGCATCATGCCGCACCGCGGCGGCAGCGAGGACGACGGCCCGATCGACAACGAGCGGATCGAGGAGGAGCGCCGGCTGATGTACGTCGCGATCACGCGCGCGCAGCGCAGCCTGCACCTGAACTGGTGCAAGAAGCGCAAGCGGGCGCGCGAGACGGTCGTGTGCGAGCCGTCGCGCTTCATTCCCGAGATGGGGCTCGACGAAGCGCCGCCGCCGACGCCGGAGGAAGCGCCGATGACGCCGAAGGACCGGCTCGCGAGCCTGAAGGCGCTGTTGCAGAAGTGAGGCGGCGCGCTTCGGCGCACGGACGCCCCGGCGATCCGGATAAACGAAACCCCCGCGACGCGTGTGCGCCGCGGGGGTTTTTTCTGGCCGGCAGGCGTTACTTCGACGCGTTGACCATGTAGTCGACGGCCGCCTTCACGTCGGCGTCGGACGCGCTCGAGCCGCCCTTCGGCGGCATCGCGCCCTTGCCGTGCAGCGCGTAGTTGTAGACGGTATCCATCGAGTCCTTCAGGCGCGGCGCCCAGTCTTCCTTGCTGCCGAACTTCGGCGCGCCGAGCACGCCGGCCGCGTGGCACGCCTGGCAGACCTGCGTGTACAGCGCCTTGCCGGCGGAGGCGGCGTCGGCGCTGGCCGGCGCGGCCGCGGGCTTTTCGCCGGCCTTCGGAATCGCGGCGATCGCGGCCATTGCAGCGGCGGCCTGCGCGTTCGATGCATCGGCGCCCGAAGCGCCTGCCGCACCCGCTGCGCCGCTCGCCGCCGGTGCCGCATTGGCGGCCGGGGCAGCCGGTTCGGGGAAGTTCGCGCCGTCGTTGTTCGCCATGTAGACGATCGCACGCGCGATTTCATAGTCGCTGACGTCGTCGGGGCTCGTGCCGCCGCGCGGCGGCATCGCGCCCTTGCCCGACAGCGCCGTTTTCAGCAGCGTGTCGAAGCCCTGCGAGATGCGCGGTGCCCAGTCGTCCTTGTTGCCGAACTTCGGCGCGCCCGCGGCGCCCGTGCCGTGACAGGTCACGCACACGGCCTTGTAGACTTCCTCGCCGGTCTTGTACGTGCGGGGCGCATTGGCGTCCTTCACGTCGACTTTCGCGAGCGGTGCGATCCGCGCGGCGACCTGTTCGTCGGATAGCGCATCCGTGCCGGCGCCCGAACGGAACGCATGGTTGGCATAAGTGGCAAACAGGACGATCAGGGCGATCGGAATCGCGAATGAGGCGATGACGACGGCAATCAGCTGCCCGGGTGTTTTGACGGGAGATTCGTGGGGTGCTTCGCTCATGCTTGCCTCGTCTCCGTGATTAGGAATTGTGAGCGCGGTGCAACGGCAAAATGGCTGGCGATCCAATGAGTCCGGACGATTATAGACGGAACGTTTACATCACGGCGAGCGGCGCGAAGGCGCGTGTTTACCCGCACGAATTGCGGGTCTGACGAGGTTTCGGCGGGCAAGGTGGACGCGTTTTGGGAAACCGGGTATCCTTGCGGTCTTGTCAATGGTGGGCGGCCAGTTTATTGGGGTCGTTTCACTGTCGTCACTGTCATATGCGCCCGTAGCTCAATGGATAGAGTACTGCCCTCCGAAGGCAGGGGTTGCTGGTTCGATCCCAGCCGGGCGCGCCAAGCCTGATCGAGCATTCTTCGTATCGATTTCCTTTTTTTGATCGTTCATCTCGCGTGCCTGACCACGGCAACGTGAGGGCAACGCGCGCCGGTTGGCTCGGGCATCGACAGCGCGCGAGTCACTGATACGGCAGCTTGCGCCGCGCCGCTAGCCCGTGCGCGAGCGATCCAGACGCTTCCGCCGCTTCACTTCAACACAAGCCTGCGCACGCAGCCACCCGCCGACACCGGATGCGAAATGGCCGTCACGCGCTCGTGAAATCTTTCAGAACGCATTCAAATCCTGCCGCTGCATCGGCAGCGTCTCGCGCATGTCCCGGTGACATGCGATCGATCGCCTGATCTATCTAAAGTTTGTCGCTCCATGGTCGTTAATCAGTCGGGTGCAGGATAGGGCCAAATCAAAGTAAAGCGTCGGCTGACGGGGGGCAGTCTCGGACATGCCGCTTCTGAACAACGAACTTGGAAAGGATGAAGCATGACTTCGATCGTAACGGGCATGTCTACGGCGCAAATCGCGGCGCTTACGACGGCGCAGGCGCACGCGCTTACAGGGACTGACATCGGTGCAATGACGACCGACCAGGTCAAGGCGCTGACGACCGACTCGGTGGCTGCGCTGACCACGTCGGCAGTCGTCAGCCTCAGCACGACGGCTGTCGCGATTCTCAGCTCCGACCAGCTCGGCTCGCTGAATACGGCGGACATTGCCGCGCTCAAGACGAACCAGATTGCAGCACTCACGTCCGATCAACTCTCGAAGCTGAGCGCGCCCCAGGCCGGTGCGCTGTCGAGCGCTCAAGTGGCGGCGCTGACGACCAGCCAGGCACAGAACGGCCTCACGACGGACCAGATTCACGCGCTGACGACGGCGCAGGCCGCTGCCTTGTCGACGGCCGACGTCGCGGTGCTGACGACGGCGCAAGTCACGGCGCTGACGACGGCCGATGTCGCGGCGCTGAAGACGAACCAGGTCGCTGCGTTGACGACGACGCAGGTGCAAAAACTGACGACCGATCAGGTCAAGGCGCTGACGACCGCGCAGGCGGCCTCGCTGACGACGGCGCAAGTGGCGGCGCTGACGACCGATCAGGTGAATGCGCTGACGACGGCCGCGTTCGCGGCGCTGAAGCCGACGCAGGTCGCGGCACTGACGACGGCGCAGATCGCCAATCTGAGCGCGGCGCAGGAAGGTGCGCTGACGAGCGCGCAGGTGGCGGCGCTGACGACGAATCAGGTGCAGAACGGCCTGACGACCGACCAGGTCAAGGCGCTGACGACGGCACAGGCCGCGGCGTTGACGACGGCGCAGGTCGCCGCGCTGACGACGGCGCAGTCGAGCGCGCTGACGACGGCCGATGTGGTCGCGTTGAAAGCGACTCAGATTGCGGCGCTGACGACGGCCCAGGTGCAGAACCTGACGACTGCTCAGGCTGCGGCGCTGACGAGCACGCAAATCGCCGCGCTGACGACGGCGCAGGTGCAGAACGGCCTGTCGACCGATCAGGTCAAGGCGCTGACGACGGCGCAGGCGTCGGCCATGACGACGGCGCAGATCGCGGCGCTGAGCACGGACCAGGTGAACGCACTGACGACGGCCGCATTCGCCGCGCTGAAGCCGACGCAGGTGGCGGCACTGACGACGGCGCAGATCACCAACCTGAGCGCGGCGCAGGAAGGCGCGCTGACGACTGCCCAGGTCGCGGCATTGACGACCGCGCAGGTGAAAAACGGCTTGACGACCGATCAGGTCAAGGCGCTGACGACCGCGCAAGCCGCGGCGCTGACGGCGGCTGACGTGACGGCGTTGTCCACCGCGCAAGCGACCGCACTGACGACGTCCGCCGTGGCGGCGCTGAAGACGGGCCAGATTGTGGCGCTGACGACGGCCCAGGTGCAGAACCTGACGACCGATCAGGTCAAGGCGCTGACGACCGCGCAGGCGCAGTCGTTGACGACGGCGCAAGTGGCGGCGCTGACGACGGACCAGGTGAACGCGCTGACGACGGCCGCGTTCGCGGCGCTCAAGCCGACGCAGGTCGCGGCGCTGACGACGGCGCAGATCACCAATCTGAGCGCGGCGCAGGAAGGTGCATTGACGACCGCGCAGGTGGCCGCGCTGACGACGGCTCAGGTGCAGAACGGCCTGACGACCGATCAGGTCAAGGCGCTGACGACCGCGCAGGCCGCGGCGCTGACGGCCGCTGACGTAACGGCGCTGTCGACTGCGCAAGTCACGGCGCTGTCGACGGCGAACATCGCGGCGCTGAAAACGCCCCAGATCGTCGCGCTGACGACGACGCAGGTGCAGAACCTGACGACCGATCAGGTCAAGGCGCTGACGACCGCGCAGGCGGGCGCGCTGACGACGGCGCAAGTCGCGGCGCTGACGACCGACCAGGTGAACGCGCTGACGACGGCCGCCTTCGCGGCACTGAAGCCGACGCAGGTCGCGGCACTGACGACGGCGCAGATCGCCAATCTGAGCGCGGCGCAGGAAGGTGCGCTGACGAGCGCGCAGGTGGCGGCGCTGACGACGGCTCAGGTGCAGAACGGCCTGTCGAGCGATCAGGTCAAGGCGCTGACGACGGGGCAGGCAGCGGCACTGACGGCGGCTGACGTCGCGGCGTTGACGACCGCGCAGGCGTCGGCGTTGACGACGGCCGACGTCGCGGCGCTGAAGGCGACGCAGATCGCAGCGTTGACGACGACGCAGGTGCAGAACCTGACGACCGACCAGGTCAAGGCACTCACGAGCGCGCAGGTGACGTCGCTGACGACCGATCAGGTCAAGTCGCTGACGACCGATCAGGTGAACGCGCTGACGACGACCGCCTTCGCGGCGCTCAAGCCGACGCAGGTCGCGGCACTGACGACGGCGCAGATCGCCAACCTGAGCACGGCGCAGGCCGGCGCGCTGACGACCGCGCAAGTGGCTGCGTTGACGACGAATCAGGTGCAGAACGGCCTGACGACCGACCAGGTCAAGGCGCTGACGACCGCGCAGGCGGCGTCGTTGACGACCGCGCAGGTCGCCGCGCTGACGACGGCGCAATCGAGCGCGCTGACGACGGCTGACGTGGCCGCGCTGAAGACGAATCAGGTTGCGGCACTGCGCACGGACCAGCTGCAGAACCTGACGACGGCTCAGGCGGCAGCACTGAGCTACACGCAGATCGCATCGCTGACGACGGCCCAGGTACAGAACGGCCTGTCGACCGATCAGGTCAAGGCGCTGACGACGGGGCAGGCAGCGGCACTGACGGCGGCTGACGTCGCGGCGCTGACGACCGCGCAGGCGTCGGCGTTGACGACGGCCGACGTCGCGGCGCTGAAGGCGACGCAGATCGCAGCGTTGACGACGACGCAGGTGCAGAACCTGACGACCGACCAGGTCAAGGCACTGACGACCGCGCAGGTGACGTCGCTGACGACTGATCAGGTCAAGTCGCTGACGACCGACCAGGTGAACGCGCTGACGACGGCCGCCTTCGCGGCGCTGAAGCCGACGCAGGTCGCGGCACTGACGACGGCGCAGATCGCCAACCTGAGCACGGCGCAGGCCGGCGCGCTGACGACCGCACAAGTGGCAGCGTTGACGACGAATCAGGTGCAGAACGGCCTGACGACCGACCAGGTCAAGGCGCTGACGACCGCGCAGGCGGCCGCGTTGACGACGGCCGACGTCGTGGCGCTGACGACGGCGCAATCGAGCGCGCTGACGACGGCTGATGTGGCCGCGCTGAAGACGAATCAGGTTGCGGCACTGCGCACGGACCAGCTGCAGAACCTGACGACGGCTCAGGCGGCAGCGCTGAGCTACACGCAGATCGCGTCGCTGACGACGAACCAGGTGCAGAACGGCCTGTCGACCGATCAGGTCAAGGCGCTGACGACGGGGCAGGTGGCGGCACTGACGACGGCTGACCTCGCGGCGCTGACGACGACGCAGACCGCGGCGCTGTCCACGGCGTCGATCGTGGCGTTGAAGACGAGCCAGGTGATTGCGCTGACGACGGCCCAGGTGCATAACCTGACGACCGATCAGGTGGCTGCGTTCACGACGACCCAGGTGCATGCGCTGACGTCGGCGCAGGTGGGGGCAATGACGACCGATCAGATCCAGCAGCTCCACTTCTGATCAGTCGCGTTGCATGGCGCCGGGGTTCCCGGCGCCATCCCGCCTCGCCGGCATCGGGCAAGGCGTGAGTACTGGCAGGTTAAACTGCCGGCCACGCGTGACGTGGCGGCAGCCGCGCGTCACGGGCAGGCGAGGAGGCGGCGCGCCGTCGTGCCCGCGCGGCGGCTGACGGGCAGCCGTCCGGCGGACTGCCGTACTTTACGGTATTGCGTATGAGTGAAGTCATGGTTTCGTCTGAAGAAAATTTTGCTGCCGATCTTCTGCTCGCGTGGCACGGCAAGATCGACATGACGGGTCTCTTCGAGCGCGCGGGCGCGCTCGAAGCGAACCGGCAGTTCGAGCTGGCGGCGGTCCTTTACCGGACCTGGCTCGAGCGCAACGTCGCGCCGTTCAATCATTTCGTGTACTTCAACCTTGGCGTCGCGCTTTTCAACGCCAATGACATCGAGGCCGCGAAAAAGGCACACTACACGGCCATCGAACTCGCGCCCGATTTCATTCATCCGCATTTCAATCTGGGTGTCATGTGCGAGCGCATCAACGAGCTCGACACGGCGATCGCGGAATGGACGTGGGTCGTGGAGCACGCGTCGGCTGATCATCCCGAGCAACGGCCGCTGCGGCTGTCCGCGCTCAACAACCTCGGGCGCGTCCATGAAAACCAGCGGCGTTACGCCGATGCGCTGGCGTGCCTGACGGAAAGTTTGCGGATGGAGCCGAACCAGCCGGACGTGCTGCACCACTGGGTGTTCCTGCGGGGCAAGCAGTGCGAGTGGCCCGTGTTTGCGCCCGTCGAGGGCGTCGATCCGGACCTCATGCGACAGTCGACTTCCGCGCTGGCGATGATCAGCCAGTCGGACGATCCGGCGGAGCAATTGTCGGCGGCCCGGCATTACGTCGACACCAAGATCAACGTCGACGTGCCCGCGTTGTCCGGCAACAAGGCATATGGTCACGAGAAGATCAGGATCGCGTATCTTTCGTCGGATTTCTGCCTGCATCCCGTTTCGATGCTCACGGCCGAGCTGTTCGAATTGCACGACCGGCGGCGTTTCGAGGTGTACGGCTATTGCTGGTCGCGCGACGACGGCTCCGCGCTGCGCAAGCGGATTATCCAGTCGATGGATCATTTCCATCGCATCGACGCGATGAGCGACGAGGCCGCCGCTCGGCTGGTCCGTGAACACGAGATCGACATCGTCGTTGACCTGCACGGGCAGACGCTCGGCGCACGCACGGACTTGCTTGCCTATCGGCCGGCGCCCATCCAGATCACGTATCTGGGCTTGCCGGCCACGACCGGCCTGCCGTACATCGATTATGTGATCGCCGACCGGTTCCTGATTCCGGAAGCGTACGCGCACTTCTACTCGGAGAAGCCGCTGTACATGCCGGACATCTACCAGGTCAGCGATCGCAAGCGGGTCAGTGCGCCGGCGCCGTCGCGCGCAAACTGCGGCCTGCCGGAAGACGGCTTCGTCTTTTGTTCGTTCAACAACAATTACAAGTTCACGCCCGAGGTGTTCGGCGCCTGGATGCGGATCCTGCAGCGGGTGCCGGCAAGCGTGCTCTGGTTGCTTGCCGACAATCCATGGGCCGAAGCCAATCTGCGAAAGGAAGCGGCCAGACACGGCATCGACGGCGGACGCCTCGTGTTTGCGTCTCGCGTCTCGCCCGAGAATTATCTTGCCCGGTTTGCGGTCGCGGATCTGTTCCTCGATTCCTTCCCGTTCAACGCGGGCACGACGGCGAACGACGCGCTCTGGATGGGGCTGCCGGTTCTGACACTCTCGGGCAGGAGCTTCGCATCGCGGATGGCGGGTGCGATGTTGTCCGCCGCGGGCATCGAGGAATTGATCACCTACGATCTGCACGCATACGAGGAGAAGGCGGTGGCGCTCGCCAGTGCGCCGGATGAGTGCGAGCGCCTGCGAAAGGTGCTGAACGCCGAGCGCAGGGATGGCGTATTGTTCGACACGCCGCGATTCGTCAACAATCTCGAGGCGCATTTTTCGCGTCTCGTCGGCGCGCTGGACTGATCGGCGCGCCGGTCGGCCGCCTCCCCGGGCAGGCCGATCGCCGGATCGCGCCGCAGGTCAGAAGCGGTCGAGATCCAGCACGATGCCCGCCGAAGCCATCAGCCGCTGGCGGTTCAGGCGGACGTCCGTATTGGGGGCTGGATGCCGCTGGTAAAGCGCGAGCATCGTCGAGGCGATCAGGTCGTCGCGTGTATTGCCGCGTCGCATATTCTCCTGCGCGCCGGCCGGGCTCTTGTGAATGACGACTGAGCTGAGCGGGACATGAACCATTGCGCGTCCGGAAAGACACGCGAGCAGGAAGTCCCAGTCTTCGTAAATCTCGAGATCGGTCGCATATCGGACGCGCGCGACGACGTCGTCGCGATACGCGATGCAGCTGTTCGGCACGCGATTCAGCACGTAGACGCTGTCCGCGTCGACATCGCCGATGCGCACCGTTTCGATCGAGGTCGTGCGTGGCGGATGCGTCGTGCGATCCTCGTAACACACCTTGAAATCGCAAAACAGGATTTCCGGCTCGTCGGCGCCGATGCTTCGGGCCAGCGCGTCGAGGTGCGTCGGCTCAAGCGTGTCGTCGTCGTCGAGGAACATGACGTAGCGCGATTTGGCGAGCGAGAGTCCGATGTTGCGGCTTTCGGCCGGCCCGGGCGCGCCGCTGCGGATCACGTGGACGTAGCGCCCCTGCAATGCGGAAAGCTCCTCGAATGGCGGCATGTATGTCGCGCTATCGGAGACGACGATGACGGTGAAGTCCTGCCACGTCTGGTCGATCAGGGACTGCAACGTCCGGCGCAGCAGCAGTGGCCGGTCGTGGGTGGCGATGATGACGGTAAACACGATGAACCGGTAATGAGTGGACTCCGCTCGCCCGGCGAGCGATTCCCGCCGGGCGATGACGCGAGATCATCACGCGCGGCGGGCACCGGGGCGTTCGTTTAGAAACCCGCGATCCGCTGATATTGCAGCGCTGCTTCCGTGCGGCCGATAGCCGTCTTGAACTCGGCCTGCAGCTCTCGTTGTGTCGTTTGTGCGTCCGCCATCACGGCCGCGTCGATCGCCTCGATGCGCTTCAGGATCGCCAGCGCGTCGGGCGATTGCGGGGCGGCCAGGGACATCAGCAGCGGCGAGCGCTGTTCGACGAGGCTCGCCGCGCCCGGCCAGTCGGCCATCGATGCCGCATGTTCGATTGCCTGCGTGAGCGACCACACGCGCTCCAGCAGAGTGATCGGGTCCGTCGTCATGTTCTCTCCCATGTTGATCCGGCCGCGGCATCGCCTGCCGCTATGCCTTGTTCGTGGCCAGCGCGCCCGCGCTGTTGGTGCCGCCGAACAGTTGCGTCAGGTACTGCGAATTGTTTTGCATCTTTGCCATCAGCGTATTGAGCGCGGTGAATTGCGTATTGTACTGATCGGTGAGCTGGCTGGCGTATGCCTGCAGCGCCGTGGCCTGCGTTTTCGCAGCGGCGAGATCCTGGTTCAACGCCGTGACGCGCGTGTCGATGATGCCGCCCGTCTGCAGGAATGTCGTGATGTTGCTGTTGAGCGTCGCGCCTACGCCGTTGGTCGCGTTGAACGCGGTCGCCACGGATGACGGATTGTTCGCCAGCGCCGACGACAGGGCCGCGCTGTCGACGCTGAGCGTGCCGTCCGGCTGAAGGTTGAGGCCAATCGCGCTCAGGCTGACCGTGCTGCCGCCGCTCGTTACGCCCTGGGCCACCTTGGTGGCCAGCGTGTTGACGATCGAATTCAGCATCGAGTCGCCGATGAGCGGGCCCCCCTGGCTACCGGCGGCTGCGCTCGAATTGAAGCTCGACAGCGACGATGCGGTGCTGACGAACGAGTTGTATGCGGAGACGAACGCGTTGATCGTATTGGTGGCGGAGGTGTTGTCCGGCGAGACCGAGAGCGTTTGGGTCGTCTTGGCCGACGAAGCAGACAGGTTGATCGTCACGCCCGTAATCGCGCCCGTGATGGTGTTGCTCGCGCTAACCACGCTGGTGCCGTCGATCGAAAGCTGCGCGTCCTGCGCGGGGATCGTCTCGTTGTAATTGTTTGTCGCTGCGCCCGTGTTATCGACGGTTGCCAGCGCAGCCAGCCCGTCGGTCGAATTGGTCGACACCTTGATGGTGTTCGCCGCGCCCGTGACGTTGGACGTCAGCACGAGGTGCGAGCCGTCCGTGCCGGTAACGACCGTGGCGGTCACGCCCGGATTGCCGCTTCCCGTGTTGATCGCATTTGCGATGTCGGCGAGCGTGTTGGTGCCGGACTTGATCGCGACGGTCATCGGCGTGCCGCTGCCGAGCTGGATCGTCAGGTTGCCGGTGCCGACCTGTTTCGTCGATGGAATTCCCGTGATCGACGAGAGCTTTTGCGCCGTCGCTACCTGCGTCACTGCGACCGAATAGCTGCCCGCGACCGCCCCCGTCGACGTCGTGGCCGTGAGGCCGCTGCCGCTCGCGGATGCCGTGAATTTTGACAGCGCCGAGCCGTCCGTAAGGCCGGACAGTGCGCTTTGCAGCGACGAAAGCGACGACTTGAGCGAACCGATCGCGGACAGCGTCGTGTTGTCGAGCGTCTGCCGATTGGTGTTCTGGGTCGTTTGTGCGGCCGTCTTCGCTGCGACCAGCGCGGACACGAGCGACGAGACGTCCGTATTCGAATTCGTCACACCGCTGATGATCGATTGGGCGGCTGCCGCCAGTGCGCTGTTCGCCGATGTGGTGGTAGTCGTCGACATGTAGGACTCCATTCGATGAGATTAGTCCTGCGCAACGGTCGGGCAGGGCGACGTAATGCGCGAAGCACGAAAAGCAAAATGCTTACCCGACGTAATCGGATAAGCATTGGGAGGAAGGGCATTCCCGTTCCGATGGCGCCGCCGCGTCGTTCGCGATCCCGCGGCGCGCGCCGTCCGGCTTGCTTAGCCCAGGAGCTTCAGCACTTGCTGCGGCATCGAGTTCGCTTGTGCGAGAACCGAAATGCCGGCTTGTTGCAGCACCTGTGCCTTCGACAGGTTGGCGGTCTCCTGCGCGAAGTTCGCGTCGGTGATCTGCGCGCTTGCTGCGTTCAGGTTCGTCGATTGCGCCGTGGTCTGCGAGATCGCTGCCTGATAGATGTTGATGTCGGAACCGAGCTGAGCTTGCGCGGTGTTGACGGTGCCGAGCGCGGTGTCGATCGTGTTCATCATCGTTTGCGCGGCGGTGACGGTCGTCACGCCGCCGGTCAGGGCGAGCGTCGTCGTGTCGTACTTGCCGCTCAGGTCGAGCGACAGTTGCTGGCCGGACTTTTCGCCGATCTGGAAGGTCAGCGGCGTGCCTGCGGCGTTCGCGCTGCCGTCGAGCAGGTTGATGCCGTTGAACGTCGTTTGGCTCGCGATACGGCCGATTTCGGTGATACGCGCTTGCACTTCGGTGTCGAGGTTGCTTGCAGCAGCGGTGCCGATCGACGAATCGGATGCCTGAACAGCGAGCTGGCGGATACGCTGCAGGTTGGCGGTGATTGCCGACAGGCCGCTCGATGCGGTCTGAGCCATCGACACGGCGTTGTTCGCGTTCGACACACCCTGCGTGTATGCGTTGATCGACGCTTGCATCGTCGTCGAGATCGCGAGGCCTGCCGCATCATCTGCCGCGGAGTTGATGCGCTTGCCCGACGACAGGCGGTTGATCGCTTGCGACAGCGCGTTCTGCGTCGACGAGAGGTTCGTTTGAGCGGTCTGCGAATAGATGTTGGTGTTGATGTTCAGCATTTGGATCCTCGTTTGGAAAACGCCGTTTGATTGACTGGATTCGGGGTTCGGCGTCGCGCTTTCCGTGTCCCGCGCTGCCCGCCTTTCCTGGTTGTCGGCGCTGATTCGGGGAAACTTTAGGGCCGCATCGAACACTATTCTTGCGGCGCGATGCCGCGCATGTGTCTCGTGCGTGTCGCCTCGGTGGGGTGCGGCGCATCGTGGCGCGGCAATGCGCTTCGTCGGGCAGTGAGGTCGGCACGCATGGGAGGGCGCGCCTGGCCTTCGCCGATCGGACATGGCGAGCGGCTCGTGCTGAATTGCAACGGAAAAGCGGTAAACCTGTAGGCGAAGCTGCGTTTAACTGGTATGATGGCGGGCTGAATTGAGATTTTCTGTCACGCCTATGCCGTCTCGGCATTCCTGCTGGCAGTCAAACGCGGCGCTGCACGCGGCTTGTGAAGCGTACCCGCGGTGCTTTGTGCCTCTCTTTTCCGGCCTCCGAGGCCGTATTTCCGCTCGTTTCGCCTGTTGTGGGGACGCCCGGATGGCCGGTGCGTGGCGCTTGGCCGCTACGTTTTTGACCGTTTAAGCAATTTAGGAACGACATGACGACGATTCTTCTGAAGGAAAACGAGCCGTTCGAAGTGGCGATTCGCCGCTTTCGCCGTGCTATCGAAAAAAATGGCCTGATCGCTGAACTGCGCGAACGCCAGTCCTACGAAAAGCCGACCGCAGTCCGCAAGCGCAAGAAGGCAGCAGCCGTCAAGCGCCTGCACAAGCGCCTGCGCAGCCAGATGCTGCCGAAGAAGCTCCACTAAGAGCGTCTACGGTTCGCCGCGAAACGGCGGAGCGTGCTTCGAAAGAAGCCGCTCCGCCGTTTTGCTTTTCGGGGCCGGAAAAGGTTGCAGATCGTGGCGGAAAAGTGGCCGATCGACTGCCGGACGGTCGAATGGCCGCACGGCGGTTCCGCCGGCAGCCAACGGGGCAAGGCCGCCGACGTGTTCACCGGGAAATCGGCGCCGCGTTCGGGCTCGCCTTGCGCGGATCACCTGGCGGCGCGTGCTGACGTGCCGGTGCGGCAAGCCGACCAGCCCGTGAGCTTCGCCGTCAGCCCGCCTTGCGGCGCCGTGCCGGCTGCTGCTTGCCGCCGAGCGCCGCGCATTGGGCGTGACACGGGCAACCGGTCTCATGGTCGTTGAACATCCCGGTCGCCTGCATCAGCGCATAGCAGATCGTCGAGCCGACGAATTTGCAGCCGTACTCCTTCAGCGCCTTGCTGAGCGCATCCGACTGGGCAGTCGACGCGGGCGCGTCGCGATACGACTGCCACGCGTTCTGGACCGGCGTGTGGTCGACGAACGACCACAGGAATTGCGCGAGCGATCCGTGATCCTCGCGAATGCGCTGCACGGCCCGTGCATTGGTGACCGCGGATTCCACCTTCGCGCGATTGCGGACGATGCCGGGGTTCTCGAGCAGCTTCTCGATGCGCTTCGGCGTGAAGCGCGCGACCGCGTCGACATCGAAGTCGGCGAACGCCTCGCGATAGCCGGCGCGCTTGTTCAGGATCGTCGACCACGACAGCCCCGCCTGCGCGCCTTCGAGAATCAGCATTTCGAACAGATGGCGATCGTCATGCGACGGCACGCCCCACTCGGTATCGTGATAGTGAGCATCCGCTTCCGTCTTTACCCAATTGCACCGCTGCGACATCGCCGGCCTCGTTCCAGTGTCGATTCGATCGTGCCAGCATAGCGGAACGCCCATTCACGGTATAGCTGGCCGAACGGCAGATGGGCGCGCGGCGCCGATCCGGTTAAGCTTGGCGCCTGTTCGAATCAGCAGGATCAACGCATGACGGCATTCCTTTTTGCGATCGGCATCGACGGCGGCGGCACGGGTACCCGCGTGGTACTCGCCGACCGGCACGGGCGCGAACTCGCGCAGGGGCGCGGCGGCCCGTCGGGGCTCGGCCTCGGCATCGAGCGCGCGTGGGCATCGATCGGCGCGGCCTGTGCCGACGCATTCACGCGGGCGGGGCTCGCGTTCGACTGGTCGCAGTGCGCGCTCGGCTGCGGGCTCGCGGGCGTCAACAATGCCGCGTGGCTCGCCGCGTTTCGCGCGCAGGCGCCGCTCGACGCACTGGCGATCGAGAGCGACGCCTATACGACCGTCGTCGGCGCGCACGGCGGTGCGCCGGGGCTCATCGTCGCGCTCGGTACGGGCAGCATCGCGGCGGCGCTCGACGCCGCGGGCGACTGCCGCATCGCGGGCGGCTTCGGCTTTCCGTCCGGCGATGAGGCGAGCGGCGCGTGGCTCGGCATGCGCGCGCTCGCGTACGCGCAGCAGGCGCTCGACGGCCGCGTGCCGCGTGACGCGTTTGCCGGCGCGCTGCTCGCGGAAACGGGCGCGCACGATCGCGACGCGCTCGTCCAGTGGTCGTGCGATGCGAACCAGACGATCTACGCGCGCCTCGCGCCGATCGTGTTCGCGCACCGCGACCATTCTTATGCGGCGGCGCTGATCGCGCAGGCCGGCGACGAGATCGGCAAGATGATCGACGCGCTCGATCCGCAGCAGGCGCTGCCGGTCGCGCTGTGCGGCGGGCTGGCCGACGCGCTGGCACCGGCCGTGCCGGCACGCCATGCGGCGCGGCTGCGCGCGCCGCTCGACGATTCCGCGCACGGCGCGTTGCGGCTCGCGCTGCAGGCGTTGAGGGCGGCTGAAGCGGGGTGAAAGAGGCGCGTGGGCGGCGTGCGGTGAGTGGGCCGAGCAGGCCGGGCGGGCCGATCGGGCGGATCGGGTAAAGCGACGGGCGGGCATGTTGCGCGGACAAACTGGACCGAGCAAACCGAGCAAACCGAGCAAACCGAGCAAACCGAGCAAACCGAGCAAACCGAGCAAACAGCCTGCCCCGGCCGAACCAGCGACGCACCGAAACCCGAACGGCCTGAAACCCGCCCCCATTTCCCAGCCACCCGGCGCGCCCCCGGGCACGACGTTAAAATGGCGGCTCCGCAGCGTCCTGCGCGCCACTCCCCCATCCCCATGTACAAAGTCATCGCCACCGATCTCGACGGCACCCTGCTGAATAGCGACCACCAGCTCGATTCGTACACGATCGAGACCGTCCGCCGGCTCGACCGCGACGGCCTGCAGTTCGTGATCGCGACGGGGCGTCACTACGCGGACGTCGCCGGCATCCGCGACGTGCTGGGCATCCGGCCGTACCTGATCACGTCGAACGGCGCGCGTGTGCATGCGCCGGACGACACGGCGATCCATGCGCAGGACATCGATCCCGCGATCGTCCGCAGCCTCGTGCAGCCGGGCGTGACCGGTGCGCACGGGCGCGTGATCGTCAACCTGTTCACCGACCGCGGCTGGCTGATCGACCGCGACGCGCCGCACCTGCTCGAATTCCACCAGGATTCGGGCTTCCGGTACGACGTGATCGACATGGCCGCGCACGACGGCGCCGACATCGCGAAGGTGCTGTACATCGGCGAGCCGGCCGATCTGGCGGTGGTCGCGGAGCAGATGCGCGTGCGGTTCGGCGATGCGCTGTACGTCACGTACTCGCTGCCGGACTGTCTCGAAGTGATGACCGCCAACGTGTCGAAGGGCCGCGCGCTGCGTACGGTGCTCGCGCGACTCGGCGTCGACGCCGGCCACTGCATCGCGTTCGGCGACAACATGAACGACATCGACCTGCTCGAAACGGCCGGCCACGCGTTCATGATGAACAACGCGAACCCCGACCTGATCGCGCACCTGCCGCACATCCCGCGGATCGGCAACAACTTCGATGCGGGCGTCGCCCGCCACCTGCGCACGCTGTTCGCGCTGGAAGGTACGCTCGACGGCGTCGCCGCTTCCTGAGCGGCCATGAAAAACGGGCGCCAGCGGCGCCCGTTCAAATTACCTGCCTCGATGTTGTTCGACAGCGTGAGGCTCGCTGCTCTGCTCGCGTGACCCCGTAGTGTTTTATTCGCTAGTGCGAGCGGATGCGGGCACGAGGCCGACGGCATCGTCGCGCCCCGCGATCAGCGGGTAGATGATCCCCGCAATTGCCGCGCCGATGATCGGCGCGACCCAGAACAGCCACAGCTGGCCGATCGCCTCGCCGCCCACGAACAGCGCGGGGCCGGTCGAGCGGGCCGGGTTCACCGACGTGTTGGTGACCGGGATCGAGATCAGGTGGATCAACGTCAGGCACAGGCCGATCGCGATCGGCGCAAAGCCGGCCGGCGCGCGCTTGTCGGTGGCGCCGAGAATCACGAACAGGAAGAAGCCCGTCATCACGACTTCGCAGATGAACGCCGCGCCGAGCGAGTAGTGGCCGGGCGAGCGCTCGCCGAAGCCGTTCGTCGCAAAGCCGCTGCCGACGACGTCGAAGCCCGGCTTGCCGGTCGCGATCAGGTACAGCACGAACGCACCGAGCGTCGCGCCGACGACCTGCGCAACGATATACGGCGCGAGATCGCGTGCCGGGAAGCGGCCGGCGACCGTCAGGCCCACGCTGACGGCCGGATTCAGGTGGCAACCCGAAATATGGCCAATCGCGAATGCCATCGTCAGCACGGTCAGGCCGAAGGCGAGCGCGACGCCGGCGAAGCCGATGCCGAGGCCCGGAAAGGCTGCGGCCAGCACGGCGCTTCCGCACCCGCCGAGCACCAGCCAGAACGTGCCGAATACCTCTGCAGCCAGACGCTGAGAAAGATTCATGTAAGGATCCCGTTCAAGTGGGTTGAAGACAAACGGATGACCGGATGATTTATTCCGTCACCCCGAATTGGTCTGGATTATAGGAAATGAATCGGCTGGGTGAGGGTCAACGATTGTTAAATTCGAATGGCTGACGAATGGCTTTTATTAGAATAAGTCCGCATTCTCGATATAGCCGATTCGGTTAAAGATGGCAGCATTAATTTTGAAGGGCAGGGCGGCAGTGCGGATGACGTAACGGGTGTTGGCGTTCCGGCCGGAACTGCCGGCGCCGCATCATGGAAAAGGGAGCCGAAAAATGTCTCAATACGCGAAACTCAAGGCGCAGATCGCCGATCTGCAGGCCCAGGCGGATGACGTGCGTCGCCAGGAAGTGGCGGCGGTGATCGCCGACGTCCAGCGAATGATTGCCGAATATGGCCTGACGGCCCAGGATCTGGGCTTCGCGGAGCGAGCGCGGCGCGGCCGTCCGCCGAAAAAGGCACCGCTCCCCCCGAAATACCGCGACCCGAAGTCGGGTGCAACCTGGAGCGGGCGCGGCAAGCCGCCGAATTGGATCGTCGGAAAAAACCGCGATCGTTTCCTGATCGAATGAGCGCGCAAAAAGAAAGAGCCGCATCGACTGCGGCTCTTTGGCGCCTTTGGGTTTTACGCGCCGATTTCGGCGCGAATTTCACCGAATATTTCTGACGAATTTCGCCGTCACGCGCTCGCGACGCGACGCAAGGTCGGCCGCTTTGCCGTCGCGCAAAGCGATTCGTAAGTTTCGACATAGCGCCGTGCCATCGCTTTCGAGCTGAAGCGCGTATCGAAGCGCGCGCGGATCGCGTCGCGCGACAGGCTGTCGATCCGGTGCAGCGCACCGACCGCGCCCTGGACGTCCTCGACGATGAAGCCGGTCACGCCGTCCTCGATCACTTCTGGCACCGAGCCGCGGTTGAACGCGACGACCGGCGTGCCGCAGGCCATCGCCTCGATCATCACCAGGCCGAACGGTTCCGGCCAGTCGATCGGGAACAGCAGCGCCTTGGCGCCGGACAGGAACGCTGGCTTCTGCGCCTCGTTGATCTCGCCGATGAATTCGACATGCGCCTCGCCGAGCAGCGGCTCGATCACTTCCTTGAAGTAGTCGGCGTCGGCCTTGTCGACCTTCGCGGCGATCTTCAGCGGCAGCCCGCTTTGCGCGGCGATCCGGATCGCGGTGTCGACCCGCTTTTCGGGGCAGATCCGGCCGAGGAACGCGAGATATTCGGGCTTCACGTCCGGTTGCGGCGTGAGCAGCGTGTCGGGCAGCCCGTGATACACGGTGCCGGCCCACGCGGCCTGCGGCAGCGGCTTGCGCTGGTTGTTCGAGATCGACACGACCGGCGCGTCCGGGAACGCGTCGAACACCGGTTGCAGCTCCGGCAGGTCGAGGCGGCCGTGCAGCGTCGTCACGTACGGCGTGTCGAGGCGCGACATCAGCGGGAACGGCAGGTAGTCGAGGTGGAAGTGCAGCACGTCGAATTCGTGCGCGACACGGGCGACCTGCTCGATCAGGCGCATATGGGGCGCCATCGAGTCGCGGATCGACGGGTCGAGCCGCAGTGCGCGCGGCCATGCTGCCTCGAGACGGGCGGACGTGACGGAGTCGCCGCTCGCGAACAGCGTCACGTCGTGCCCCAGCTCGACGAGCGCCTCGGTGAGGTAGGACACGACACGCTCGGTGCCGCCATAGAGTTTCGGCGGGACAGCTTCGTAAAGCGGCGCGATCTGGGCAATACGCATGGACGTTCTCCGGTGTCGACCAGCGCAAAGCGCTCGAGCGCGCATGCTGGTCCGCTGCAGGGTTGCGGAACTCGCCGACGCACGCTGTCTGCGGTGCGTGGCCGGGTCCGTGGCGGGGTGCGCGGGACGCCGGGCGGCAAGCTGCGGGGCGGGCCGGCGCGGCTCCCGCCGCCGCCCATTTGAGTCCATTATCGATATCGCCTTCAGGGGTTCGAGTGTTTTTTCAAACACTTAAGGCTTGTTACACCATGAAATACGAGAAAACCCCGATAAAAAGGGTGCGAAAACATAAAACGAGATAGCCACCACAATTGTTGCGCTATCATGAAAAACCACTATAATTTTTACCGATTCAACTTCCGGCAGCCTTGCCGGATGGCCTTCAGCCGGATTCGTCCCATGCGGACCGCATCGCCGACGCATTCGCGCCCCATTCGCCCCCGCCGTTCGTTCCCTTTCAATTCGCCTTGTCGGAAAAATTCCTACACGGTTTACAGACAATTCCTGCGTGGCGTGCGCCACTTCGCTGATACCGGCATAAATGCCGTTTGGCCAGAATTCGCCCTGTAAGACTATAAACGTGCCGGCAGCGCGTCAGCAGGCGCCTGATCGAGCAAACGTTTTCACAATGAAAGGCCAAAGCAAAAGCTCTTAACGGGGGAATCATGAGCGCCACCAGCGAAATGCTCAGTGAGATCAAAGAGGTCAACCTGTCGTACCTCCTCCTCGCGCAGCGCCTGCTGCGGGAAGACAAGGCGATGGGCATGTTCCGCATGGGAGTTTCCCAGGAACTGGCCGACGTGCTCGCGAATCTCACGCTCGCCCAGACCGTGAAGCTCGCGGCATCGAACCAGATGTTGTGCCGTTTCCGCTTCGACGATCACGCGCTGCTGTCGTCGCTCGCCGACAAAGGCCGCAGCGACGTCGTCACGCATGCGCATTCCGCGATCCTGATGGCCGGCCAGCCGGTCGAAAGCGTCCGCTGATCCCTCCCCGCCTTGCGTTCGTGCCGGCGCGCCGCGTCGGCGGGCGGCGTATTGGCGATTCATCCGAACAACGTCAAGCGGACGGTTATTCACCATGGCAAGCAAAAGCGTCGTGATCGAGGTGAAGGAAATCACCCTCGCCATCGAACTGATCGAACTGGGCGCCAGGCTGCAGCTGCTGGAGGCGGAGACGAGCCTGTCGCGCGACCGCCTGATCAAGCTGTACAAGGAACTGAAGGGCGCGTCGCCGCCGAAGGGGATGCTGCCGTTCTCGACCGACTGGTTCATGACGTGGCAGCCGAACATCCACTCGTCGCTGTTCTACAACATCTACCGGTTCATGCAGGACCACGGCCGCTGCGAGCCGATCCAGTCGATCGTGAAGGCGTACCGGCTCTATCTGGAGCACGTGAACCTGTCCGGCGACGAGGCCGCGCTGAGTCTCACGCGCGCGTGGACGCTGGTGCGGTTCTTCGACTCGGGGATGCTGCAGATGACGCCGTGCACGCGCTGCGGCGGCCATTTCGTCGCGCATGCGCATGATCCGCATCAAGGTTTCGTGTGCGGCCTGTGCCAGCCGCCGTCGCGCGCGGGCAAGACCCGCAAGGCGGCCGCCGCACGCGCCGGGCTGGCCACCGCCGCGGCCTGAACGCCGCCGGGCGGGGCCGGGCGGGAGCCGCACGCCTTCCGCACGCCTGCCGCGCGCCGCGCGAACCGGCCGGGGCCTGCTGGTAAACACCGCCGCGCGGTCGCGGCGCGACCGCCAAAGTTTTCCTGCCGACTGCCGTAAACCTGATTAACGGCGGTCTCCCCGCCGGTCATTCGTGAGGGACAGGCAGTGCTGATTATCGTGGGAACACTCGTGACACTGTTGTCCGTCTTCGGCGGTTACGCGCTGGCAGGCGGGCATCTGGGCGCATTGGTCCAGCCGCTCGAGATCCTGATGATCGCAGGCGCGGGCGTCGGCGCGTTCATCCTCGGCAACGGCATGAAGACCATCAAGGCGACGCTGCGCGTGCTGCCGACGCTCTTCAAGGGCTCGAAGTACACCAAGGACGTCTACATGGAACTGATGGCGCTCCTGTACGTGCTGCTCGCGAAGGCCCGCAAGGAAGGCACGCTGACGCTCGAGGCCGACATCGACGATCCGGACAAGAGCCCGATCTTCACGCAATACCCGAAGATCCTCGCGGATCGCCACATCGTCGAATTCCTGACCGACTACCTGCGCCTGATGGTGGGCGGCAACATGAACGCGTTCGAGATCGAGAGCCTGATGGACGAGGAAATCGAGACGCACCACGCGGAAGGCGAAGGCCCCGCGCACGCGCTGATGCGCGTCGGCGACGCGATGCCGGCGTTCGGGATCGTCGCGGCGGTGATGGGCGTCGTGCACACGATGGCGTCGGCCGACAAGCCGCCCGCGGTGCTCGGCGCGATGATCGCGCAGGCGCTGGTCGGCACGTTCCTCGGGATCCTGCTGTCGTACGGGCTGATCGGGCCGCTCGCGAGCCTCGCGGAGCAGCGCGTCGCCGAGTCGACCAAGATGTTCCAGTGCATCAAGGTGACGATCCTCGCGAGCCTGAACGGCTATGCGCCGGCGATCGCGGTCGAGTTCGGCCGCAAGGTGCTGTTCTCGACCGAGCGGCCGTCGTTTACCGAGCTCGAAGAGCATGTGCGCCGCGTGAAGGCGAAGTGACGCGGAGCATTCGATGAGCAAGAGCAAGGATCGCGCGATCGTCGTCAAACGGGTGGCCCCGCAGAAGAAGGGCCACCACGGCGGCGCCTGGAAGCTCGCGTATGCGGACTTCATGACCGCGATGATGGCGTTCTTCCTGCTGATGTGGCTGCTGAGCTCGGTCACGCCGGTGCAGCTGAAGGGGATCGCCGAGTACTTCAACACGCCGCTGAAGGCCGCGCTGTTCGGCAGCGGCGATCGCAGCTCGCAGGACTCGAGCATCATCAACGGCGGCGGCCGCGACCTGTCGAGCCTCGATGCCGGCACGCTGCGCCGTACCGACGGCACGACGTCGCTCGCCGATCGCGTCGCGAAGGCCGGCGACGACAGGACGCGCTCGCAGGCGCAGGGCGCACAGGACCGGCTCGAGCAGGCGCGCCTGCACGACCTGCAGATCAAGCTGATGGCGGCGATCGAGGCGAATCCGACGCTGCGCCAGTTCAAGCAGCAGATCCGCATCGATTCGACGCTGATGGGGCTGCGCATCGAGATCGTCGATTCGCAGAAGCGGCCGATGTTCGCGATGTCGAGCGACCACGTCGAGCCGTACATGCGCGACATCCTGCGCGAGATCGGCAAGACGCTGAACGACGTGCCGAACCGGATCATCGTCCAGGGCCACACCGACGCGGTGCAATACGCGGGCGGCGAGGGCGGCTACAGCAACTGGGAACTGTCGGCCGATCGCGCGAACGCGTCGCGCCGCGAGCTGATCGCGGGCGGCATGGACGAGTCGAAGGTGCTGCGCGTGCTCGGCCTCGCGTCGACGCAGAACCTGAACAAGGCCGATCCGCTCGATCCGGAAAACCGCCGGATCAGCGTGATCGTGCTGAACCGCAAATCCGAAGACGCGCTGATGCGCGACGACACGACGACCACGACGCTGTCGGCCGACGCCGCGGGCTCGAAGCAACTGGCCCAGCAGCTCGACGGCACGGCGCCGGCCGCGCGACCGGTGCTCGCGAGCGCCGTCGCCGTGGTGCCGAAACCCTGACGTTTCCAAGATTTCGAGACGCGTATGAAACAACCTTCACGCTCACTTCGTTCGCTGCCCCCCGAGGGGGCGGTCAGCCACCCTGGAGCGGTCCTGCGGAGCCCGACATGATCCGAACCATTCTCGCCATCGACGACTCCGCGACCATGCGTGCGCTGCTGCAGGCGACGCTTGCGCAGGCCGGCTACGACGTGACGGTGGCGCCGGACGGCGAAGCCGGCTTCGACATGGCGGCCACCGTGCCGTACGACCTGGTGCTGACCGACCAGAACATGCCGCGCAGGAACGGCCTCGAGGTGATCGCCGCGCTGCGCAAGCTGACGGCGTATGCGGACACGCCGATTCTCGTACTGACGACCGAAGGCAGCGATGCGTTCAAGGACGCCGCGCGCGACGCGGGCGCGACCGGCTGGATCGAAAAGCCGATCGACCCGGCCGTGCTGATCGACCTGGTCGCGACGCTGTCCGAGCAGACCGCCTCCTGACATGAACGCGACGAATCCAACCGGTGACCGGGCATGACTCTCGACATCACGCAGTTCTACCAGACCTTTTTCGACGAAGCGGACGAGTTGCTCGCGCAGATGGAGCAACTGCTGTTGAACCTCGACGTCGGCTCGCCGGACCCCGAGGACCTGGCCGCGATCTTCCGCGCCGCGCATTCGATCAAGGGCGGCGCGGCGACGTTCGGCTTTTCCGCGCTGACCGAGACGACCCACATCCTCGAGTCGCTGCTCGACCGCGCGCGCAACCATGAGCTGACGCTGACCAAGGAAATGGTCGACGCGTTCCTCGAGACCAAGGACGTGCTGTCCGACCAGCTGGTCGACTATCGCGCGAGCGCGGAACCGGACGCGGCGGCTGCCGCGACGATCTGCGCGAAGCTCGAACGCCTGAAGGCCGAGAGCGGCGCGGGCGCGCCCGCGGACGTCGCACCTGCCGCGCCTGCCGTGGAGACTGCACCGGCACCGGCGCCGGCCGCCGCTACCTCCGCCAGCGACCGCGCGCCCGATCACGTGGTCGAACAGGCGGTCGCGGCCGCGCATCCGGCGGCGGCTGCCGGCACGGACGGCCCGCACCTGAAGATCACGCTCGTCGGCGTCGACGCGAAGGACCAGGCGCTGCTCACCGAGGAGCTCGGCAATCTCGGCCGGATCGTCGGCCGCGAGGAAGCGGGCGCCGACCTGACGCTGTGGCTCGAATCGGACGTGCCGTCCGACGACATCGTCGCCGTGTGCTGCTTCGTGATCGACGACAGCCAGATCCGCATCGCGCGCGGCACCGCGCCGGCCGCACCGGCGGCGCCTGCCGCCACGCCGGCCGCCGTCGAACCGGCCGCCGCGCCGGAGCCGGCCGCGCGGGTCGAGGTCTTCGCGCAAGCCCCCGGTGCCGCCCCGGCCGCCGCCGCACCGCAGGCGCAGCCGAGCGCCGTCGCGCAACCGGCGCCGCAACAGGCATCGCAACCGGCATCGCAACCGCACGCAGAACCCGCCGCGCAGGCTGTCCAGGCTGCCGCGCACCACGACGACAAGCGTCCGCGCCCGGCCGCCGCCGCATCGGGCGCCGAAGGCAGCTCGATCCGCGTCGGCGTCGAGAAGGTCGACCAGCTGATCAACCTGGTCGGCGAGCTCGTGATCACGCAGGCGATGCTCGCGGAAACCGCGAGCGCGTTCGATCCGGCGCTGCACGACCGCCTGTTCAACGGGATGGCGCAGCTCGAGCGCAACGCGCGCGACCTGCAGGAAGCGGTGATGTCGATCCGCATGATGCCGATGGACTACGTGTTCAGCCGCTTCCCGCGGCTCGTGCGCGACCTCGCCGGCAAGCTCGGCAAGCAGGTCGAGCTGGTCACGTTCGGCCAGGCGACCGAGCTGGACAAGAGCCTGATCGAGCGGATCATCGACCCGCTCACGCACCTCGTGCGCAACAGCCTCGACCACGGGATCGAGACGGTCGACAAGCGCGTCGCCGCCGGCAAGGACGGCGTCGGCCAGCTCGTGCTGTCGGCCGCGCATCACGGCGGCAACATCGTGATCGAGGTCAGCGACGACGGCGCGGGCCTGAACCGCGAGCGGATCCTCGCGAAGGCCGCGAAGCAAGGCATGCAGATTTCCGAAAACATCAGCGACGACGAAGTCTGGCAGCTGATCTTCGCGCCGGGCTTCTCGACCGCCGAAACCGTGACCGACGTGTCGGGCCGCGGCGTCGGGATGGACGTCGTGAAGCGCAACATCCAGTCGATGGGCGGCCACGTAGAGATCACGTCGCAGGCCGGTCGCGGCACGACCACGCGGATCGTGCTGCCGCTCACGCTGGCGATCCTCGACGGGATGTCGGTGAAGGTCGGCAGCGAGATCTTCATCCTGCCGCTGAACTTCGTGATGGAGTCGCTGCAGCCGTCGAACGACGACATCTACACGGTCGGCAACGGCGAGCGCGTGGTGCGCGTGCGCGGCGAATACCTGCCGCTCGTCGCGCTGCACGAGGTGTTCTCGGTCGAGGACGCGCGCACCGATCCGACCCAGGGCATCGTCACGATCATGGAAACCGAGGGGCGCCGCTTCGCGATGCTGATCGACGAGCTGGTCGGCCAGCAGCAGGTGGTCGTGAAGAACCTCGAAACCAATTACCGCAAGGTGCACGGCATCTCTGCGGCGACCATTCTCGGCGACGGCAGTGTCGCGCTGATCGTCGACGTCGCGGCGCTGAACCGCGAAACCCGTGCGACGCACGGCGCCCGAGCCGGCGCCGAGCTCGCCATTTTCTGACTCTCGCCATTCAACCGATTGGGGGCAAACGTGTCCGCTGAAGTCCAAATGATCAATCCGGCCGCGGCGAACGCGGCAACCAGCCGCCGCGATGCGGAGCAGGGCGATGCGACGGGCCAGGAATTCCTCGTCTTCACGCTCGGCGACGAGGAGTACGGGATCGACATCCTGAAGGTGCAGGAAATCCGCGGCTACGACAGCGTCACGCGCATCGCGAACGCGCCGGACTTCATCAAGGGCGTGATCAACCTGCGCGGGATCATCGTGCCGATCGTCGACATGCGGATCAAGTTCCATCTCGGCCGCGTCGAGTACGACCACCAGACGGTGGTGATCATCCTGAACGTGTCGAACCGCGTGGTCGGGATGGTGGTCGACGGCGTGTCGGACGTGCTGACGCTGCAGACCGACCAGATCATGCCGGCGCCGGAATTCGGCGCGACGCTGACGACCGAGTACCTGACGGGCCTCGGCACGGTCGACGGCCGGATGCTGATCCTGATGGACATCGAGAAGCTGATGTCGAGCCGGGAAATGGCGCTGATCGAGACGCTCGGCGCGTAAGCGCGCCGCGCGCGCAGGAACTTCGGGAGAATCTGCAATGTTGCATAACTGGTCGATCCGCACGACGCTCACGGCGGTCGGACTCATCCTCGTGGCGCTGGCCGCAGCCGTCGGCGGGCTCGGCCTGTACGCGCTGAATCACGCGAGCCGCTCGCTCGACGAGATTGCGCACGTCGACCTGCCGGCGATCCACACGCTCGACGACACGTCGTCGTACCTGCTGCGCGCGCGCGTGTCGCTCGACCGCTTCCGCTCGCTGACCGAAGCCGGCAACACGGCCGACGCGGGCAAGGTGCTCGACCGCGCGCAGGAGCTGTACGCGAAGTCGAACCAGAACTGGCAGGCGTTCCAGGCCACGCCGAAGCTCGGCATCGAGCAGGCGCTCGTCGACGAGCTCTCCGCACGCTACGCGACGATCGTGAAGGAAGGCGTCGAGCCGGAATTCGCGGCGGCGCGCGCGGGCGACATGGCCGCGTATCACGCGGTCGCCGACACGAAGATCAGCCCGATGTTCGTCGCGTACGACCAGGCGGCATCGGCCGTGGTCGCGTCGCTGCAGAAGCGCGCGGAGGAACGCCAGACCACGACGCAGTCGCAGATCTCGCTGATGATCGGCCTGATCGCGGCCGGCATCGCGATCGCGTTCGTCGTCGTAATCGCGATCCGCTTCGTGCTGCGCGGGCTGATCGTGAAGCCGCTCGAGGACGCGATCGCGCACTTCGAGCGGATCGCCGGCGGCGACCTCACGCAGCCGGTGAACGTGTTCAGCAACAACGAGATCGGCCGCCTGTTCGGCGGCATCAAGCGGATGCAGGACGCCGTGACGGCGATGGTGCAGGCCGTGCATCGCGGCACCGAATCGATCGACGTCGGCGCGCGCGAGATCTCGACCGGCAACACCGACCTGTCGCAGCGCACCGAGGAGCAGGCCGCGTCGCTGCAGGAAACCGCATCGAGCATGGAGCAGCTCACCGGCACCGTGCGGCAGAACGCGGAGAACGCGCGGCAGGCGAGCCAGCTCGCGGTGAACGCGTCCGACATCGCGACGCAGGGCGGCGAGGTGGTCGGCCAGGTCGTGTCGACGATGCAGGACATCGCGGCCAGCTCGGGCAAGGTCGTCGACATCATCGGCACGATCGAAGGCATCGCCTTCCAGACCAACATCCTCGCGCTGAACGCGGCGGTCGAAGCCGCGCGCGCGGGCGAGCAGGGCCGCGGCTTCGCGGTGGTTGCGGGCGAAGTGCGCTCGCTCGCGCAGCGCAGCGCGAGCGCCGCGAAGGAAATCAAGCAGCTGATCGGCGATTCGGCCGAGAAGGTCGACAGCGGGTCGGCGCTCGTCGCGCGGGCCGGCTCGACGATGGACGAGATCGTGCAGGCCGTGCGCCGCGTGACCGACATCATGGGCGAGATCAGCGCCGCGTCGGACGAGCAGTCGACCGGCATCGAGCAGGTCAATCGCGCGGTCGGCCAGATGGATTCCGTCACGCAGCAGAACGCGGCGCTCGTCGAGCAGGCCGCGGCCGCCGCCGCGTCGCTCGAGGAGCAGACGCGCCAGATGAAGGCGGTCGTGTCGGCGTGGCGCGTCGCGGGCGGCATCGCGCTCGCGCCGGCGCGCGGCGCCGCACGCCCGGCCGCGCACGCAGCGGCGCCGGCGCTGGCGTCGCCGTCGGAACGCCGCCATGAAACCGCGCCGGCCGCATTGCCGGCACCGCAGACGGCCGCTCAGCCGGCGCGCCGCGCGTCGCCTGCGCCCGCGTCGCATACGTCACATGCATCGGCACCGGCCGCGAGCCACGAAACGAAGCGTGCGCCGGACGCCGCCGCACGCGCGGCGAAGGAAGCGCCGGCCGCGGGCGGCTACGGCCCGCGTCTCGCGAAGGCGGCCGCCGCACCGGCGCACAAGCCGGCCGACAAGCCCGCGCTCGTGCGTCCGGCGCTGAGCAGCGAGAAGCCGGCGCTGGCCGCGGCCGGCACGTCCGATGACGACTGGGAGACCTTCTAAGCCATGCCGTCCGCGCGCGCACCGTTTCGACCCGATGCACCGGATGCCTCGCCCCGCGCGGGCGAGCCGGGGCGCGACTTCGCGTTCACCGGCGCGGATTTCGCACGCATCCGCGCGCTGATTCATCAACGCGCGGGCATCTCGCTGTCCGAGCACAAGCGCGACATGGCGTACAGCCGGCTCGCGCGCCGGCTGCGCGCCCGCGGCCTCGACACGTTCCGCGACTACCTCGACCTGCTCGAGCAGGAGGACGATCCGCTCGAGTGGGAGGCGTTCACCAACGCGCTGACGACGAACCTGACCGCGTTCTTCCGCGAGTCGCACCATTTCCCGATCCTGGCCGACTTCGTGAAGGGGCGCGCGGCGCCCGTGTCGGTGTGGTGCTCGGCGGCGTCGACCGGCGAGGAGCCCTATTCGATCGCGATCACGCTGATCGAGGCGCTCGGCGAATCGGCCGCGCGCGGCGCATCGATCCTCGCGACCGACCTCGACACGCAGGTGCTCGCGAAGGCCGAGGCCGGCATCTATACGTACGACCAGGTCAAGCACCTGAGCCCGGAGCGGCTCAAGCGCTTCTTCCTGAAGGGCACCGGCGCGCAGGCCGGCCGCGTGAAGGTGCGCCCGGAGCTGCGCGCGATGATCCGCTTCGAGCAGCTGAACCTGACCGATGCCGACTACGGGATCGCGAAGCCGTTCGACGCGATCTTCTGCCGCAACGTGATGATCTATTTCGACAAGCCGACGCAGGGGCAGGTGCTGTCGCGCTTCGAGCCGCTCGTGAAACCGGGCGGGCTGCTGTTCGCCGGGCATTCGGAGAATTTCACCTACGTCTCGCAGGCGTTCCGGCTGCGCGGGCAGACGGTGTACGAGCTGACGCACGATGCCGCGCCGGGCCTGCGCCCGCGCGGCGCGGCGCCGGCCGCGGCGGTGCCGCCGCGCGCCCATGCGCGTGCCGCGGGCGTCGCGCCCGCTTACGGAGAACGCGGATGAGCGCGCTGCCGATCGCCACCAATCGTTACTTCGACAACCACTTCGAACGCCCCGGCGTGAAGCTGCTGCCGAACGAGTTCTACACGACGTCCGAGGACATGGTGCTGATGACCGTGCTCGGCTCGTGCGTCGCCGCGTGCCTGCATGACCCGATCGCGGGCATCGGCGGAATGAATCACTTCATGCTGCCCGACGACGGCGCCGACGCCGGCGCGGCCGCATCGGAGTCGATGCGCTACGGCGCGTATGCGATGGAAGTGCTGATGAACGAACTGATCAAGGCCGGCGGGCGCCGCGAGCGCCTCGAGGCGAAGGTGTTCGGCGGCGCGGCCGTGCTGGCAGGGATGACGACCATCAACATCGGCGACCGCAACGCGGATTTCGTGCGCCGCTATCTCGCGCTCGAGCGCATCCGCATCACCGCGGAGGACCTGCAGGGCGTGCACCCGCGCAAGGTCGCGTTCATGCCGCGCAGCGGGCGCGCGATGGTGAAGAAGCTGCGGCTGCAGGTGCCGGGCGTGACCGAGCGCGAAGCCGCGCTGGCGCGCGAGGCCGACCGCGTGCACGCCGCCCGGACGCGCGCGCACGTCGAGCTGTTCGCGGCGAAGCGCCCGGCCGCGCCGCCGCCGGCGCGCCCGCGCATCGAGCTGTTCGGCGCACGCGGCGGCGCGGGCGCGCAGCCGGCGACCGCGAAGGCCACCAGCCCGAACGCCGGCAGCCCGTACGCGGCCAACCATTCAAGAAAGCAGGAGGCATGACCGCAGTGCAGAAGATCAAAGTGTTGTGCGTCGACGATTCGGCGCTCATCCGCAGCCTGATGACGGAGATCATCAACAGCCAGCCCGACATGACGGTATGCGCGACCGCGCCGGATCCGCTCGTCGCGCGCGAACTCATCAAGCAGCACAACCCGGACGTCCTGACGCTGGACGTCGAAATGCCGCGCATGGACGGCCTCGACTTCCTCGAGAAGCTGATGCGCCTGCGGCCGATGCCGGTCGTGATGGTGTCGTCGCTGACCGAGCGCGGCTCCGAGATCACGCTGCGCGCGCTCGAACTCGGCGCGGTGGATTTCGTCACGAAGCCGCGCGTCGGGATCCGCGACGGCATGCTCGACTACGCGGAAAAGCTCGCGGACAAGATCCGCGCGGCGTCGCGCGCCCGCGTGCGCCAGGCACCGCAGCCGCAGGCGGCCGCCGCGCGCACCGCGAGCGGCCAGCCGGCCGCGCCGATGATCAACAACCCGCTCGTCAGTACCGAGAAGCTGATCATCATCGGCGCGTCGACGGGCGGCACCGAGGCGATCCGCGAGGTGCTGACGCCGCTGCCGCCGGATGCGCCGGCGGTGCTGATCGCGCAGCACATGCCGCCCGGCTTCACGAAGTCGTTCGCGCAGCGGCTGAACGGCCTGTGCCGGATCGCGGTGAAGGAAGCCGAGCACGGCGAGCGCGTGCTGCCGGGTCATGCGTACATCGCACCGGGCCATGCGCACCTGCTGCTCGCGCGCAGCGGCGCGAACTACATCGCGCAGCTGTCCGACGAGCCGCCGGTGAACCGCCACCGGCCGTCGGTCGACGTGCTGTTCCGCTCGGCGGCGCAGCACGCGGGCAAGAATGCGATCGGCGTGATCCTCACGGGGATGGGCCGCGACGGCGCGGCCGGCCTGCTGGACATGAAGCGGGCGGGCGCCCACACGTTCGCGCAGGACGAGGCGAGCTGCATCGTGTTCGGGATGCCGCGCGAGGCGATCGCGCTCGGCGGCGCGGACGAGGTCGCGCCGCTTGCCGAGATGAGCCGGCGCGTGATGGCGCGGCTGGCGACGATGGGTGACCGCGTGCAACGCGTCTGAATGAAATGTCACGGGGCGCGTGCGAAGCCGCGGGCCCCGACGGTAACGAATCTGCAAAGGAACGACGATGGACAAGAGCATGAAAATCCTGGTGGTGGACGATTTCCCGACGATGCGCAGGATCGTCCGCAACCTGCTCAAGGAACTGGGCTACACGAACGTCGACGAAGCCGAGGACGGCGCGGCCGGCCTCGCGCGCTTGCGCGGCGGCGGCTTCGACTTCGTGATCTCGGACTGGAACATGCCGAACCTCGACGGCCTCGCGATGCTGAAGGAAATCCGCGCGGACGCGACGCTCACGCATCTGCCGGTGCTGATGGTCACGGCCGAGTCGAAGAAGGAGAACATCATCGCGGCCGCGCAGGCCGGCGCGAGCGGCTACGTCGTGAAACCGTTCACGGCCGCGACGCTCGACGAGAAGCTGAACAAGATCATCGACAAGATGGCCAAGGCCGGGAGCTGACGTGAACGAGCCGATCCATGCGGCGCTCGCCGGCGCTGCGTTCAGCGCCGACGGCCACGCCGAAGGCGCCGATTACGCGAGCGACCGGATCCTCGCGCGCATCGGCCACGTCACGCGCACGCTGCGCGATTCGATGCGCGAGCTCGGGCTCGACAAGCATGTCGAGCGCGCGGCGGAAGCCGTGCCCGATGCACGCGACCGGCTGCGCTACGTCGCGACGATGACCGAGCAGGCGGCCGAGCGCGTGCTGAACGCGATCGAGGTCGCGAAGCCGGTGCAGGCGCGCATCCAGAACGAGGCCGAGGCGCTCGACGCGCGCTGGGCGCAGTGGTACGCGGCGCCGATCGAGCATGCGGACGTGCGCGCGCTGATGGACGACACGCGCACGTTCCTGCGCGCGCTGCCCGAAGCGACGTCCGCGACCAGCGCGCAGCTGCTCGAGATCATGCTCGCGCAGGATTTCCAGGACCTGACCGGGCAGGTGATCAAGAAGATCATGGACATGGTCTATCTGATCGAGCAGCAGCTGCTCACCGTGCTCGTCGAGAACATCGCGCCCGAGCGGCGCGAGCAGTTCGCGGCGACCGCGGCCGCGCTCGCGGCCGAGCAGATCAGCGCGACCGGCAGCCCCGAGTCGCTGCTGAACGGGCCGCAGATCGCACCGGAAGGCAAGTCCGACGTCGTGCAGGACCAGGCGCAGGTCGACGACCTGCTCGCGAGTCTCGGCTTCTGACCGTGCCGCACCGCACGCCACCAGGCCGCTTCCGTTCGCGGAGCGCCCGGTGCGCGCGGCTTTCACCGTGTCTCTCCCGCCGAGCCCCCCGCGCGCGGGTCGTGCCGCTCGTCATGCTGCGCCGCGTCATGCATCGTTGATTTGACACTCCGACACACTCCGCAGGCATACTACGCATCAGCAGCAACGAAGCGTCATTCTTAAGACTTTGATTTGTTGGCCCGCGGCGCCGTGCCTGATGGCGGCACCGCCGGCAACGAAGCCAGTCCCTTTGGGGGGGAACGTGAAGCTGAAACGCTTGGGCTGGGCCGCCGCGCACGCGACGGCTGCAATGGGTGTGCTGTGGGCCGTCCACGCACAGGCCGAACTGGGCGGCGCACCGATGTCGCCGCCGGCGGACGATCACGCCGCCACGGTGCGCGCGCTGCAGCGCGCGATGCGCTCCGCCGACGGCGCGCAGGCGAGCGCGGCCGCCTACACCGTCCGCGAGATCACGCTCGGATCGGGCACCGTCATACACGAATACGCGAGCGCGGCCGGCACCGTGTTCGGCCTCGCCTGGCGCGGGCCGAGCATGCCGGATCTCGAGTCGCTGCTCGGCAGCTATTTCCCGCAGTACACCGCCGGCGTTCAGGCGGCGCATGCGGCGCGCGGCTGGCGCGCGCCCGTGTCCGTCGACACGAGCGGCCTCGTGATCCGCACGGGCGGCCACATGGGCGCCTTCGCGGGCCAGGCATGGCTGCCGGCGGCGCTGCCTGCCGGGCTGACCGGCAACGACATCCAGTGACAGCGGGAGAGCGATCTTGAGAATTCCTCGTACCTTCAGGCGCTGGCTCGGGCTGCTGAGCGTCGCGGCCGTGACGGCCATGCTCGTGACCGCCTGCGGCGGCGGCGATGACAACGGCGGCGGCAGCGGCGGCAGCGGCGGCGGCAATGGCTCCAACGTATCGGACGGCAATACCGCGAACACGGCCGTGATCACGGTCGGCACCGGCGTCGCGCACGTGATCAACATCCCGACCGTCAACGTGAAGATCTGCGTGCCGGGCACGACGAACTGCCAGGTGGTCAACAACGTGCTCGTCGACACCGCGTCGTACGGGCTGCGGCTCGTCAGCAGCGCGCTGTCGTCGGGCGTGTTGAACAACCTGCCGCAGACGACGAGCGGCGGCGCGCCGGTCGCCGAGTGCGGCAAGTTCGTGTCGAGCTTCACGTGGGGTTCGGTGCGTACCGTCGACCTGTCGATCGGTACCGAGCAGGCGGGTTCGCTGCCGGTGCAGATCATCGGCGATCTCGGCACGACCAACGTGCCGAGCTCGTGCTCGAACAACGGCGCCAGGACGTCGGCGAACACGGCGAGCGACCTCGGCGCGAACGGCATCCTCGGCATCGGGCCGGCGCCGGTCGATTGCGGCACGAGCTGCGCGACGTCGACGTCGGCGACGTCCAACAACTACTACGCGTGCCCGAACGGCAATGCGAGCTGCGCCGTGGCGCTGGTGCCGGTCGCGCAGCAGGTGGCCAACCCGGTCCATCGCTTCGCGACCGACAACAACGGCGTGATCGTGCAGATGCCGAACATCTCGAGCAGCGGGCAGGGCAGCGCGACGGGCCTGCTGACGTTCGGGATCGGCACGCAGGGCAACAATGCGCTGGGGGCGTCGACGGTGCTGACGTCGACGACGACGGGCGACGTGAGTGCGACGTTCCTCGGCGGCAACGTGACCGCGTTCTTCGATACGGGCTCGAACGCGTACTTCTTCAACGATTCGGCGCAGAAGGCCTGTACGACCAACACGCAGTTCTACTGCCCGTCGTCGACGACCACCTATACGGCGACGCTGACCGGCCAGAACGGGAAGTCGGGCGGCGTGTCGATGCCCGTCGCGAACGCCGATTTGCTGTTCGCGAATGCGTCGACGTTCGCGTTCAACGACATCGCCGGCCCGTTCGGCGCGGCCGGTTGGCTCGATCTCGGCATGCCGCACTTCTACGGCAAGACGATTTACTTCGGGATGGACCGGACTGCGACCGGCGGCGCGCAGCCTTACGTCGCGTTCTGATCGCGCACGGACGGCAGCAGCAGGAAGGGGGGCGAGCGATCGCCCCCTTTTTTTTAGGTTCGTCGCGGATTCCCGGGGAACGCCGCGCCAGCGCCTACGATATAAGACCGGCACCGGTGCCGGCACGACATCGAGGAGACAGCGCCATGAGCCAGCGTATCCAACGCATCACGCCGTTTCTGTGGTTCGACCACGACGCCGAGGCGGCCGCCCGCTTCTACGTGTCGGTGTTCGACGACGCGCGCATCCTGCACGTCGCCCGTTACGGCAAGTCCGGCGCGCAGGCGTCGGGCCAGGCGGAGGGCGCGGTGATGACGGTGTCGTTCGAACTGGACGGGCAGGCGTTTCTCGCGCTGAACGGCGGCCCGGCGTTCCCGCTCACACCGGCCGTGTCGTTCGTCGTCAACTGCCGCGACCAGCAGGAGATCGACCGCTACTGGGCGGCCCTGGCCGAAGGCGGCGACGAGCGCGCGCAGCAGTGCGGCTGGCTGCGCGACCGCTTCGGCGTGTCGTGGCAGGTGGTGCCGGTGCAGATGCCCGAACTGATGGCGGGCGACCCGGCACGCGCCGAACGCGTGATGGCGCAGGTGATGAAGATGAAGAAGCTCGATCTCGGCGCGTTGCAGCAGGCGGCGGCCGATTAGCGAACGCCGGCCGGGGGACGCGCCGTTTTCGACGTGCGCGCGCGACGTCCGGCGATATTCCCGGCCGGTCGGTCAATCAGCGCAGAACGATCGTTTCGATTATCGAGCGAGATGCGTTTCACGCTGGTGTAATCAAGTCGTGGATTATCTTGCTGCTATTTATGTCAGGTCGTCGCGATTATAAAAATGACGTGACATGCGCGTTGGCGATACGGCACGCCGCCGCTGCGGCCGCTCCAGTAATGCGAAAGACGGCGTGAGAGACGGTCAACATGCGAAAGGAGATGCGATGCGAAGAAATTCAAACTTATAATGCCCGCGTTGTTTCCGAGGTCGTCGATATAAAACATGAGGGCAATAAGATGAGTTTCAGTGAAGCCGTTCGTGCCGCACTCAATCAATACGCGAAATTCGAGGGCCGCGCGCGCCGCGCGGAATACTGGTATTTCGCGTTGCTCACGAGCGTCGTGTCGATCATCTGCCAGGCGATCACCATGGTGGGGCGCGACACGAGCGCGATCTCGCTGCTGCTGATGATCGTCGCGGCCGTCGTGTCGCTCGCGCTGGTGCTGCCGAGCCTCGCGGTCACCGTCCGCCGCCTGCACGATACGGGCCGCTCGGGCTGGTTCCTGCTGATCGCGCTCATTCCGCTCGTCGGCGGGATTCTGCTGCTCGTATGGATGTGCTCGCGCGGCACCAACGGCCCGAATCGTTTCGGCTCGGATCCGATTCCGGCGATCTGAGCGCCGGCCGCCCCGACGCGCGACGCGCGACGCCGTCGTGTCGGGGCGGGCCGACGATCGCTTCACGGCTGCCTTGCTTCGCTGCTTGGCAGATCCCACGTTTCCCCGTTTCCCCGTTTCTCCGCTTCGCCGCTTCCCCGCGTCACACCTTCATCCACATCACCACGTCACCACGTCACCGCGCCACCGTGCCACCGTGCCACCGCGCCACCGTGCCACCGCGCCGCCGCGCCGCCGCGCCGCCGTGCCCGCGAACGCGGTTTCCATCGTCTCCCCACGCGCCGCACCCGCCCGCCGGCTGCCCGCCGGCTGTCCGCCGCCCCCGCTCGCCCGATTCCTCGAAATACCCCCCTTTCCCGGCTTTGCTCGACCGATCGGCGTTTGACGGGCGCATGAATAATCGGTGTCACTGGAGAACGGCATTTCGCCGTACCCGACTGGAGGCCCCGTGGCAGACGAGAGCGATCTCGACAGAACCGAAGCCGCCACTCCGAGGCGCCGCGAGAAGGCGCGCGAGGAGGGGCAGGTCGCGCGTTCGCGCGAGCTGGCTTCGTTCGCGCTGCTCGCGGCCGGGTTCTACGGCGCGTGGCTGCTCGCGGGTCCGTCGGGCGCCCACCTCCAGGCGATGCTGCGCGGTGCGTTCGCGTTCGATCGCGCGACCGCGTTCGACCCGCACCGGATGCTGTCGGCGGCCGGCAGCGCGAGCCTCGAGGGTCTCGCCGCGCTGCTGCCGATCCTGGCGCTCACCGGCCTCGCCGCGCTGCTCGCGCCGATGGCGCTCGGCGGCTGGCTGATCTCGCAGAAGACCTTCGAGCTGAAGTTCGACCGCCTGAACCCGATCTCGGGCCTGGGCCGGATGTTCTCGATCCAGGGGCCGATCCAGCTCGGGATGTCGCTCGCGAAGACGCTCGTCGTCGGCGGGATCGGCGGGATCGCGATCTGGCGCAGCAAGGACGAGCTGCTCGGTCTCGCGACCCAGCCGCTCGGCTCGGCGCTCGCCGATGCGCTGCACCTGGTCGCCGTGTGCTGCGGCACGACGGTCGCCGGGATGCTGGTGGTCGCCGCGCTCGATGTGCCTTACCAACTCTGGCAGTACAACAAGAAGTTGCGCATGACGAAGGAAGAAGTGAAGCGCGAGCATCGCGAGAACGAAGGCGATCCGCACGTGAAGGGCCGCATCCGCCAGCAGCAGCGCGCGATTGCGCGGCGCCGGATGATGGCCGCCGTGCCGAAGGCCGACGTGGTCGTCACGAACCCGACGCACTTCGCCGTCGCGCTGCAGTACACGGACGGCGAGATGCGCGCGCCGAAGGTCGTCGCGAAGGGCGTGAACCTCGTCGCCGCGCGCATCCGCGAACTCGCGGCCGAGCACAACGTGCCGCTGCTCGAGGCGCCGCCGCTCGCGCGTGCGCTGTATCACAACGTCGAACTCGAACGCGAGATTCCCGGCTCGCTGTACTCGGCTGTCGCCGAAGTGCTCGCATGGGTCTACCAGCTCAAGCGTTTCCGCTCGGAAGGCGGCGCCTTCCCGGCCGCGCCGGTCGACCTCGACGTGCCGGCCGACCTCGACAAGGGGTCGTCTGTATCGGCCGGCGACGAGCGTGAAGAAGCCGAAGACACGCTCGGCAAGCAAGGGAACGCAGCATGAGCACCCCGACCACCGGCCTGTTCGCCAAGCGCGCGAACCCGTTCGCGGGCACCAACCTGCGCGCGCTCGCGGGCCCGATCCTCATCTGCATGATCCTGGGGATGATGATCCTGCCGCTGCCGCCGCTGCTGCTGGATCTGCTGTTCACGTTCAACATCGCGCTGTCGGTGATGGTGCTGCTCGTCAGCATGTACACGATGAAGCCGCTCGACTTCGCGGCGTTCCCGAGCGTGCTGCTGTTCTCGACGCTGTTGCGGCTGTCGCTGAACGTCGCGTCGACGCGCGTCGTGCTGCTCGAAGGCCACACCGGCCCCGACGCGGCCGGCCAGGTGATCGAGGCGTTCGGTCACTTCCTCGTCGGCGGCAACTTCGCGGTCGGCATCGTCGTGTTCGTGATCCTGATGATCATCAACTTCATGGTGATCACGAAGGGCGCGGGGCGGATCGCCGAAGTGTCCGCGCGCTTCACGCTCGACGCGATGCCCGGCAAGCAGATGGCGATCGACGCCGACCTGAACGCCGGCCTCATCAACGAGGAGCAGGCCCGCAAGCGCCGCCTCGCCGTGTCGCAGGAAGCCGAGTTCTACGGGTCGATGGACGGCGCGTCGAAGTTCGTGCGCGGCGACGCGATCGCGGGCCTGATCATCATGGCGATCAACGTGATCGGCGGGCTGATCGTCGGGATGGTGCAGCACGACATGAGCTTCGCCGCGGCCGGCACCAACTACACGCTGCTGACGATCGGCGACGGCCTTGTCGCGCAGATCCCGTCGCTCGTGATCTCGACCGCGGCCGGCGTGATCGTGTCGCGCGTCGCGACCGACGAGGACATCGGCACGCAGATCACCGGCCAGCTGTTCACCAACCCGCGCGTGCTCAACATCACCGGCGCGATCATCGTGCTGATGGGGCTGATCCCGGGCATGCCGCACGTCGCGTTCCTCGCGCTCGGCGGCGGCGCGATCTGGCTGGCCCGCACGCAGACGCGTCGCGCGGCGGCCCGCGTGGCGGCCGGCGACGTGACCGAGATCGCACCGCCGGCCGCGCTGCCGGGCGACAGCCACGAGGCGACGTGGGACGACGTGCAGCTGATCGATCCGCTCGGCCTCGAAGTCGGCTACCGGCTGATCCCGCTCGTCGACAAGAACAGCGACGGCGAGCTGCTCAAGCGCATCAAGAGCATCCGCAAGAAATTCGCGCAGGAAATCGGCTTCCTGCCGCCGGTGATCCACATCCGCGACAACCTCGAGCTGCGGCCGAACGCATACCGGATCGCGCTGAAGGGCGTCGAGATCGGCACGGGCGAAGTGTTCCCGGGCCAGTGGCTCGCGATCAACCCGGGCCAGGTGACGGCCGCGCTGCCGGGCGCCACGACGCAGGATCCGGCGTTCGGGTTGCCGGCCGTGTGGATCGACGTCGCGATGCGCGAGCAGGCGCAGGTGTACGGCTACACGGTCGTCGATGCGAGCACGGTCGTCGCGACCCACCTGAACCATCTGGTCGTGCAGCACGCGGCCGAGCTGCTCGGCCGCCAGGAAGTGCAGTCGCTCGTCGAGCGCACCGGCAAGGATGCGCCGTCGCTCGTCGAGGACCTCGTGCCGAAGACGATCTCGCTGACGACGCTGCAGAAAGTGCTGCAGAACCTGCTCGAGGAAGGCGTGCCGATCCGCGACATGCGCACGATCCTCGAGGCCGTGTCCGAACACGCGGGCCGCGGCGACGCGTACGAGATCACCGCCGCGGTGCGGCTGTCGCTCGGCCGGGCGATCACGCAGCAGTGGTATCCGGGCGCGGGCGAGATGCAGGTGATGGGCCTCGATTCGAATCTCGAGCGCGTGCTGTCGCAGGCGCTCGCCACCGGCGCGAACCCGGGCCTCGAACCCGGCCTCGCGCACAACCTTCTGACCGGCACGCAGCAAGCGATGCTGCGTCAACAGAATCTCGGGCTGCCGCCCGTGCTGCTGGTGCAGCACGCGCTGCGCGCGATGCTCGCGCGTTTCCTGCGCCGCAGCCTGCCGCAACTGAAAGTGCTGTCGTATGCCGAAGTGCCGGACACGCGCACGATCAAAGTCGTTAACGTCATCGGGGGTTCCGCTTGAACATTCGCAAATTCACCGGCGCGACCAGCCGCGACGCGCTCCGCCTCGTGCGCGAGGCACTGGGTGCCGACGCCGTCGTGCTGTCGAACCGCACGCTCGATGACGGCAGTGTCGAAATCGTCGCGCTCGCCGATTCGGATCTCGCCGCGGTCACGCCGCCGGCCGCGGCCCGGGCGCGCAGCCTTCCGCCGCGCACGCCGGAATCCGTGCCGGCCGCAGCCGTGCCGGGCATCGTGTCGCGCCCGGGTGCCGGGCTCGCGCGCCCGGCCGTCAATCCGTATGCGGCAGGCGAGGGCGGGCTCCCGGACGTGTTTTCCTCGGTGTTCGGCGCGCGCGCCGAAGCGACGGAGCCGGCCGCGGAATCGACCGCCTTCGACGCGGATGCCGACGCGCACGCAACGGCCGCGGCATCGGCTGCGCCGGTTGCGCCGATCACCGCTGCCGGCACGCCGTCGGCAGCGTCCGAACCCGCGCCGTGGCTCGTCGAGCACGCGAAACGCCTGACCCAGCAGCGCGAAGCGCTGATCGCCCGCGCGCAGGCCGCGCCGGCCGCCCCGCAAGCGCCGGCCCGCACGCAGCAGGACGCCGCACCCGCGACGCCGGCCGCCTGGGCGCGCGACATCGTGCGCGACGCCGAGCGCCGGATGCCGCCGGCCGCCGCTGCGACGGCCCGCCAGGGCGAAACGGGCGCCGCGAAGCCGGCCGAACGCACGCGCCTGTCCGCCGAGGCCGCCGCCGCGGTGGCCGACGCGGTGAAGGCGCGCGTCGAGAGCATCGTCAACGACACGGTGATGCACGAGCTCGGCGCGATGCGCGGGATGATGGAAGCGCAGTTCGACAGCCTGATGTGGCACGACCGCCAGCGCCGCAGCCCGGTGCACGGCGCGCTGACCCGGCACCTGTTCTCGGCCGGCTTCTCCGCGCAGCTGGTGCGCATGCTGGTCGACAACCTGCCGTCCGGCGACGGCGCGCAGACCTTCGAGCAGGCCGCCGACTGGGCGCAGTCGGTGCTCGCGGCGAACCTGCCGGTGCTCGAGAGCGAAGACGCGCTGATGGAGCGCGGCGGCGTGTTCGCGCTGATGGGGCCGACCGGCGTCGGCAAGACGACGACCACCGCGAAGCTCGCCGCGCGCTGCGTGATGCGCTTCGGCGCGAGCAAGGTCGCGCTGCTGACCACCGACAGCTACCGGATCGGCGGCCATGAGCAGCTGCGCATCTTCGGCAAGATCCTCGGCGTCCCCGTGCATGCGGTGAAGGATGCGGGCGATCTCGAGCTCGCGCTGTCCGAGTTGCGCAACAAGCACATCGTGCTGATCGACACGATCGGCATGAGCCAGCGCGACCGCGCGCTGTCCGACCAGATCGCGATGCTGCACGGTGCGAACGCGCCGGTGCAGCGCCTGCTGCTGCTCAACGCGACGAGCCACGGCGACACGCTCAACGAGGTCGTCCAGGCCTACCGCAGCGCGGCCGACCATCCGCACGCGGCACACCCCGATCTCGCCGGCTGCATCCTGACCAAGCTCGACGAGGCGACCCACCTCGGCGGTGTGCTCGACACGGTGATCCGCTACAAGCTGCCGGTCCACTACGTGTCGACCGGCCAGAAGGTGCCGGAGAACCTGTACGTCGCGTCGACCAAATTCCTGCTGAAGAGCGCGTTCTGTGTGCCGCGCGACGGCTCGCCCTTCGTGCCGCAAGACGAAGACATGCCGACGCTGCTGTCCGCACTGACCGCACGTTCCACCGCCGAGCTGCACGAGGTGCGATTTGGATAAACGGATCATCGATCAGGCCGAAGGGCTGCGGCGCCTGCTGGCCGGGCGCGCGTCGCGCATCGTCGCGGTGACGGGCGGGCCGGCGGGCGTCGGCTGCACGTCCACCGTCGTGAACCTCGCGGCGGCGCTGACCGCGCTCGGCAAGGACGTGCTCGTCGTCGACGAGCGCGCCGACGTGCAGTCGGCCACGGCGACGCTCGCGGGCGCCTGGCTGCGCGACGGCGAACGCACGCGCGTCGCGGCCGGCTTCGGCCTGTGCGCAGCCGCGCGGCTCGCACGCGACGGCTACGACGATACGGAACTGAGCGACTTCGTCGACGGCCAGGCCGACATCGTGCTGGTCGACGCGCAGCTCGGCGCCGACGGCGGGTTCTCCGCGCTCGCGCGCGAGGCGCACGACGTGCTGATCGTCACGCGGGTCGCCGCGCAGGCGATCACCGAGGCGTACGCGTGCATGAAGCGGCTGCATTTCGCGCACGCGGTCGCGCAGTTCCGCGTGCTGACCAATCACGTCGGCAGCCACGCCGACGCGAGGACCGCATTCGACAACCTCGCGGGCGTCGCGAGCCGCTACCTGACGGTGTCGATCGCCGACGCCGGCTGCGTGAACGCCGATCCGCTCGTCGAGCATGCGCGCGACCTGATGCATACCGCGGTCGACGCGTTTCCATCGTCGGCCGCCGCGCGCGATTACCGGCAGATTGCCGCCGATCTGCTGTACTGGCCGATGCGCCCGGGCACGGGCGCGGGGCGCGCCGTGCATGCGGGCGGCAAGCCGTCTTACGAGGCGGGTGCGGCGCACGCCGCGTGAGCGCCACCGCAAGGAGAGAGCCATGATGTACAACGCTCAGGGAAAGATGACCCAGGCCGACGTGCTCGCGCAATACGCGCCGCTCGTGCGGCGCCTGGGGCTGCAGCTCGTCGCGAAGATGCCGGCGAGCGTCGACCTCGACGACCTGATCCAGGCCGGCATGATCGGCCTGATGGACGCGGCCGGCCGCTACAAGGAAGACCAGGGCGCGCAGTTCGAGACCTACGCGACCCAGCGCATCCGCGGCGCGATGCTCGACGAGCTGCGCAGCAACGACTGGCTGCCGCGCAGCCTGCGCAAGACGTCGCGCGAGGTCGAGCACGCGGTGCACCAGGTCGAGCAGCAGCTCGGCCGCTCGGCGAGCGAGACCGAGATCGCGCAGCACCTGAAGATGCCGCTCGACGAATACCAGGGGATGCTGCAGGACCTGCACGGCAGCCAGCTCATCTATTACGAGGATTTCGACCGCGCGGCCGACGACGAGCCGTTCCTCGACCGCTATCGCGTCGATCACGCCGATCCGCTGTCGGCGCTGCTCGACGACCACCTGCGCGAGGCGCTCGTCGACGCGATCGACCGGCTGCCCGAGCGCGAGAAGCTGCTGATGTCGCTGTACTACGAGCGCGGGCTGAACCTGCGCGAGATCGGCGCGGTGCTCGAGGTCAGCGAGTCGCGCGTGTGCCAGCTGCACAGCCAGGCCGTCGCGCGCCTGCGCGCGCGGTTGCGCGAACAGGCTTGGGTCGGCGCGGAGAACTGACCCTTTCATTGCGCCCACGCGCGCCGATGCCGCGCGCGGCGCGCATTTCCCGCGCCGATTTGCTACAATCCCTCCCGTTTTCCGAGGAGCGTTGCGACGGACCATCCTGCGTCCGCCAGGCTCGGAAAGCTTCACCAAGCAGCCGTGCGGCGATATTTGCACCGGCCCCGCTTCCTGAACGGCGCTCACGTCACCAATTTCTAGAACTTTTTTAGAAAGGAGGGCGTGATGAACGCCATTATCGATTCCCAGGCTTCCAAG